>DATCWR010000217.1:0-23192 GCA_036566245.1 Mycobacteriales bacterium | reverse complement strand
CCCCGGTGACCACACCGGTCGCGCCGGCGGGGTCGACCCAGTCGGTCGGGTCGCAACCGCCGCAGGAGACGGGGGCTGCCACACCGGCCGACACCGGCCCGACGTCGACACCGTCAACCAACCCGGACAGACCGGCGGCGGCCCACCCGGGTTCGGGTGACGATGCGAACGATGGGCCGTCAACCGGCGTGCTGACCGCCGGGGGCGTCGGGCTGGTCGCGCTCGGCGCCGGCGGCTACCTGCTCTTCCGCCGCCGGCCGATCTGACCGGCGCGGTGGTCGCCGCTCCGGTCCAGCTACCGCAGTGCGCCCACCGCGTCGGCGAAGGCCCGCACGGTCAGGTCCAGGTCGGCCATGGTGTGTGCGGTGGACAGGTACCAGCGGCCGCCGGGCATGACGAACACACCACGACGAAGTAGTTCGACGGTCAGCGCCTCGTACCGTTTCCAGTCGCCGGCGGCGAAGTCGGCGAACGAACCCACCGACCCGACCCCGAGTACACACTGGACGACCGGGCCGACGGCGTGCACCGAGCCGACGACGCCGTGCGTGCGCAGCGCGGCACGCATACCGTCGACCAGCGTGGCGGTCGACTGCTCCAACGCGTCGTACACCCCGGCGCCAGCCAACTCGGACAGGGTGGCGTGCGCAGCCGCCAGCACGATCGGGTTTCCGTTGAAGGTGCCGGCGTGGACGACCCCACGGGTCACCTGGTCGACGATGTCGGCCCGGCCGGCCACCGCCGACAGTGGGAACCCACCACCGATCGCCTTGCCGAGCACGACCAGGTCCGGGTGCACCCCGAACCGCTCGACGGCACCGCCGCGGGCGATCCGGAACCCGGTGATCACCTCGTCGAAGATGAGCAGCGACCCGGTGGAGTCGCACAGCTGACGCAGCCCGGCCAGGAAGCCGTCGTCTGGCGGGATGACTCCGGAGTTGCACAGCACCGGTTCGCACAGCACCGCGGCCACGTCGTTGGCCGGGTCACGGAGCAACCGCCCGACCCGGTCCAGGTCGTTCCAGTCGGCGACCAGGACGTCCTCCAGCGCCGCCGGATTCTGCCCACGGCTGGTCAACACCGGTCGGCCGGCCGGATCGGGATCGCGGTAACTGACCAGGATCTGGTCGGACCAGCCGTGGTAGTGGCCGACGAACTTCACCACCCGACGCCGGCCGGTCACCGCCCTGGCCAGTCGCAGGGCGATCTGGACCGCCTCCGAGCCGGTGTTGGACCACAGCACCCGTTCGACGCCGGGAACCAGGGCGCACACCTGTTCGGCGACCTGGTACTCCCAGCGGTGGCCCGCGCCGAAGGTCTGACCGAGTGGCAGTTGGGCGGCCACGGCCCGAACAATCTCCGGATGGCTGTGGCCGAGGATGAGCGGACCCCAGCCCAGCACGTAGTCGACGTACTCGTGGCCGTCGACATCGGTGAGCCTGCTGCCCTCCCCACGTTCGAAGAAGAGCGGATGGGGTGCCATGGAGGCCCGCAGGCCGGTGCTCACGCCGCCGCCGAGGCTCTGCTTGCAGCGCTCCCAGGCGAGCGCCGAGGTGGGCCATGTCCCCGTCACGTCACGCCGTCCTCTCCACCGATTCCGTTTCTTCACAAGAAACAGTGATCTCTACAGACGAAACACCCCTCAGGGTATCGGGAGTGTCAAGGCTCGGGTCGGTCCGTCCCGGCGGGGGCCTGGACCCACCCTCTACCCTGGGGCTGTCGCGCCGCCGTCGGCGGCAGGTCGGGTAACTGGGGAGTCGATCACCTTGACCGAGGCCGACTACGTGGTCAAGCCTGTCTTCAAGGCGCTACAGGTCCTTCGCTGCCTGGGCGAGGCAGAGCGTGAACTGTCCCTGGGCGACGTGTGCGCCCGGGTCGGCCTGCCCAGGAGCACCACGTTCAAGTACCTGCGCACACTGCGGGAGAGCGGCTTCGTCGCACACGACCCGGAAACTGACCGGTACCGCATCGGCCTGCTCGTGTGGGAACTCGGCCAACTGGCCGCCGACCACGCCCGGGTCCGGGACCTGGCCCTGCCCACGATGCGGGAACTGCACGAGACCTTCAACGAGACCGTCAACCTGGCCGTGCCCGACGGTTCCGACGTGGTCTACGTCGAGATGCTGGAGAGCAGCCGCCCACTGCGGATGGGGGCCAGACTCGGCGCCCGCGACCCGATGTACTGCACCGCACTGGGACGGGCCATCCTGGCCAGCCTGCCGGCCGACCAGTGGGACACCCGGATTCCCGGACGGCTCACCGCACGCTCGCCCCGCACCATCACCTCACCGGCACGGTTGCGTGCCGAACTCGACTCGGTCCGGGCCCGCGGGTACGCCCTGGAACGCGGCGAGACCGAACAGGGAGTCTCCTGTGTCGCGGCGGCCATTCTGGACGGTCGCGGTCGCGCGGTCGCCGCGATCAGCGTCTCGGCGCCCGACGCCCGGCTCACCGACGACCTGGTCGACACGATCGCCGAACAGGTCCGCCAGGCCGCCGGGTCGTGTTCACGGCGGCTCGGCCACCCACCGGACGCCACCGGCTGACCCGGTGGACGATCAGTCAGCCCCGCAGGTCAGACAGGTCCTCCTCACCGAGGCTGAGGTCGCACGCCGCGAGGTTCTCCTCCAGGTGATCGAGCGAACCGGTGCCCGGAATCGCAAGCACCGACGGCGACTCCGCCAGCAGCGTGGCGATCTGCACCTGCGCGGTGGTCGCGCCCAGGCGTGCGGCGACCCTGCTGAGCCGCTCGGCGTCGAGTGGGCCGGTGCCGACGCCGCCGCCGAGCGGAAAGTACGGCACATACGCGATACCCGCCCGCTCGCATTCCGCCAGGAGGCCCGTGTCACCGGTGTGCCGGTTCTGCACCGCCGCGACGGGCGCGATCGCCTGGGCCTCGGCCAGTTGGGTGGCGTCGACGTTACTGACACCCAGATGCCGGATCAGCCCCTCCGCACGGAGCTCGGCCAGGACCGCGAACCGTTCGGCGATCGACTCGCCCCCTGGGCCGGTCATCCCGCCGACCCGCAGATAGACCAGGTCGAGCCGGTCCAGGCCGAGAGAACGCAGATCCGCCTCGACCAGGCCGCGCAACTGATCAGCCGTCGCCTGCCCGCTCGGCACCCCGTTCGGTCCGGGCAACGGCCCCACCTTCGTCGCGATCACCAGGTCGTCACGGTAGGGGGCCAATGCCGTACGGATCAGCTCGTTGGCCCACACCTCGTCCCTGCCATAGAAGCCGGCCGTGTCGATGTGGTTCACACCCAGCTCCACGGCCCTGCGGAGCACCGCGATGCCCCTCTCGGGATCTCGCGCCGGACCGGCGAAGGTGCCCATCGCCAGGCGCATCGCGCCGAAGCCAAGCCGGTTGACCGTCAGCTCCCCACCGAGGGAGAAAGTCCTGATCGCCATGACGCTCATGGTGTCCGCCGCCACGACGCCGAGCGAGCTCGTGGCAACTTGCTGCCAGACTGGCGGGATGCGGAACGAAGAGGTGTTCTCGGTTCGAGGAGCCGCGGAACTGGCCGCGCGCGCAGGTCATCTCTTCGCGTCCGCGCGGACCGAGTTCCTGTGCGCCGCCCGGGACCTCAGGACCTGGTCGCAGCCGGAGGCCAGGACCGCGATCCGGAACCGGATGCGTACCGCGGATACCTCGAACCTCACCCCTCGAAAGCTGCTCAGCCCGGTCGCGCTCGCCGACGAGGAGGCCCGCGCGCACCTGCGGCTGGTGCGGTCCAGGGGCGCTCTCGTTCGGATCAGCCGTTCGCCGCTGCCGTACGAGACCATCCTCATCGACCGGCGGGTGATGATCCTCGCCGGTCAGGAGACCCCCGCCGGCCGCGAGTACACCGTGACAACGTCGCAGATCCTGGTCAACGGCGTTCACTCGCTCTTCGGGGCGATCTGGGACGTCGCCGCCGATCTCGAAACCTACCTACGCAGCGACGTTCCGCACCTCGACGCCGACGGCCGCATGATCCTCGAAGCCCTCGGTGCGGGACTCACCGACGAGTCGGCGGCCAGGCGACTTGGCGTCTCGGTACGCACCTATCGGCGGCGCGTGGCCGAGCTGATGACCAAGCTCGAGGCCGACTCCCGCTTCCAGGCCGGACTGCGGGCGGGCGAGTTGGGTCTGTCCCGCTGAGCCCGTGGTGATCCCATCCCTTCAGCGGTCTGCACATCCGAGTACCACGGGCCAGCAACCAACCGTCACGTCAACCCGAAGAACCTTCAGAGCCGACCGCCAGGTCACCCGGTGGTCGCCCGGTCCAGCAGTTCGGCCAGGTGCAGCACCCGCACCGGGGAACCAGAGCGGCGCAGCCCGGTGGCGAGCTGTCGCTGGCACCCGGGATTGACCACCACCACGAAGTCGACCCCGGCCTGGTCGATCTCGGCCAGTTTCGGGTCCAGCACCCGCCGGCTGTCCCTGGGGCGCAGCACCGAGTAGGAACCGGCCGCGCCGCAGCAGGTGCTGGCGTGCGGCAGCTCGACCAGGTCGGCGACCCGGCTGACCAGGTCACGGGGTTCCCGGAAGACGCCCATCCCGTTGCGCAGGTGGCAGGAGTCCTGCACCGCGACCCGGGCTCGCCGTCCGTCCACGGTCAGTGGGGTGAGCGGGGGAACACCCACCCGGGTCAGGTACTCGGACAGTTCGACCACCCGGTCACGCCCGAGCACGTCGGACAGGTGTGCCGCACACCCACCGGCCGTGGTGACGATGGTGCCGGGCAACTGGTCGCCCAGTTCCCTGGCCAACCGACGGCCACGGTCGAGTTGACCGTTGTGCGCGTGCAACGCACCACAACAACCCTGCCCGGTCGGAATGTCGAGTTCGGGCCGCAGCCGCGCCACCGCCCGGCTCACACCGGGAAACAGCAGCCGTTCCACGCATCCCAGCATCAGGTGCGGGCCGGCATGGTCGGTGCGGGCACGGGCGTGCCGGCGGGTCAGGCCGGCCAGTCGGATCCGCCACCGGCGGTTCACCGCCCAGGTCAGCGGCCGGACCAACCACGGTGTGCGTTGCCCGGTCCACTGGTGGTCACGCCACTCCTCCAGCAGTGCGCCGTAGCGCACCCCGGCCGGACACACCGGTTCACAGGCCCGACACCCCAGGCAGAACGACGCCTGCTCGGTCAACGTCGGATCGCCGTCGGAAAGCTGTCCGGTCTCCAACGCCCGCATCAGGCTGATCCGCCCGCGCGGCGAGGACGCCTCGTCCCGGGTCACCGCGTAGGTGGGACACGCCGGCAGGCAGAAGCCACAGGAGATACACCGGTCCAGCAGTTCGGGGGTGAAGATCCCCCGGCGCTCCGGCGGAGTCGGCGTGGTCATCACGAACCCACCTTTCCGGGGTTGAGGATGCCGGCCGGGTCGAACGCCGTCTTCAGCCGCCGCAGCAGGTCCATCTGGGCACGGCCGAGCCGGGCCTGGAGGTGCGGGAGCTTGGCCGCACCGACGCCGTGTTCGCCGGTGATGGTGCCGCCCAGCGCCAACGCCGAGCGAAACACCTCGTCGAAGAACCGGCCCACCCGGGCCTCGGCATCACCGTCGGCCAGGTCGATGCAGGCGGTCGGATGCAGGTTGCCGTCCCCGGCGTGACCGAACGTGCAGACCAGCACCCCGTGCTGGTCTGCGATCCGGTCGATCTGGTCCACCATCTGGGCGATCCGGGGCCTGGGCACACACACGTCCTCCAGCACGGTGACCGGCGCCAACCGGGACAGTGCCGGCAGCGAGCACCGGCGGGCCTCGAACAACGCCTCTGCCTGGGTCACCTCCCCGGCGACCACCACGTCCAGGGCTCCACTGTCGGTGCACCGCTCGGCCATCCGGGCCAGGTTGCGCCGCACCACGTCGTCCGGGCCGTCGTCACCGAAGAGCAGGAGCGCGCCGGCGTCACGCCGCAACCCCAGTCGGGCATAATCCTCGACCGCGCCGATGCACTTCTGGTCGAGGAACTCCAGGGTGGCCGGTAGCAACCCACCGGTGACGATTCCGGTCACCGCCCGACCGGCGTCGGCCAACGACGGGAAGTAGGCCACGCCCGCACCGCTCGCCGGCGGCATCGGCAGCAGCGCCATGGTGACCTCGGTGATGACCCCGAGGGTGCCCTCCGAACCGGTGAGCAGCCTGGTCAGGTCGTAACCGGCGACGTCCTTCCACAGTCGTCCACCGGTTCGGATCACCTCGCCGGTGGCCAGTACCACCTCCAGGCCCAGTACGTAGTTGCGGGTCACCCCGTACTTGAGTCCACGCAGGCCACCCGCGCAGGTGGCCACGTTGCCGCCGACGGTGGCCACCGTGCGGCTGCCCGGGTCCGGTGCGAACAACAGGCCATGGCTCGCCGCCGCGGTCGCCAACGCGCTGTTGGTCACGCCCGGCTGCGCCACGGCCAGCAGTTCCTCGGCGCTGATCTCCAGGATGCGGTCCATCCGGGTCAACACCAGTACGATGCCGCCACGGAGCGGGACTGTGGCCGCGCACAGGTTCGAGCCGGCCCCGCGCGGCACCACCGGCACCCGCCGCTCGGTCGCCAGCCGCAGCACCGCGGCGACCTGCTCGGTGGACTCTGGAAACACCACCACGTCCGGCCGGTGGTGGAACAGCGGGGTCGCGTCGTGGGCGAACGGCACCAGCTCACCGTCGGCGTACCGCACGTGTGCCGCGCCGACGATCCCGGTGAGTTCGGCGAGCAACCGGTCGTCCACGACGCCATCAGCGGGCGCGGGGGCGGTGTCGGTCATGAGGTCGCCGCCTTCGGTGACAGCGAACCGCCACGTTCCCGCCAACCAAGTTTCAACGACAGCGCCGCACTGTGGGTGCGCAGGAAGTCGAGCATCTCCTGTCGGTCCAGACCGGACATCCGGACGGTCGGGATCGACACGCTCAGGGCGGCAACACACCTGCCGGTGTGCCCGATGACCGGAACGGCCAGGCACTGCAGTCCCAGGGTGGACTCCTCGTTGTCGAACGCGTAACCGAGTTCGCGGATCATGGCCAACTGCCGTTCCAGTTCGGTCCGGTCAGCCACCGTGGTGGGGGTCAACCGGGGCAACAGTTCGTCCGGGTAGAGGGTCAACAGTTCCTCGCGGGTCAGTGCCGCCAGCAGCACCTTGCCGACCCCGGTGCCGTGCGCGGGGAACCGGGCGCCCACTGCCGAGGCCACCCGCATCGCCTTGGAGGACTCCGCCTTGGCCACGTAGACGACGTCTGCCTGGTCCAGGATCGCCAGGTGGGCGGTCTCGTCACAGCCGGCCGCGACCCGTTCGACCACCGCGTTGGCCTCGCCGGCGAGGTTGCGCTGGGCCAGGAACGCCATGCCCACCTCGAAGGCGAGCAGGCCGATGCGGTACCGGACCAGCCCACCCCAGCGTTCGGCCTCCACCAGGCGGGACTGGGCCAGATCGACCAGCAGCGCGTGCGCGCTGGAACGCGGGACATCCAGACTTCCGGCGACCTCCGCGAGGGTCAGGCCCGAGTCGCTGCCCGCGAGCAACCGCAGGATCTCGGCGACTCGTTGGGCCGACTTCACTCTCGTTGGCATCGGGGATGCTCCCTGTCAGGTCCTGCTGTGGTGCACCGGGTGTCCACCGTGTGGCGATCGCACAATGATCGCGCCCATTGTCACAGCACCCGAACAGCGGCCCACCGCGCCCGGACGAACACGGCTGTTACCGGTGTTCCGTGTCGTCGCGGCGCTGGCGCATCCGTTCGACCGCCGACTGCGGCCACCCGGAGTTGTAGGCACTGGCGGTCACGTACTTGCTGCTCCACACCGCGGAGTCGAACGAGTCCCGGATCCAGGAGTCCACGATCCGCTTCTGTAGGGCCATCGACACCGGGTGGACCTCGACCAGCTTGCGGGCGGTCTCCATCGCCCGGTCCAGACACTCTCCAGGCTCGGTCACCACGTTGACCAGGCCCCAGTCGAGGGCGGTGCGCGCGTCGATGCTCTGTCCGGTGTAGACCAACCAGCGGGCCCGGCCCAACCCGATGATGCGCGGCAGCAGGGCGGCCTGGATGGGCGTGGGGGCGCCGTTGAGTATCTCCGGCTGACCGAACCTCGCCGACGGGTCGGCCACCACGATGTCGCTGACCACCACCAGTTCGCAGCCGGTGCCCAACGCCCACCCGTTCACCGCGGCCACCACCGGGATCGGCAGCCGCATGGCGACGTCGTGCAGGGTCGCCTCGACCTCCTCCATCTGGAGGCAGGTCGTCGCGTCCATGCCACCCATCTCCTTGAGGTCCGAGCCGGCGCAGAACGCCTTGTCACCCGAACCGGTGAGCACGACGCACCTGGCCTCACCGCGGCCCGCGGCGGTGAGAATCTCGGTGAGCCGCACCTTGTCCTGTACCCGCAGCGCGTTGCGTGCCTCAGGTCGGTCGATGGTGACCACCATGACCGCACCGTCGACCTCGGCCCGCACCGACTCCCGTGCCTCACCCATGATCGACACCCCTCCTCATCGAACGCTGTTTCTGAGCACCTTGCCGCCCGCGGAGCGGGGGAACCGGTCGGTGCGGAACACGAACTCCCGGGGAACCTTGTAGGGAGCCAGCCGGGCCCGGGCGAACTCCGCCAGTTCGGCCACCGAGGTGTGGTGGTCGGGATCCAGTACCACGAAGGCCCTGGGTACGGTGCCCCAGCGCTCGTCGGGAATGCCGTCGACCACGATCTCCCGGACCGCCGGGTGTTCGGCCAACACCCGTTCCACCTCGGCGGGGTAGACGTTCAGGCCCCCCGAGATCAGCATGTCCTTCCTGCGGCCGACCACCTGGTAGAAGCCGTCGGCGTCGACCCTGGCCAGGTCACCGGTGTGCAGCCACCCGCCAGCCAGCGCCCGCGCCGACTCCTCGGGGTCGCCGTGGTAGCCCCTCATGGTGGCCGGGGACCGGCAGAGGAGTTCCCCCACGGTGCCCACCGGCACCTCGTGGTCCTCCTCGTCGACGATCCGGATCTCGGCGATCAGGCTCGCCTGGCCGACCGAACCCGGCCTGCTCCGAAGATCCCTGGGGTCAAGATGGGTCATCGTGGACGGGAACTCCGACAGCCCGTAGGAGGGCGCCAACGGAATCCCCGGAAACTGCCGGACCAGACTCTCGACCAGTTCGGGCAACACCGGTTCGCCACCGGTCAGGACCAGGCGCAGTGCGGACAGGTCACAGCGGTCGGTGTGGGCAACCTCGGCGAACCGCCGCAGGATCGAGGGCACCAGGAAGACGTGGGTCACCCGACGCCGCTCCAGGGTGGCCAGCAGGTCCTCGGCATCCAGGTGACGGCTCGGGTGCACCACCACGTGCCCACCGGCCCACAGAGTGGCCAGGGTCAGATCGTGCAGTCCGGCCGACCAGCACAACGCCGGCACCAGCAGGGTGACCGAGTTCCGGTCGATCCCCAACTCGGCGATCTGGTGGACGCTGTTCCACAGGATCGTCGTCTGGGTGTGCACCGCCGCCTTCATCCGGCCGGTGGTGCCCGACGAGTACTGGAGCAGTGCCATGTCGTCCGGGTCCGGATCCGGCGCATCGGCCGACGGACCGACCACGGCCACCGGGTCGCCGAGGTCCACCGGTGCCAACGGTGCGTCCCCGAGCAACCCGCGCACGTCGAGTCGACCAAGCCCGGCGGCCCGCGGACAGGCCCCCAGCAGGTCCTCGAAGGCATCCTCCGTGGCGATCCAGTCGGCGCCCGAGTCGGCCAGCATCGCGTCCAGTTCGGGCGCCCGGTAGTAGTAGTTGACCGGTATGCACACCGCGCCCACCGACATCAGGCCGAAGAACAGTCCGAGCCACTCCGGACTGTTGTGCATCAGCACACAGACCCGGCTTCCGCGACCCACTCCCCACCGCAGCAGGCCCTCGCGCGCCCGGTCGACCCGGTCGGCCAGGTCGTCATAGGACCAGGTCCGCTCCTGGTAGGACAGTGCGGGCCGCCCGCCCTGCCAGGTGCCGCGCCGGCGCCGCGCGACGCTCGCGAGCGAGAAACCCGCCGCCGGCCACCGGTCGCCCGTACCCATCTGTCCTCCCTCCTGACCCGCCATCGCTGACACCGACACCGTCCACAGGTCAGGGGGTTGACCGCACCCGGTTGTCCAGCACCCCGATCGAGGAAATTTCCACCTCCACCGAGTCGCCGTCACGCAGGAAGATCGGTGGTTTACGGGCGAATCCCACCCCGTCTGGGGTGCCGGTGAGGATGATGTCGCCGGGCACCAACGTGCAGTGGCGCGCCACGAACGACACGATCGAGGCCACGTCGTGGATCATGTCCCTGGTGTTGCCGTCCTGGAGGGCGACCCCGTTCACCCGACAGACGACGTCCAGGTTCTGTACGTCGGCCACCTCGTCACGGGTGACGATCACCGGTCCCAACGGGGCGAAGGTGTCCAGCGACTTGCCCCGGATCCACTGCCCGTCCCGGAACTGGAGGTCGCGGGCGGACACGTCGTTGGCCGCGGTGAATCCCAGCACGTGTTCCATGGCCTGCGCCGGGGTGACCTGCCCACGCAGGGTCCGTCCGATCACCACGGCCAACTCCGCCTCGAAGTCCACCGACCCGGTCACCGAACGGCTGAAGACGATCTCGTCCCCGGCACCGATGATCGCGGTCGGCGCCTTGGCGAAGAAGACCGGTTCGGCCGGGGCGTCCATGCCCGACTCCCGGGCGTGGTCGGAGTAGTTCAGTCCGATCGCCAGGATCTTGTTCGGGTTCCGGACCGGAGCGAGCAGGGTCAACTCGGCGCGATCCACCGTCTCGCGGCCCTCGCCCGGGTCCTGGTCACCGCCGAGGTACTCCCGCAGCACGTCCGCGGCCGGGTGTGTCGACTCGCGCGCCAGGATCCGCGCCGAGTCACCGTCGAGGTCGGCCAGTACCACGCCGCCCCGGTGTTCTGCCCTCGCCAACCGCATTCCTGTCATCCCTTCGATCTGTCGAACCTGCCGGTGCCCACCCGCCGGGTCACCGGTGGACGGCCTGGCCGATGAGGTCGAACAGCCGGTCCAGTTCGGCCGTGGTGAACCGGTCCAGTTCCACGGCTCCCGGGCCCCGCACCGCCCTGGTCGGGAAGATGCCCTGCTTGTGCAGCAGGTACTTCTCACAGGCCACGAACAGGTCGAGGCTGCTCTGTAGCGACACCATGGAGGCCAGCGGGCCGTTGATCGCATCCACCCGGGCGTCATCGCCGGCGACCAGCGCGTTCCACAGGGCCAGCAGCGCCCAGCACATGTCGGCGGCCGGCATGGTCCCCACCACACCCCGCCGGTAACTGTCGACCAGCGCGATTCCGCCGGTTCCCTCGAACACCCGGGCCCGCTGGTCGGTGGCGGTGAGCAGTGCGGTCAGCCGTGGCCCGATCGGTGCGGCCTCGGGCTTGAAGTACGCGCGGTCGCCGAACCTGTCCAGCAACTCCGCCTGGGTCGATATCGGAATCTCGGCCCCCAGGTAACCACTGGCGTCCTGCACGACCACCGGGATGTCGATCGCCTCGAAGATGTCCCCGTAGTACCTGAACAGATCCGTCGGGGACAGGGCCGTCATCACCGGCGGGATCGCCATCACCGCGGCGGCGCCGGCCTGTTCGGCGCGGCGGGCGTGGCGACGGGCGGTGTGGCCGCTCTCGGCACCCACACTGGCGATCACCGGGACCCGACCGGCGACCGCCTGGCAGACCGCCTCGGTCAGGGCGTCGCGTTCCTCGCTGGCCAGTCGCTGGACCTCGGAGACCATGCCCAGTGTCACGCCGTGACACCCCACCTCGAGTACCCAGTCCACCTCGCGTTGCAGGGTGGGCTGGTCAAGGCACTCGTCGTCCCGCCACGGTGTCTGGAGGACGGGGAACACTCCGGTCAGAGCAGTCGCACTCATTGCGGGCCTTTCACTGGTCGGTCGAACCACGGACGGTGCGCCTCAGTGGGCGGTCACCTTGACCCGTGGGTCGAGCAGGGGATAGAGCAGGTCGACCGCGAGATTCACGATCAGGTAGACGAACGCGACCAGCAGACCGACGCCCATGATCGCCGGGAAGTCCAGCGCGGTCGCAGCCTGGTAGCTGTACCGGCCGATCCCCGGCCAGGAGAAGATCATCTCGGTGGTCACCGCACCGGCGAGCAGTTCGGCGAACGCGGTGCCGGTCAGGGTGACCACCGGCATCAGTGCGTTACGGAACCCGTGTCGGGCGAATATGTAGCGGTCGGTGGCACCCTTCGCCCGCGCGGTGCGCAGGTAGTCCTGTTGCAGGACGGTCATCATGCTGTTGCGCATGACCCGGGTGATCACGCCGATACTCCAGCTCGCCAGCACGAGCGCGGGCAGGATCATGTGCGACATGACGTCGGAGAAGGTCGCCCAGTCTCCCCGCAGCAGCGACACGGTGGCGTAGAAGCCTCCGGTCCCCTCGGGATCCACCGATCCGGAGGACATCCGCCCGGGTCCGGGCGCCACCCCCCATCTGAAGTAGAACAACTGGAGGGCCACCAGAGCCAGCCAGAAGATCGGGATGGACGAGCCCAGCAGGGTCAACGTCCGGATCATGCCGTCGGTCAGTCCGTGCGGGCGAATCGCGGCGAGGACCCCCAGCGGTATCGACACGCACACGCTGATGATCGCCGCCAGGGTCGCCAGTTCCACCGTCGCGGGGAAGTACTGCATCAGGTCGTCGAGCACCGGGCGCTGGGTGTAGATGGACATCCCCAGGTCACCGTGCACCAGGTTGGCCAGATAGTGGCCGTACTGGACCGGCAACGGTTGGTCGAGCCCCCACTTCTCGTGGAAGGCCGCGACAAGTTCGGGATCGGACGATGCCTGGTCGCCGAGCATCAGCGCCGTGGGGTCGGCCGAGGTGCTGTGCGAGACGACGAACATCACCAGGGTGACGCCGAACAGCACGGGAACGATGGACACCACGCGCCGGAATATGTAACGCACCATGCTGGAAACCTCCCTCCGGCTACCGCTCGGCCCGGCTGTCGGACGACACGGTCTGGCCACCGGTGGGTACCGGCCGGCGTTCGACCGGCCGGAACAGGTCAGATCGGATCGGGTGGTAGCAGGCCACCTGGTGTCCGGGAGAGATCTCGACCAGCGGCGGTTCGGCGACCGCGCACTCCTCGGTGGCCAGGAAACACCGGGTCCGGAACCGACACCCGCTGGGCGGGTTCACCGGCGAGGGCTGCTCCCCCGCCAGCACGATGCGTTCCCGTACCGGCTGGTCGGCGGACAACTCCGCCGGTGCGGCGGACACCAGTGCCGCGGTGTAGGGGTGGGCCGGGGTGCGGAACACCTCGCTGCTGGGGCCGGACTCCACGATCTTGCCCAGGTGGAAGACCGCGACCGTCTCGCACAGGTGCTGGGTCACCGGCAGGTCGTGGCTGATGAACAGGTAGGCGATCCCGAGTTCGCGTTTCAGTTCCAGCAGAAGGTTCAGTACCTGTGCCTGGATGGACACGTCCAGGGCCGACAGGGGCTCGTCGGCGACGATGAGGGCGGGGTTCAGGGTCAGCGCCCGCGCGATCGCCACCCGTTGCTGTTGACCGCCGGACAGTTGGTGTGGGTAGGCGCGTAGCCGACCGCGGCTCAGGCCCACCAGGTCGACGACCTCACGGACCCGCTGGTCCCGTGCGCGTCTGTCGTACCCGAAGCTGTGCAGCGGCTCGGCGACGATGTCGGCTATCTGCCACCGTGGGTTCAGCGACGAGGCGGGATCCTGGAACACGGTCTGCACCTGCCTACGCAGCGGGCGCAGTCGGGAGTCGGACAGCCGGGTGATGTCGGTCCCGTCCAGAACGATGCGGCCCGAGTCGGGTTTCTCCAGTCGCAACACGCAGCGGGCCACCGTGCTCTTGCCCGAGCCGGACTCACCGACCAGGCCGAACGCCTGGCCGCTGTCGATGTCGAAGGAGACACCGTCGGCAGCGTGAACCCGCCCCGCCCTCCGCCACGGTAGAGAACTCTGCCGGTAGTAACGGCACAGGTCCCGTACCCGGAGCAGCCCGGCTGTCTCAGTCATCGACCAACTCCATGCCAACCTGGGACACCCAGCACGCCGCCCGGTGGCGTTCACCCACCGTGCGCAGTTCCGGTTGGTCGTGAGAACAGCGTTCGTGCCGATACGAGCAGCGGGCGAACAGGCTGCATCCCTCCCGTACGTCGGTCGGGTCGGCCGGTATTCCGGGCAGCGTGTACAGGGGGGTGCCGGGTGGCTGGTCACCGGCTGGCACGGCCCGGGCCAGCGCCTTGGTGTACGGGTGTCGGGGGTTGCGCAACACCCGACGGGTCGGGCCGGTCTCCACGATGCGCCCGGCATACATGACCTGGACGCGGTCACACACCGACGCGACCATGTTCAGGTCGTGGCTGATCAGGATCGCCGCCATGTTGAACTCGGCGGTCAGTCGTCTGATCAGGTCCATGATCTGGACCTGGATGGTCAGGTCCAGACCGGTGGTGGGCTCGTCGGCGATCAGCAACCTGGGCTGGCAGGCCAGCGCCATGCTGATCAGCGTCCGCTGCCGCATCCCGCCGCTGAACTGGAACGGGTAGTCGCGGGTGCGGGTGCGTGGTGCCGGGATTCCGACCCGCTCCATCCACGTCTCGGCCAGCCGGGCCGCCTGTGATCGTGACGCCTTCCGGTGCAGGCGCAGTGGTTCGGCGACCTGCCGGCCGACCCGGTGGACCGGGTTCAGCGCTCGCATCGGGTCCTGGAAGACAACCGCGATGCTCTCCCCGCGCAGTTTCCGGAGGCGCCGTTCCGACGCCCCGGTCAGGTCCTCACCGTCGAAGCTGACCTGCCCGCCACTGATCGCCACCCCCGCGGGCAGGATGCGGGGGATACTCAGCGCGGTCATCGTCTTGCCGCTGCCGGACTCCCCGACAATGCCGAGAATCTCCCCCTGGCCGACCTCGAACGACACGTCGTGCACGATGGGGACACGGTCTGGTGGGTCGCCGGCGGCCACCGAGAGGTTGCTGACCCGCAGGATCGGCGTGGTGTCGCTCATGTCATGGCTCCATGCCGGTGGCGTGCTCATGCCGCCACCCGAGATTTCGAGAACGGGTCCAGGAAGTCCCGCAGCGCGTCGCCGATGAGGTTGAACCCGAGGACCAGGACGAGGATCGCCACTCCGGGAAAGGTCGACACCCACCAACTGGCCGTGACCTGGGCCCCGTCGGCCACCATCGAACCCCACTCGGGTGTGGGTGGCCGGGCACCCAGTCCGATGAAACTGAGCACCGCCAGGTTGACGATGGCCCGGCCGATGTCCACCGCCCCGATGACCAGCGCGGTCGGCATCGCGTTGGGCAGGATGGTCCGCAGCAGAATCGACCGGGTCGGCTTTCCGGCGATCTTCGCCGCGAGCACGAACTCGCGGCTGCGCAGGTCCAGCGTCACGCTGCGCACCACCCGGGCATACAGCGGCCACATGACGACGGCCAGCGCGATGATGCCGTTACGCAGACTGGGACCGAGCGACGCCGCGATCGCCATGGCCAGAATGACCACCGGGAAGGCGAAGAAGACGTCGGTGACCCTCATCAGGACGTCGTCGATCCACGATCCCACGAAGCCTGACACCAGGCCCACCAGGGAGCCCACGGCCATCGAGATCAGCACCACCAGGATCGCCGCGGGTACCGAGACCCGGCCCCCGAAGATGACCCTGGACAGCACGTCCCGGCCGAGTTGGTCGGTACCGAACGGATGGGCCCCACTCGGCGGGCTCAACCGGTCCTGGACCGACTGGGCCAGCGGGTCGTAGGGAGCGAAACTCCCGGCGAACACCACGACGGCGACGAAGGCGGCGATCACCACCGCCGCGGCCAGACCCACCGGGTGGGCCCGGAACGACGAGGCGGCCAGATGCCACCGTCGGCTCCACCCACGCCCGGAACCCCCCGCGTCCGCGGCCGCAAGCTCGTCCGGTTCGGTCTGGTCCAGCAGTAGTGGCACGGCCCTGCCCAGGTTCCGCAGCCCGTCCGGATCCAGGGTCGAACCAGGGATCGGCCCGCCTCCGTCACCCACCACCGTCACCTCCTCACCCGGTCCGGAGGTTCCGCCACGGCGACGGAACCTCCGGACACTGGTCGGGTACGTCTGGCCGTACTACTTCGTTGTCAGGTGTGCGAAGTCGACAACCCAGATCGGGTTCGGAACCAGATCCGAGATGTTCTCCGCGTTGTAGGCCACCTGCCGCTGTAGGTCGATCAGCGGCGCGTAGGGGCCGGTGGTGTTCAGGATCGTCTGTGCCTGCTGGACGATCTGCGCCCGCTGACCCTCGTCGGTGGTGGACAGGGAGCTCTCGGCGAGTTCCACCAGCTCCTTGTTCTGCGCGTCGGCGGGCCAGTGCTGCCGGGTCTCGGCCACGCTGCCCGGCGGTACGAACACCGGGAGGAAGTTCAGCGCGTCGGCATAGTCGGCCAGCCACCAGTGCAGCACCGCGGGCAACTTGCCGCCCCGGTAGTCGGAGTAGAACTGGGCCTGGAGTTCCGGCTTGAGTTTCACCGTGATGCCGACATTCTTCAGGTCGGACTGGATCTTCTGGGCCACCACGTCGAACGACACCCCGGCCGCGTTGGACTGCGACGCGTAGGCCATCGTGAACTCGAAGCCGTCCGGGTTACCGGCCTTGGCCAGGGCGGCCCTGGCCGCGTCCAGATCCTGCGTCACGGCCTTGGACTCGTCCAACCCGCCGGCGAGTGCGCCGGGCACGATTCCCGGTGCCCGCTCACCCGCGCCCTTGGCCAACTCCACGATCTGCGAGTAGTCCAGGGCATAACGGATGGCATCCCAGTTGTCGCGTTTGGCCAGAGCCGGGTCCTGTGCGGCGTCAGCGGTCCAGCCCAGGTACATGACTCCCAGGGCCGCGGTCCGGGCCACCTGGACCGGTCCGTTGGCGGGCAGGCCGGCGATCTGGTCGGGGGTCAGGTCCAGGGCGATGTCGGCGTCACCGCGCTGCACGGTCTGCAACTGGCTGTTGGTGTCTCCGACGAACTTGATGGACACCCGTTCCACGTCGGGCGCGGTGCCCCAGTAGTTCGGGTTGCGTTCGAGTACGAGTTCCTCGTTGCGCTGCCAGTTCTTGAGCACGAACGGGCCGCTTCCGGCCGAGTGCTCGTTCAGCCACGGCTGGGCCTTGTCGGTCTTCGCCGCGTCCGCGGCGTCGGTCCCACCCTGCGCCCGCACCGTCTTGGCGTTGACGATCCCCAGCGACGGGCTGGTCAGGATCGCCAGGAACGACACGTCGGGCTTGGCCAGGGTCACGTTGACCTGCGTCGGGGACTCGGCGGTGGCGCCCTCCATGTTGTCGACCAGCCAGGCACCGGGCCCCTGGGTGTTCTTGAACCGCATCAGCGAGAACACCACGTCCTCGGCGGTGACCGGTGCGCCGTCGGAGAACTTCGCCCGCTGGTCCAGGTCGAAGGTGTAGGTCTTCCCGTCCGGGCTGACCGACCACTTCTCCGCCAACAGTGGGGTTACCTTGCTGACGTCGTCGCCCTCGAAGCTGACCAGTGTCTGGTACATCTGGTGGCCGATGACAAACCATTCCGGTTCATAGGCGTTGTTGGGGTCCAGCGTCCGCAGTGAACCCTGGTTCATCGCCATGACGACCGTCTTGGCCGCCTGCTTCTTGTTGCCGCTGTCGGCGGGTCCCTGACAGGCGCCGAGGACCATCGCCAGGGCGGCCGCGAAGACCACCAGAATCGGGATCGGTCGTTTTCTGGTCAGTCGTTCACCCGATCCCTGACCACTACCCACCATGCTTTCCGATCGGCTCACTGCATACCTCCTGAGATGAATTCTCCTGTGAACACTCCCCCAACCGCCCGGGGTTCGAATTCGTACCGGTGGCGGTTGTCCTGTTTGTTCTGGGTCGGCCGGCGCGAACCGCTGGCTAGCGTGCCGCCACCGAAACCGGGCCCGGACCCGGCGTGCCGTTTCCGGCGAACAGGCCCGGATCCATCGTGTGCAGGTCGTCGGCCACCAGAATGTCGAAGGGGATCAGATCCCGGATGGTCTCCAGGTCGATACCGGGGGCCAGTTCACACAGTGCGAGTCCGTCCGGGCGTAGTTCGAACACCGCCCGTTCGGTGATGTAGGTGACCCGTTGCCCGCGGGCCGTGGCCATCGGCCCGCTCATCGTCGGTGCGGAGATGTGGGGAACGAACTTCTGGTGCCGCCCCTCCTTCTGGATGATCAGTCTTCCGTCCTGGAAGGTGGTCTGGAGTCCACCGGCGGTGAATGTTCCGCAGTAGACGATGCGGGGAACCCGTGACGTGATGTCGATGAACCCGCCGCAGCCCGACAGCACGGCCCCGACCTGGTGGTTACGCACGGAACCTTCCGCGTCGACCTCACCCCAGCCGAGGCAGGTCGCGTCGAACGCCCCGCTGTCGAGAAAGTCGAACCATGAGGGCATCTCGACGATCGAGGACGGGTTCACGCTGGCGCCGAATCCCCCACCGGGAAGAGGAACGCCACCGGCCGCGCCCTGTTCGACGAAGAACGCCATCCGACGACCCGGGAACTCCTGGGTCAGAACGGTCGGGATGTAGGCACCCAGACCGAACCCCAGGTTGACGTTCCACCCGTCGGACAATTCCTGGATCGCCCGGCGGGCGATCACCCGGGCGGCCAGGTTCATCTCCGGCAGCACCAGTTCGTCCACCGGGATGCGACCCTCCCCGGACAGGCTCGGCCGGTACGGCTCGTCCACCAACTGCTGCTGGTCGGGATTCACCACCACCGCGTCGACCAGCATTCCGGGCACCCGGACCGCCTGCGGGTTGATGGTCCCCCGTCCGGTTCTGCGCATCACCTCGGCGATGACCACGCCGCCGCTGGCCTTCGCGGCCTGCGCCATCACCAGCACGCCCTGTAGGGACGCCTCCCTCTCCATGCTGATGTTGCCGTCCTCGTCCGCGGTGGTGCCGCGGATGATGGCCACGTCGATGGGAATCGGCCGGTATCGCAGGAACCGTTCGCCGGCGATCTCGACATACTCGACCAGGTCCTCGGTGGTTCGGGCGTTGAGTTTCCCGCCGCCGAGGTCGGGTTCCACGAACGTGCCCAGACCCACCCTGGTGATGAGCCCGGGTCGACCGGCCGCGACCTCCCGCAACAGGTGGTACATCACACCCATCGGCAGGTTGTAGGCCTCCACCTCGTTGTCCAGGACCATCCGGGTGGTCTCGGCCGGCTGCCGGGTTCCGGTGAAGATGAACGCACCGGCGACCAGACGGCGCAGCATCCCGGGCTGGGCCAGGTGCTCCATGCCCACGCCCCGGCGGTCACCGGACTCGACCGGGAAGTACAGGGTGAGTCCGGCCGGTTCACCGCTCCGACCGAAACGCTGGCCGAGGGCGTTCAGCACCGCCTCGGGAACGCCGACCTTCGCGGATCCGCAGAACGCCACGGTGGCGCCCGAGGGCACCAGAGCCGCCGCCTCGGTGGAACTGACGAAAACCGAACCGGTCATGCCGACCTCACTCGGAGTTCACGAGTCGGTCCAGGGCGGCCAGCAGGGTGAAGCCCTGACCCCAGGGGTAGACCCCCAGCGGGATCGCCTGGTAGTCCTCGGCGTCGCCCGGCGGCGTCTCGGCCGAGACGTTGAGCACGTTGCCGTTCTGGTCGATCTGGCTCACCACAGCAGCCCAGGAACTGTCGGCCACCGCGGTGGCCGCGCCGTCGATCCATCCCGCCCGGGCTGCGCGCGACAACGCCAGCGAGATCATCGCGGTGGCCGAGGTCTCCGGTGAGCTGGAGGTGTCCAGGAGCACCGTGTGCCAGAACCCGGTCGGCCCCTGACACTCGACCAGTCGCGCGCACAACTGTCCGAGCACCCGCAGCAGCATCGGGCGCAGTCCGTACCGCTCGGGCAGCAACTCGATCATCTCGATCAGTCCCAGGGCGGTCCACCCGTTCGCCCGGGCCCAGTAGAACGGGTTCGGCGCGGACACCGCGTCGTAGTAGACGTGGTGGAAGAGCCGGTCGCGGGCGTTCCAGCAGGACATCAGGTAGGCCAGCGTCTGGTCGATGGCCCACCCCTCGTACCTCGGGTCACCGGTGATCCGGGACAGGTGGAAGAGGAAGGGTTCGGTCTCGTAGATGTAGTCGACCCACACCGACCGCACCGGGCTGGCGATGTAGGCGCCGTGTTGGCTGCGCGGGTACGTCTCGAGCATGTCGGCGACCCGCATGGCGAGCGTCAGCGGAAGCGGGTCACCGGTGTGTTCGTGCAGCAACACCGCGGCCAGCGACGGCATGATCTGCTCGGGCCGTACCGGGTGGAAGTCGGCGTTGCGCCGCATGAACTCGGTCACCGCAGACACGTACCGGTCGTTTCCGGTGGTGAGACCGGCGACCAGCAGCGCGTACTGGGCCACGCCCTCGCCCCAGTTCCAGTCGTTGTACTCCAGCGCGATGGTGCCCTCGGCGAGCCGGTCGACGAGTTCACGCAGCTCGACCGACTCCGGCGACCGCCCGGGGTCGGGGGTGTCGTTCCCTGACGGCATTACCTGGTCTCCTTCTGGTCGAACAGCAGTACCGGCTTGATGAGGTCGTCCGAGCGGCTGACCAGGCGTTCGAAGGCCTCGACCCCGGCCTCGCCGGGCAGCTCGGTGCAGAACCGGGTCGGATCGACCTGGCCGGCGGTGATCAGGCCGAGCGCCCTGCGGAAGTCCGACGGGGTGTACGCGTAGGAGCCGGTCAGGTTGATCTCACGGTTGACGATGGCCGCGCACGGCAGCGAACTGGTCTCGTCGTGGAGGCCGAGCAGGAGCACCGTGCCGCCGGGGGCGGTGAGGTCGATGCCGAGCTGTCGGGTCGCCTGGTGCCCGGCGGTGTCGAGGACCGCCTGGAACCTGGGTGTCCGGTCGACCTGCTCGGGCGCCACCGCGCTGGCCGCGCCCAGTTCCAGGGCGAGTGCCCTACGGTGGGCGTCCGGCTCGACCAGGTGGCAGTCGATGCCCAGGTGGTGTCCCAGGGACAGCGCGGTGAGGCCCTGGCCGCCCGCGCCCAGGATCGCCACCTCGTCGAGCAGGCCGTGTCGGCGTTGGATCGTCTCGAACATGTGCACCGCGTTGGCCAGCGGTTCGACCGCCGCTCCGGCGACCGCCGACACGTGGTCGGCGATCGGGTAGCACGACGCGACCGGGACGACGATGTACTCGGCGAACGCGCCGGGTATGTGCAGGCCCATCAACCGCCGGTCCGGGCACCGGTTCGGCTGGCCGGCGCTGCACTGCGGGCAGGTGTACCGACCGCAGCCCACCAGTGGCAGTACGGCCACCCGGGTTCCCGGGGCCAGGGTTCCGGCGGGCGCCTCCTCGACGACCGCGCTGAACTCGTGCCCGAGAACCAACGGGGGGATCCGGAGTCGGCTACGACCCAGGTAGCCGTTCACGTCCGAACCGCAGACGCCGGCGGCCAGCACCCTGAGCAGCACCTGGTCTGGCGTCCGGCTCGGCACGTCAAGTTCCTGCACCTCCAGTACGGAGGGCGCGGTGTATACGAGTGCCTTCACTGGTCGGGCTCCTTCTGGGTTGACACACACGAGGTACTGACCGACGCTTCGTCCAGATATATGGACGCCTTCCCGTATGGTGGATCAGAGTGTGGCGCCCACCACTGTTGGTGTCAAGGGTCGCGACAGAACCAACCTCGAAGGCGAGAAACTGCGCCAGACGGGTGAGCCTTCGATCTCAGGGCAGGCACGATCAGTAACCGAAACCGCCCGGCCATTCAGCGGACCAGAGCAGGCCGATCCGGCCTTCGGTAGCTACGCCATCCAGCCCTGGCACGTATGGGCGTTCGGGCCACGCGCGGGCCCATCCGCGGCAACCGGTTGGCGCTGTGCCACCCCATCGGCACACGGCACGGACCCGTGCTCCCCGGAAGATCCACCGCCCCGAGCGCCTGTGGCGCCTGACCTGAGGGTCAGGCACGGTCGGGGGATGCCTACCGGTCGGAGTCCGGCCAGGCGGCGGCGAGCATGGTGCGGGTGTCGGCCAACAGTTGCGGCAGTACCCGGGTGTGGCCCACCACGGGCATGAAGTTGGTGTCCCCGCCCCAACGGGGCACGAGGTGCTGGTGCAGGTGGGCGGCGATACCCGCCCCGGCCACGGTGCCCTGGTTGATACCGATGTTGAACCCCTGCGCGCCGCTGACCCGGCGCACCGTCCGCATGGCCCGCTGGGTGAACGTGGCCAGTTCGGCGCACTCCTGGTTGGTCAGGTCGGTGTAGTCGGCCACGTGCCGGTAGGGCACCACCATCAGGTGCCCAGAGTTGTACGGGTACAGGTTCAGCACCGCGTAGACGACCTCGCCACGGGCCAGGACCAGGCCCTCCTCGTCGGCCATCGACGGGATCAGGCAGAACGGGCAGTCCCCGTCGCCGGCCGGTTTGCCCTCCCCCTGGATGTAGGCCATCCGGTGTGGGGTCCACAGACGCTGGAACGCGTCCGGGGACCCCACCCCCCGTTGGGGGCTCAACTCCCCGCCGGTTGGCTCTGGCTCAGGCGTGTCGTTCACCGGTCGGACGACCCCGCCAACCCCAGCACCGTCGCGTCGGTCGGGCCCTCGTTGAGCCGCGACGCGATCACCTCGACCACGTGCGACACCGCTTCGTCCACCGGCACACCGTTGCGCTGTGAACCGTCCCGATACCGGAAGGACACCGCCCCGGCGGCCATGTCGTCGTCGCCGGCGATCAACATGAACGGCACCTTCTGTTTCTGCGCGGTGCGGATCTTCTTCTGCATCCGGTCGTCGGAGTCGTCCACCTCGACCCGCACCCCGTGCGCCCGCAACCGGTCGGCGATCTCCCGCAGGTAGGGCACGTGCCCGTCGGTGACCGGGATACCCACGGCCTGCACCGGCGCCAACCAGGCCGGGAACGCCCCGGCGTAGTGCTCGGTCAGCACCCCGAAGAACCGTTCGATGGACCCGAACAGGGCCCGGTGGATCATCACCGGCCGTTGCCGCGACCCGTCCGCCGCCTGGTACTCCATGTCGAACCGCTGTGGAAGCTGGAAGTCCACCTGGATGGTCGACATCTGCCAGGTCCGGCCGATCGCATCCTTGGCCTGCACCGAGATCTTCGGGCCGTAGAAGGCTGCGCCGCCCGGGTCGTCGACGAGCTCGAGGCCCGACGCCATGGCCACCCGGCGAAGGGCGTCGGTGGTCCGCTCCCACATC
>DATCWR010000209.1:0-20890 GCA_036566245.1 Mycobacteriales bacterium | reverse complement strand
TGCCGTGGCCAGGCCGGGGCGGCCAGCAGCCCCACGGCGGCCTCCTGCATCGGGATCGGAACGAAGAAGTCGTCGATGATCCGTAGGCTGCGCAGCCGGGCCAGCGCGGGGCCACGGGCCACCAGTGCGCCCACCCGCAGGCTGGGCGCGGCCGGCTTGGTCAGCGCGGTCAGGTACACCACATGTCCGTCGGTGTCGTCACGGACCAGCGGTGCGGGTATCTGGCCGGTGAAGCCCAGTAGTCGCGTGCAGTCGTCCTCCAGGACGAACGCCCCGGCGGCCCGGGCCACGTCCAGCACGGCGGAACGGCGCTCAGGCGACATCACCGCACCGGTGGGGTTGGCGAAGGTGGGCTGGCAGTAGACCAGTCGGGCACCGGTCAACTCCAGCGCCTCGGCGAGCAGGTCCGGACGCATCCCGTCGGGATCGCAGGGCACCGGTACCGGCCGTAGTCCGGCCGCCCGGGCCAGTACCAGTGCGCCCAGGTAGGTGGGGGACTCGACCACGATCGGGCTACCCGGGGGGACCAGTGCGCGTAGTGCGGTGGACAGCCCGGCCTGCCCGCCCGGAACGACCAGTACGTCGGAGGGCTCGACGCCGACCGTGCCGGCGAACGCGGCCCGCAGCTCCGGGATACCGGCCAGTGGGGGGCGGTCCCAGCTTCCGGGCCGCCGAGCGGCCCGGGCCATGGCGTCGGCCAGGGCACGGGTGGGTTGCAGGGCCGGATCGAGGTATCCGGTGGACAGCACCAGGGTGCCCGGGTCGGGTCGGGTCAGCACCCGACACACCTCCTCCACCTCGACCGGTCGGTCCCGCAGGGCCACGGTCTGCCACCCCAGGTCGGCGCTGTCCCGGGCAGCCCGGCTCGGGGCGACGAACGTGCCGCGCCCCGGTTCGGTCACCAGCAGTCCCTCGGCGACCAGGCGGGCGATGGCCCGGGAGACGGTGACCGGACCGACCCGGTGGCGCGCCACCAGGTCACGGCTGGAGGGCATCGGGTCGCCCGGGCCCCTGGCGGCGGCGATGCGACGCAGGTCAGCGACGATGCGATCGGTACTGCTACTGTCAGACATGAGAAGTCAGGGTAGCGCTACCGGCGGTCGGAAAGTGGCACTACCGCCGTGGTTCTACGGGCTTATCGGTGTTGTGGCGTTCAGCGGTACATTGCCGGCCACCCGACTGGCGCTTCCCGCGTTCGGACCGGTGACCGTGGGGCTGGGCCGGGCCGTGCTCGCCGCGGTGGTGGCCGGGGCGGTGTTGCTGGCCTGTCGGGCACCGTGGCCGGCGCGGAACCAGTGGTGGCGGCTCGGCGTGGTCGCGCTGGGCGTGGTGGTCGGGTTTCCGATCCTGTCCGCGTTCGCACTGGAGGTCGTGGGCGCATCCCACGGAGCGATCCTGGTCGGACTGATGCCGGTGGCCACCGCCGTGGTGGCCGTGGTGCGGATCCACGAACGACAGGGACTGCTGTTCTGGGTGGCCAGCCTGGCCGGTACGGCCATGGTGATCGGCTTCGCCCTGGCCAGCGGCGCCGGCTCGTTGCGGCCGGCCGACCTGTTGTTGCTCGGCGCGGTCCTGTCCGCCGCTATCGGCTATGCGGACGGCGCCATCCTGACCAGAGTCATGCCCGGTTGGCAGGTGATCTCCTGGGCCCTGGTGCTGAGCCTGCCGGTCCTGGTGCCCATCTGCGCGGTGGGTCTGCTCGTGCATCCACCTGACTCGCCCGGAGTGTCGGCCTGGGCTGGTCTGGGGTATGTCGCCCTGTTCAGCATGTTCCTTGGCTTTCTCGCCTGGTACCACGCCATGGCCCACGGTGGCGTGGCCCGGATGGGGCAGTTGCAACTCGTCCAACCGATATTCACCCTGTTGTGGGCCGCGATGCTGCTCGGCGAACACTTCGGCGTGGGCACCGTGCTCGCCGCGCTCGGAGTGTTGGCCTGCACCGCGGCCACCCAGCGGGTCGGTTCACCCCGACCGCGAACCCACGTCACGGAGGTCGCCGCTGATGTCCCATGACCTGATGGCACTGCCGGAACTGCCCGTACCCGAGGACGACGGTGCCGCCGACCACCTGCCCGGTATGCCGGTACCGTCGGTCGCCCTACCCGCCACCGACGGGCGCACCCTGACGCTGGACGTGCCGGCCGGCGCCGACCGACTGGTGGTGTACGCCTACCCCCGCACCGGGCGACCAGGCGAGCCGTCGCTGACCGAGGACTGGGACGCCATCCCCGGCGCCCGTGGCTGCACCCCGGAGTCGTGCGGGTTCCGTGACCACGCGGCCGAGTTGGCCGCCGCTGGCGCGGCGGTGTTGGGACTGTCCACGCAGGACACCGGGTACCAACAGGAGATGGTGACCCGGCTGCGGTTGCCCTTCCCGGTACTCAGCGACGCCACGCTCGCACTCACCCGGGCGATGCGGCTGCCCACCTTCACCGTCGCCGGCCACGAACTGTTGCGCCGGCTCACCCTGGTCCTGCGCGGCGGTGTGGTCGAGCACGTCTTCTACCCGGTCTTCCCACCTGACACGCACGTCGAACAGGTACTCGACTGGCTACGGGAACACCCCGTTGCCACCGGCGTCACAACCGACTGACCGAAAGGATCTGGATGACCTCCACCCCGAACCGCCGGGCCGGATGACCGTGCGAATCTGGGCGGCCCTCGGTGTGGTGTACGTGGTGTGGGGTTCGACCTACCTGGCCATCAGGTACGTGATCGACACCATTCCTCCGCTGCTCAGCGCCGGCACCCGGTTCCTGGTCGCCGGTGCGGTGGCGTTGGTGGCCGTGCGGCTGCTCCGTGGTCGCTCCGCGCTGCGGGCCAGTCCGGTGGAACTGGGCACCGCCGCGGTCTCCGGCGTGTTGCTGCTGGTCGGCGGTAACGGGCTGGTGGTCATCGGCGAGCAGCGCGTCCCCTCTGGACTGGCCGCGCTGATCGTGGCCTGTGTGCCGCTGTGGGTGGTGGTGCTGCGGGCACTGTTGCGGGATCGGCCCACCCTGGTCACCGTCGCCGGTGTGCTGGTGGGCCTGGTCGGTGTCGGCGTGCTGTTGCTGCCCGGTGGGGGCGGTGGTTCGGCCGACCCGTGGTACGCGGCCCTGCTGGTGTTGGCCGCGTTGTCCTGGTCAGCCGGTTCGCTGCTGGCCATCCGCCGGCCGGTGCCGGCCGACCCGTTCTTCTTCACCGCGGTCCAGATGCTGGTCGCCGGTGTCGGTCTGGTGCTGTTGGCGATGGCCCGTGGGGAGACGGCCGGGTTGTCCCTCGGCCAGGTCTCTCCGACGTCCTGGTTCGCGTTGGCCTACCTGGTGGTCTTCGGGTCGCTGATCGGGTTCACCGCCTACGTGTGGGTGCTCGGCCGGGCGCCGGTGTCGGTGGTCGCCACCTACGCCTACGTCAATCCGGCGGTGGCCGTGCTGCTGGGCGTGCTGGTGGCCGGGGAGCGACTGACCGGGGCCGAACTGGTCGGCGGTCTG
Organism: Mycobacteriales bacterium; assembly: GCA_036566245.1. GTDB lineage: Bacteria > Actinomycetota > Actinomycetes > Mycobacteriales > DASULA01 > DASULA01. The sequence continues at coordinate 17,420 of DATCWR010000209.1, read as the reverse complement.
GTCATCCTGGTCGCCGTGGCGGTGGTGGTGACCGACCAGGGCCGCCGGTCCCGCCAGTCCCGCCACGCACCGCTTCCGGCCGGCTCGGACCACCGCGGCGGCCCGGGTACCGTCCCTAACCCGGCGGAGTGACCGGGTTCGGGGACCGGCCGAGAAGGTGTCAGTGGGGACTGGCAGCATGCCTGCTGTGGTTCGCCCTCCCGCCCTGTCCGCCGCCGTCGCCCGCCGCATCGCCCTGGCCGCGCAGGGGTTCGCCGACCAACCGCCGACCGGCAGGGTCGACGCCCGACACGTCCGCCGGGTGCTCGACCGGGTTGGCCTGCTCCAGATCGACTCGGTGAACGTGCTCTGCCGGTCGCACTACCTGCCGGCGTTCGCCCGGATCGGGAACTACCCACGGGCCACCCTGGACCGGCTGTCCTGGGGCGGCGGTCGTCGGGAACTGTTCGAGTACTGGGCACACGAGGCATCGTTGGTCCCACTGCGACTGCAACCCCACCTCCGGTGGCGGATGGCCCGGGCGACCGAGAGCGCCTGGGGATCGATGGTACGGATCGCCAGAGAACGTCCCGGTTTTGTGGAGGACGTGTACGCGTTGGTCACCGAGCGCGGGCCGATCGGCGCGAGTGCCGTCGAGGTGGAACGGCCCCGGGCGGGCACCATGTGGAACTGGCACGACGGCAAGACCGCGTTGGAGTGGTTGTTCTACTGCGGCCGGGTGTCAGCCGCGGGCCGACGCAACTTCGAACGACTCTACGACCTGACCGAGCGGGTCATCCCGGCAGACATCCTGGCCATCCCCACCCCGACCCGCGAGGACGCACAGCGGGAACTGGTCCGGGTGGCCGCCCGTGGCCACGGGGTGGCCACCGAGAAGGACCTGCGCGACTACTTCCGACTCGGCGCCGCCGACACCCGGCGGGCGGTCGCCGACCTGGTCGAGGCCGGTGACCTGGAACCGGTCACGGTGACCGGCTGGCGGCACACCGGCTATCTGTACCGGGGTTCCCGGGTGCCGCGTCGGGTACGGGCCAGGGCGTTGTTGTCGCCGTTCGACTCGCTGGTCTGGGAGCGTGCCCGAACCGAGCGTTTGTTCGACTTCCGGTACCGCCTGGAGATCTACACCCCGGCCGAACGGCGGGTGTACGGGTACTACGTCCTGCCGTTCCTCCTTGGCGAACGGCTGGTGGCCCGGGTCGACCTGAAGGCCGACCGGCAGGCGGGGGTGTTGCGGGTGCGGGCGGCCCACCGGGAGGACACCGCCGATCCGGGCGAGGTGGCACCGGAGTTGGCCGCCGAACTGGAACTGATGGCCGAGTGGCTGGGGCTGTCCGGTGTCCAGGTGCAGGACCGGGGGGACCTGGCCCCGTGGCTCACGGTCGCCGTCCGGTCCTGACCCTGGTCGATCAGAGCACCGCATCCCGGCTCAGCCGGGCTCGCAGCACGGCCCGCGCGGCCCGACGTTCCCATCGCCTGGCGGTGCGCAGCTGGTACGCACGGCGCTCCCGCGCGGCGTCCTCATACATCTGACGGGTGCGGAAACGGACCACGTCGTGGGTTGTCGACGGGAACATCTGGTCTCCTCTGATGCGGACTGACGGGAGTTCGGCCGGCGGTTCAGGCGGGTTGGCTGGCCAGGGCCCGGTTGATCCGGATGTCGCCGCTGAGGGTCCGGATCGTGATGGTCGCGGTGGCGCCGTCGGCCGGGGCCGACTCCTCGACCGGCAGGTCGTTGCGCACCGAACCACTCAGGGTGCTCACCGACAGGTGCGCCACCGCGCCGGGGGCCACCCCGATCCGGACGTCGCCGGAGGCGGTGTGGATGGCCAGGTCACCGTGGCTGACCCGTCCGATGTCCAGGTCGCCCGAGGCGGTCGAGAGCTCCGCCGAACCGGCCAACTCGCCGACGGTCAGGTCACCGCTGACCAACTCCGCCCGTAGTGTCTCGACCCGGTCGCACCGCAGCGTTCCTGCCAGGGAGCGCACCCGCAGGTCTCCGGTGACGGTGCCCACCGCGATGTCGCCGGAGGCGGTGCGCACCCGTGCCTCGCCGTCCACGTTCTGGACGTTCACGTCCCCGTTGGCGGTGTCCACCTCCACCGAGTCGGTCCGGCCGTCGACACGCACGCCCGCTGACACGGTGTGTGCGGCCACCGACGAGCCGTCCGGTACGAGCAGGGACACCCGGATCTGGGCGAGTCGGCCGACGAGGTGCCGGCCGGTTCCCTCGCAGTGCACGAGCAGTCGGCCGTCGGAGAAACTGACGGTGGCCTGCTCGATCGCGTCGCGGGTGAGCCGGTCGTCGCGCAGTGGGGTCAGTTCGACTCGGGCGCCGGCCTGTCCGGACGCGGTGACCCGCACCTCGCCGGCGAGGTTGCGCACGTCGAGTTGGATCGGTTCGGTGGTGGGGAAGTCGTGTACCCGATGGGTGACCATTGATCCTCGCTCTCAGCCGCGGACGTAACCGGTGAAGGTTCTGGTGCCGCGGGACCGGCGGGTGGACTGGCCCAGTCCGCGTGACACCGCGCGGACCAGCCAGGCGTTCACCGAGAGGCCTTCGGCGGCGGCGGCCCGCTCGACCTGCGCCTTGACCGTTTCGGGCAGCCGTAGGGTGATCCGGGCCGGCGCCTCGTCGGCGTCGGGGGGTGGCGGGGTCTGGGCCGGGGGTTCGGTGCTGGTGACCACCACCTCGGGTTCCTGACCGCGTAGGCGCACCTCCACGGTGGTGTCGGCGAGTGCCTCGCTGACCTCCGCGGCCGCGGCGGCGAGTGCCTCCAGCAGGGCCAGGCGTACCGACGGTTCCACTGCGGAAGAGAGCAGGTCGGCGGCGCGGCGGGTCTCGTCGGTGCCGGCGGCGGCCGCCGGCCGACAGGCCCCGCCGGAGCGCCTCGACGTAGGGCGAGAGGTCCATGACGTCATGGTGACGTCATAAGTGACCGCATGTCAAGCATCAGATGGCGTCATCCTGTGTCTCGGTGACGTCATCACGCCACCCGCCAGACCGCGCCGGGTCGAGCCGTGGACGGATCCCGCGGGTCGGGTACAGCGCCAGTACCCGGTCGGCCGTGCCGCACTACAGTCGGACTGCCCCGCCCCGACGTCGCGACAGAGGATTTCCGTGCCCGAGTTCGTCGCCCCCACGGCCCGTGTCATCGCCTACACCCACTTCGAGCCGCCCGAGGACGTGCCCTGGCAGACCGATGCCGACGGTGGCGAGGCGCTCTGTGAGTTCGCCGGGCGGGCCTGCTACCAGTCCTGGAAGAAGCCGAACCCGGCCACCGCCACGAACGCCGGCTACCTCCGCCACATCCTTCAGGTCGGCCACCTGTCGGTGCTCGAGCACGGCAGCGTGACCATGTACCTGACCGGGGTGTCGCGCTCGTTCACCCACGAGTTGGTCCGACACCGGCACTTCTCCTACAGCCAACTCTCCCAGCGGTACGTGCCCGAGCGTGACGCGGCCATGGTGGAACCGGAGGTGATCGCGGCGGACCCGGAGCTGCACGCCCGGTTCGTCCAGGCCAGTGAGGCGGCACTGGACGCCTACACCGGTCTGCTGGAGGGCCTGGAGAAGAAGTTCGCCGACGTCGAGAACGCCACACTGCGCCGCAAGCAGGCACGTCAGGCGGCCCGTGCGGTGCTGCCCAACGCCACCGAGACCAGGATCGTGGTCACCGGTAACTACCGCGCCTGGCGGCACTTCGTGGCGATGCGGGCCAGCGAGCACGCCGACGTGGAGATCCGCCAGGTCGCCGTGGCCTGCCTGCGGGAACTGTCGCGGGTGGCTCGCAACGTGTTCGACGACTTCGAGATCAGCACCCTCGCGGACGGGACCGAGATCGCCTCCAGCCCGTTGGTCACCGAGGGCTGACCGGCAGCGGCCCCGTTCGGCGCCGGAGGGTAACGAGCCGGTTGTGTCTGGGTTACGGCCTGATGTGTGATGTGATGGACATCACAATAACGTTTGCCCCGACGGTCTGTAACAGGACCTGGATTCTCCGCGATAGTCATCGTGAGCCCCATGGCGCTCTGGACCCCCGACCGGCGCGTCATGGGGCTCCTCCATGCCCGGGAGAGCCCCGCCCGGGGGTTGCCGAACCGCGTGCCCGATCGGGATGGCGACCGGGGCGGTAGCGTGAACGGCATGACCGAGGATCCCAGCCGGCCGTTCGGCCGCCTGCTGACCGCGATGATCACACCCTTCACTCCCGACGGTGGGCTCGACGTCGACGGCGCCGCGCGGCTCGCCACCCATCTCGTTGACGAGGGTGGCAACGACGGGTTGGTGATCAGCGGCACAACCGGTGAGTCACCCACCACGTCCGACCAGGAGAAGGACCGACTGCTGCGAGCCGTGGTCGACGCGGTCGGCGACCGGGCCACGATCGTCGCCGGCGTGGGCAGCTACGACACCGCGCACACCATCGAACTGGCCAGGGCGGCCGAACGGGCCGGCGCGCACGGTCTGCTGGTGGTCACGCCCTACTACTCCAAGCCACCGCAGTCGGGGCTGCTCGCGCACTTCACCGCGGTGGCCGACGCGACCGACCTTCCGGTGATGCTCTACGACATCCCCGGCCGCACCGGGACGCCCATCACCACCGACACCCTGGTGCGGCTGGCCGAACACCCGCGGATCCGGGCGGTCAAGGACGCCAAGGACGACCTGGGCGCCTCCTCCCAGGTGCTGGCCCGTACCGATCTGGCGTACTACTCGGGCAGTGACATGTTCAACCTGCCGCTGCTGGCGGTCGGTGCGGTCGGCTTCGTCAGTGTGGCCGGACACCTGGTCGGGCCACGCCTGCGTGAGCTGCTCGACAGCTACGAGAAGGGCGACGTGGTGCGCGCCCGGGAACTGCACCAGCAGTTGCTGCCCGTCTACGCCGGGATCTTCCGCACCCAGGGCGCGATCCTGACCAAGGCAGCGCTGAACCTGCTCGGGTTGCCGGCAGGTCCGATGCGGCTGCCGCTGGTGGACGCCACCGACGAGCAGGTGGCCCAACTGCGTGCCGACCTGGCCCAGGGCGGCGTCACGCTGCCAACCGGAGGCGTCGCCGCGTGAGTCGTCCGCATCCCGAACTCGGCCCACCGCCCGCGCTCGCCGCCAACGGCCTGCGGGTCGTTCCGCTCGGCGGCATCGGTGAGATCGGCCGAAACATGACGGTCTTCGAGCACGCCGGCAAGTTGCTCGTGGTGGACTGCGGTGTGCTCTTCCCCGAGGACGAGCAGCCCGGCGTCGACCTGATCCTGCCCGACTTCGCCTCCATCCGGGACCGGCTGGACGACATCGTGGCGGTGGTACTCACCCACGGACACGAGGACCACATCGGCGGGGTCCCGTACCTGCTGCGCGAGAAGCCGGACATCCCGCTGGTCGGTTCCCGGTTCACTCTGGCGCTGGTCGAGGCCAAGCTGCGTGAGCACCGCATCGAGCCCTACACGTTGACCGTGGAGGAGGGCCAACGCGAACGGCTGGGCCCGTTCGACTGTGAGTTCTTCGCGGTGAACCACTCCATCCCCGACGCGTTGGCGGTGGCCATCCGCACCGCCGCCGGGCTGGTCCTGCACACCGGCGACTTCAAGATGGACCAGTTGCCGTTGGACGGTCGTCTCACCGACCTGGGTGGGTTCGCCCGGCTGGGCGCCGAGGGCGTCGACCTGCTGCTGTCGGACTCGACGAACGCCGAGGTACCCGGTTTCGTCACTCCCGAGCGTCAGATCGGTCCGGTACTCGACGGCATCGTCCGGGCCGCACACCGGCGGGTCATCGTGGCCTGCTTCGCCTCACACGTGCACCGGGTCCAACAGGTGCTGGACACCGCGGCCAGACACGATCGCAAGGTCGCGTTCGTCGGGCGTTCCATGGTCCGCAACATGGGGGTCGCCCGTGACCTGAAGTTGCTCACCATCCCGGCGGGACTGCTGGTCAGCCTGGACGAGGCCGCCGCCATGCCGCCCGAGCGGGTGGTACTGGTCAGCACCGGATCGCAGGGCGAACCACTGTCCGCGCTGGCCCGGATGGCCACCCGAACCCACCAGCAGGTGCGCATCGAACCCGAGGACACCGTCATCCTGGCCTCCAGCCTGGTGCCCGGTAACGAGACCGCCGTCTACCGGGTGATCAACGGCCTGAGTCGGTTCGGGGCGACCGTGGTGCACAAGGAGGTCGCCAACGTGCACGTGTCCGGCCACGCGCCGGCCGGTGAGTTGCTGTACCTGCTCAACGCGACCAGGCCGAGCAACGTCATGCCGGTGCACGGTGAGTGGCGGCACCTGCGTGCGCACGCCCGGCTCGCCGAGCTGACCGGGGTACCGGCGGAGCGGGTGGTGCTGGCCGAGGACGGTGTGGTGGTCGACCTGGTGGACGGTGTGGCCAGGGTTGTCGGCAAGGTGGACTGCGGGTACGTCTATGTCGACGGGTTGGCAGTCGGCGACGTGGGTGAGGAGTCGCTGAAGGACCGGCGGATTCTCGGCGACGAGGGTTTCATCGCGGTGACCATCGTGGTCGACTCGGTCACCGGCAAGATCGCCAGCTCACCGCACGTGTCCGGTCGCGGTTTCAGCGACGAACCAGACGCCTTCGGCGCGGTGTTGCCGCTGATCGAGGCGGAACTGGCCCGGGCGGCCGGCGACGGTGTCACCGACACCTACCGGCTGGCACAGGGCGTGCGGCGGGTGGTCGGCCGGTGGGTGTCGGACACCTACCGTCGTCGCCCCATGATCGTGCCGACCGTGATCGAGGTCTGAACCAGGGCAGCGTGTCGGCCGGCAGGTCCGGGACGAACCGGTTCGTCGGCGATACCGTGGCGGCATGCCCGCCCGCACCCCGAGCACCGGTGGGTCAACCTCTCGTGCCCGCCCGCCCGCCCGTCGCCCACGTGCCGGTCGCGGTCGTCCTACCGGTCGCTCCGGTGGTCGCTCCGGTGGCCGTGCCGGTGCTGATCGGGCCCGTCGCCAGACCGGCCGCCGATCTGTTCCGGCGGCGGGTCCGGGCACCCGACTGGCGTACGCGGTGGGTCGGGGACTGGTCAGGCTGTGGATGCTGGCCGCCCGGGGTGCCGGTGTGGTGGCCCGGGCGCTTGGTCGCCCGGCGGCGATCGCGCGGGACCTCGACCCGGTGCACCGGCGAGACGGCCTGGGGTTGGCCGCGCTCGGCGCGGCCATCGTGGTCGCGGTCGGGGTCTGGGGACACGGCGGCGGGCCGGTCGGTCATGGCGTGGCCGGGGCTCTGCACGCCGTCTTAGGCAGCGTCGCATCCTTCCTGCCGGTGTTGTTCGGGTTCGCCGCGCTGCGCGTCTTCCGGCATGTGCCCGAACCCGAGGCCCGTGGCCGCCTGCTGGTTGGCTGGTCCGCGCTGGCGCTGTCGGTGCTGGGCCTGTTGCACCTGGCGTACGGCTCGCCCTCCACCACCGTGGCCCGTGAACGGGCCGGCGGCGTGATGGGTGCGTTGGCCGCCACCCCGATGGAGCGGGCGGTGGGTCACCAGGTCGCCGCGGTGCTGCTCGGCCTGCTCGGCCTGTTCGGGGTGCTGGTGATCACCGCCACCCCGATCAACCAGATCCCGGCCAGACTGCGGATGCTGCGCGACCTGGCCGTGTACGGGCAGCGTCCTGCTGACCAGACCGGCACGGGACGGAGAACCACCCCGGCCGACGGTGACTCGTCCGGTGATGCCGGTGCCGACCATCTGACCGGTGGGTCGGTCCGGTTGCGTCGGGCCGCGCGGCGGCGTCAGGCCGCACTGGCCGGCGAGGGCCGTGTCGTCAATCCGGACCCGGGGGAGACACCGTCGACCCCGGCCGCGACCGCGGCCCAGCCCGCGGAACCAACCACATCGGACAGTGGTGCGGTCCGGGCGACCAACCGGACCCGCCGGGTGACGCCGAGCGCGCCGCCGAAGAGCCAGCCACCGCTGCCCACCCGTGCCGAACAACTGGCGTTGACCGCCGAGGCCGGGGACTACCGCCTGCCGCCGCCGGAACTGTTGGCCGCCGGTCCACCGGCGAAGGTCCGCAGCAGCGTCAACGACGCGGTGATCGCGTCGCTGCAGCGGGTCTTCGAGGAGTTCGGCGTGGACGCGGCCGTGACCGGGTTCAGCCGTGGTCCGACCGTCACCCGTTACGAGGTCGAGTTGGGACCGGCGGTCAAGGTGGAGCGGATCACCCACCTGTCCCGCAACATCGCCTACGCCGTCAAGAGCCCTGACATCCGGATCATCAGCCCGATCCCGGGTCGTAGCGCGGTGGGGGTGGAGATACCCAACGCCGACCGTGAGGTGGTCAGTCTCGGCGACGTACTGCGTTCCCATGCCGCCACCAGCGACAACCATCCGATGCTGGTCGGGTTGGGCAAGGACATCGAGGGTCGGCACGTGGTGGCCAACCTCACCAGGATGCCGCACATCCTCATCGCCGGTGCCACCGGTGCGGGCAAGTCAAGCTGCATCAACGCGTTGATCGTGTCCGTGCTCACCCGCGCCACCCCGGACGAGGTGCGGATGGTTCTGATCGATCCCAAGCGGGTGGAGCTCACCGCCTACCAGGGCATCCCGCATCTGGTCACTCCGATCATCACCAGTCCCAAGAAGGCCGCGCAGGCCCTCCAGTGGGTGGTACAGGAGATGGACCTCCGTTACGAGGACATGGAGGCCAGCGGAGTCCGGCACATCGACGACTTCAACCAGAAGGTACGTCGAGGTGAACTCACCGCACCGCCGGGCAGTGAACGTGAGTACCGGCCCTACCCGTACCTGTTGATCATCGTGGACGAGTTGGCCGACCTGATGATGGTCGCCCCGCGTGACGTCGAGGACGCCGTGGTGCGGATCACCCAACTCGCCCGGGCCGCCGGTATCCACCTCGTGTTGGCCACCCAACGGCCCAGTGTCGACGTCGTCACCGGGTTGATCAAGGCCAACGTGCCGTCCCGGCTGGCGTTCTCCACCGCGTCGTTGGCCGACTCCCGGGTGATCCTCGACCAGCCCGGCGCGGAGAAACTTGTCGGACGCGGTGACGGACTGTTCCTGCCGATGGGAGCGAGCAAACCGCAGCGGATCCAGGGTGCGTTCGTCCCGGATGCCGAGATGCACGCGGTGGTCCGCCACTGCACCGCCCAGGCCGAACCGAACTATCGGCAGGAGGTCACCGCACCGGCCGCGAGCAGGAAGAAGAACGTCGACGAGGACGCCGGGGAGGATCGGGAACTGCTTGTCGCGGCGGTGGAACTGGTGGTGTCCTCCCAGTTCGGCTCCACCTCGATGCTGCAACGCAAACTCCGGGTCGGTTTTGCCAAGGCCGGCCGGTTGATGGACCTGATGGAGACCCGCGGGATCGTCGGTCCCTCCGAGGGTTCCAAGGCCCGGGAGGTGCTGACCAAACCAGAGGAACTCCCCGGCGTGCTGGAGACCCTGCGAGGTGGCGAGCAGCCCCCACCCGGACGATGATCGGGGCGTCCGCTCCGTTCGTCGACTCCGGTCGACAAGGCGACCCAGGGTGAGGGGCATGAACCGTCCTGGCCTACCTGACCGTGCCGTGACGTGTGGGTTCGAGGAGGGCGCGGGCTGGGCCGGAGCCACCCCCACGAAAGGCAACACGGTGCCGTGCGTCTGACCATGGGGCTCCGGGGCCGGGGCTGTACCACGGCGAGCGCGTGGCAACAATCCTCTAAGCTGGACAGACGGGGATATCTGGTACCACCCGAACGCGCCCTCGGCTACGCGGAAGGGTCATCACCGTGACCGACGACAGCCTGCCAATGCTTCCCGACGACTCGTTGATAGGCGGTGTTCTGGCGGCCGCGCGCGTGGCGCGTGGACTGTCGGTAGAGGACGTCGCCGCGGCCACCAGGATCAGGACCCGGCTGGTGACCGAGATCGAACACGACCGGTTCGACAGTTGTGGCGGGGCGATTTACGCCCGGGGCCACATCAGGTCGATCGCCCAGGTGGTGGGTGCGGATGCTGACGAACTCGTCGCCAGATTCGACCGCGACCACGGCAATCCGACGGCCCGGTTGGAACCGGGCGCACTGCCCAGGTTGACCGCACCCACCGACCGGGACGTGGCCCACACCGGGCGCACCTCACCGCGGTGGGCCTCCGCCGCGATCGCGGTGCTGGCGGTGGGCGCGGTGTTCCTCGGGGTGAGCTGGTGGCTCGGTGGCGGGAACAGCAGGGTCGACACGGTTGCCTCTCCCGGTCCGGTCGCCACGTCCGACGCCACCAGCCCCACGCCGGCCACACCGACCAGCACCAGCGCTGATCCAACATCCGGTTCGACCGGGACGACGCCGGTACCCTCGGCGACCTCGTCGGCCGTGTCCGGGGTACAGGTGCAGGTGCGGGTGCTCCGGGACCGGAGCTGGATGCAGGTCAGGTCGGCCGACGGTGAGGTGATCTTCGCCAGCACGATGGAGGCCGGCCAGATCATGCGGTGGCACGACGAGGTCGGACTGACCCTGCGGTTCGGCAACGCACCGGTGTTGCAGGTGAACGTGAACGGCCAGGACCTCGGCACCCCGTGCACCAGAACGGTGTGCACGGTGCGGTACCCGCACCTGGCCGCGGCCGGTTGACGAGCACGATCCACCAGGGTCGGCCCGCGGCACACGACGCCGGTTGGTGCCCATGGCGACCGCTGACCGGCCCCGTGGGTCTGATGCCTGGCCTGGGGCCTGGGGCCTGGCCTGGGGCCTGGAACACCCGTCCAGATGGCCTTGCGCGACCCGGCGTCGACTCCCGTCGGTACTCTCGTCTCCGTGCCCACACCCCAGCAACCCTCCGTACACAGCGTCGCACTCGTCACCCTGGGCTGCGGTCGTAACGAGGTCGACTCCGAAGAACTCGCCGGGCGGCTCGCCCAGGAGGGGTGGCAGATCGGCGAGGCGGACACCGCGGACGTGGTGGTGGTGAACACCTGCGGGTTCGTGGAGAGCGCCAAGAAGGACTCGATCGACACCCTGTTGCAGGCGGCCGACACCGGTCGCAGGGTGGTCGCGGTGGGGTGTCTGGCCGAACGCTACGGAAAGCAGTTGGCCGAGAGCCTGCCCGAGGTCGACGCCGTGCTCGGGTTCGACCACTACCCCGACCTGGCCGCCCGACTGTCCGACGTGCTGGCCGGGCGGACCGTCGAGTCCCATCAGCCGCGTGACCGGCGACGACTGTTGCCGATCACCCCGGTGGACCGGCCGGCCGCGCCGGTGACGGTGCCCGGTCACGGTGACCGAACTGACGGCCCGGGTCCGCGCTATGCCCAGATCCTGCGTCGCCGGCTGGGTTCCTCGCCGGTGGCACCGCTGAAGTTGGCCAGCGGCTGTGACCGTCGCTGCGCGTTCTGTGCTATCCCGTCGTTCCGGGGTGCGTTCGTGTCCCGGACGCCCGAGCAGATCGGTGCCGAGGCCCGGTGGCTGGTCACCCAGGGGGTGCGGGAGCTGGTACTGGTCAGCGAGAACTCCACCTCCTACGGCAAGGACCTCGGCGACGGTCGCCTGCTGGAGGCGCTGTTGCCCGAACTGGCCGACCTGCCCGGGGCGGTGCGGGTGCGGGTCTCCTACCTGCAACCGGCCGAGCTGCGTCCGTCGTTGGTTCGGGCGATCGCCACCACGCCGGGGGTGGCGCCGTACTTCGACCTGTCGTTCCAGCACGCCAGCGAACCGGTGTTGCGTCGGATGCGGCGGTTCGGTTCGGCCGAGCGGTTCCTCGAACTACTCGACCAGATTCGCGGACTGGCTCCCGAGGCGGGCGTGCGCAGCAACGTGATCGTGGGCTTTCCTGGTGAGACCGAGGACGACCTGGCCTGCCTGGAGGCGTTCCTCACCGACGCCAGACTGGACGCCGTCGGGGTGTTCGGGTACTCCGACGAGGACGGCACCGAGGCGGCCGGCTACGCCGGCAAGTGCGACCCGGACGAGGTCGCCCGCCGGGTTGACCGGGTCTCCCGGCTGGCCGAGGAGCTGTGCGCCCAACGGGCCGAGGACCGGATCGGGTCCCGGATCGAGGTGCTGGTCGAGTCGCCCTCCCAGCCCGGTTCCGACGGCGGGTGGGTCGCCGAGGGGCGTGCCGCACACCAGGCGTCCGAGGACGGTGGCACCGTGCTGCGGAGTGACCCGTCCGGGTCGTTCCGCCCCGGCTGGCCGAAGGTGGGCGACCTGGTGGCGGCCACGGTGGTCGGTACCGACGGGGTGGACCTGGTGGCCGAACCGGTCGAACTACTCAGCCGCGCCGCGCCCGCGTGACGGGTCGGCGCCGAGCAGACCGGGCAGTCGCTGGGAGTGAGCGCGGATGAGCAACGTGGTTCCTGATCCTGCCGGTACGCCACCGCAGACCGCCCGGCTGCTCAACCTGGCCAACGGTCTGACCATGGTGCGGCTGGCACTGGTGCCCGTGTTCGCCGCCATCCTGTTCCACCAGGGTGGATCCGACCACGCCTGGCGGTTGGCGGCCTGCGCGGTGTTCGTGGTGGCGTCGTTGACCGACCGCGTGGACGGGGACATCGCCCGCCGACGGGGCCTGGTCACCGACTTCGGCAAGCTGGCCGATCCGATCGCCGACAAGGCACTGACCGGCACCGCGTTGGTGGCGTTGTCGATGTTGGACGAGCTGGCCTGGTGGGTCACCGTGGTCATCCTGACCCGGGAGATCGGGGTGACCCTGCTGCGGTTCTGGGTGATCCGGCACGGCGTGATGCCGGCCAGCCGTGGCGGCAAGATCAAGACCACCGTGCAGGGCGTGGCCATCGGGCTGTACCTGTTGCCGTTGCCGGAGTGGATGTCGGTGCTGGCCGGGACGGTGATGGGAGCCGCCGTGCTGCTGACCCTGGCCACCGGGGCGGACTATGTGCTGCGTGCGGTGAACCTGCGGCGAGCCGGAACGGGATCGGCCGCGGGAGAGTCGGGCGGACCACGGTGAACCCGGGCACCGACGTGGCGTCCCTGCACCGGGCGTTGGCCGCCCGGGTGGCCACGGTCGCGGTGGCCGAGTCGCTGACCGCGGGGCTGGTGTGCGCGGCGCTGACCGAGCCGGCCGGTTCGAGTGTCACCTTCCGTGGTGGGCTGGTGGTCTACGCGACCGACCTCAAGCACCTGCTGGCCGGGGTCCCGCAGCCGTTGTTGGACCGGCACGGGCCGGTCAGCGCACCGGTGGCCGAGGCGTTGGCCGTCGGGGTGCGGGACCGGTTGGGTGCGACCTTCGGGCTGTCGTTGACCGGCGTGGCCGGGCCTGACCCACTCGACGGGGTGCCGGTGGGCACGGTGTATCTGGGTCTGGCAGGGCCGTCCGACGCGGCCGGACAGCGAGGTGCGGTGGTCCGTCGGCTCGAACTCGCCGGGTCGCGGGACAGCATCCGGACCGCCGCGGTGGGCGCGGCACTGGAACTGCTGGCCGTCGGCGTGCGGGAATCGACCCGGTGACCGGCACGTTTGCGCAGGTGTTCGCCCTGGGCGTACTCGGCTGCGACAGGCGGCTGTGCCGCCTGGCGCGGGGTACCGTGGCTCGAAGTCGACAGTGAGGGAGGGGCGCCGATGGCTCTGCTACGCCGAGTACTCGGCGAGACGCTGCGTAGCCGCCGGTTGCGGCAGAGGCGCACCCTCCGTGAGGTTTCCGGTGCGGCACGGGTGAGCCTGGGGTACCTGTCCGAGATCGAGCGAGGACAGAAGGAGGCCTCCTCCGAGCTGCTCGCGGCGATCTGCGAGGCCCTGGACGTGCGGCTGTCCGAGTTGCTGCGCGAGGTCAGCGAGACCATGGGTCGGACCGAGACCCCGATGCGGCGGGTGCCGGCGGCACCGCGGCGGGAGCCGGCCGGGGTTGGTCCCCGCCCGACCGCGCCGAGGCCCAGGATCACCGGACCACGCGAGGACATGGTGTCCGCCGAGCCGGGTTGGCACCCCGACCAGGGCTGGGAGTCGACCGGCGCCGACGATCTGGCCGACACACCGCTGGCTGGAAGGCCCCGTGGCGACTCCGGGCTGGAGACACCACCGGTCGAGACCGCTGAGGTGGCCGAGGGTCCGCTGGAGCCGATCGGGACCGAACAGGCGATGCTCGACATCCCAGACAGCCGTTGTCCGGCGCCGGGCGACCAGCAGGTCGGGTCGCAGACGAGCTCGGTGCTGTTCGATGGCGACGTCGTGTCGCTGCCGGCGCGCCAGCCGGTGGTGGCCGCGGCCTGACCATCCGATGCCCTCACCCGCCGGGGTGAGTTCGCACCGCCTTTTCCGACAGCCGGGGAAACCCGCCGCCGCACCGGTCGAATCCGGGGTGGCATCTTGACGTGGACGGCCGCTGGTGGCAGGAATGCACCGTGTCGGACACGTACGTGAGTACCGAGCCGGTATCACCCACCGCGCTGGCCTCCGCTCTGCCGCGCCGCGAGGCGGGGACCCGTTCGCGCGGGGGAAACGCCATGGCCCGCACCCGGGCCGGACTACTCGACGGTGCCCTGCGCGCCGTCGTCCGTGACGGCGTGCGGCATACCACGATGAACGACATCGCGGCCGAGGCGGGCATCGCCAAGGCCACCCTGTACAACCACTTCCGGACCAAGAACGACGTGTTGGCCGCCCTGGTCGAGTCCCAGGTGCGGGTCCTGGCGGCTGAGTGCCAGCCGATGTCGTTGGTCGACGCGCTGGAGCATGCTGCCCGCCGGATCTGCGAACACCCGGCGGTGCGTCGGGTCGTCCGAACCGAGCCGAAGGTGGTGGCTGCGATGCTCACGGCCGGGCCGCACTCGGTCGGGTGGCAGGCCGCGGCCACCGAGCTGCGGAGCCGACTGGCGCCCGGATGCGGCGCAGAGGCTGTCGAGCTGGTGCTTCGGTGGTTGGTGACCTTTGTCGCGCGGCCGGCTCGACCCGAGGTGATCCGGGCGACCGCAGAAGTGGTGGGTCGAGCCCTGACTTCCACAGATGCGTCCTGAGTGTCCCTGGTTTTGACGCGGATGCGGAGTTATTCTCACTGACATGCCGAGTTTTCGGATGAGTGAGGCGGCTGCGCTGCTCGGGGTCAGCGATGACACGGTGCGGCGCTGGGCCGATGCCGGCAGGCTGCCTGCCGAGCGTGACCGGTTCGGTCGACTCGTGGTGGACGGCAGGGATCTGGCGGAGTTCGCCCGCTCCACCGCCACGGCACCCGAGCCCGGCGGAGTGGTCGGAGAGTCGGCCCGCAACCGGTTCGTCGGCATCGTGACCAGCGTGCTGCGCGACGGCGTGATGGCCCAGGTCGAGATGCAGTGTGGGCCCTTCCGGGTGGTGTCGTTGATGAGCCGGGAGGCCGTCGACGATCTCGGGCTGGCCGTCGGCGTACGGGCGGTCGCGTCCATCAAGGCGACCCAGGTCGTGGTCGGGGTGCCCGAACGTCCAGCCGTGCAATGAGGCGGATGACGGCCCGGGTGGCCGTGACACGCACTGTCGCGCTGGCCGCCATGCTGGTCGTGACGACCGCATGTGGGGCGGGTCCCTCCACCGGGAACACGGCGGGGAAGCAGACCACCCTCACCGTCTCGGCGGCGGCCTCGCTGACCGAGACCTTCACCGATCTGGCACATCGCTTCGAGCACGACAACCCGGGCGTGACGGTCTCGCTGAACTTCGGCGGTAGCGCGCAACTCGCCCAACAGATCATCTCCGGCGCGCCGGTGGACGTGTTCGCCTCGGCCAGCCAAACCACCATGGACCAGGTCACCGACGCCGGCCGGGCCTCTGGAACGCCGAAGGTCTTCGTGCGCAACGTCCTGACGATCGCGGTGCCACCCGGCAACCCGGCCGGGGTCACCGGGTTGGCCGACCTCGGCCGTGACTCGCTGCGGCTGGCGGTGTGTCTGCCCGAGGTGCCCTGTGGGGCCGCGGCCCAGAAACTCTTCGCCGCCGCCGGCGTGACGGCCCGACCCGACACCCTGGAGGAGGACGTACGGGGGGTGCTGACCAAGGTGGAACTGGGTGAGGTGGACGCCGGACTGGTGTACCGCACGGACGTGCGGGCGGCCGGATCCAGGGTCCAGGGCATCGACTTCCCCGAGCAGACCAGGGTGGTCAACAGCTATCCGGTTGTCGCGGTCTCGAAGTCGCCGATTGCGGAGCGGTTCGTCGCCTTCGTGCTGTCTGACACCGGCCGGACGGTGTTCTCCCGGGCAGGGTTCCAGCAGCCTTGAGCCAGTCGACACTGCCCGAGACGGCCGACACCACGCCGGCACCGACCCTCGGCGGGTCGGTTCGGAGCCGCCGACACCGGCCCGGCGGCCAGATACCCGCGGTGTTGCTGGTTCCCGCCGCGGTGGGTGTGGCCGTCCTGGTGCTGCCCCTGGTCGGTCTACTGGCCAGGGCCCCGTGGGGCGACCTGCCGCGCGCACTCACCGACGACAGCGCGGTCACCGCGCTGCGGCTGTCCCTGTTCACCGCCACGCTGGCCACCGCGCTGTCCCTGGTTCTCGGCGTGCCGCTGGCCTGGGTGTTGGCTCGCGGCCGGCTGCCCGGCCGGTCCCTGTTGCGTGCCCTGGTCACACTGCCGTTGGTACTGCCACCGGTGGTCGGCGGGGTGGCACTGCTGCTGGCCTTCGGGCGGACCGGACTCGTGGGGCGTTGGCTGGACCACTGGTTCGGTGTGTCACTGCCGTTCACCTCGGTCGGGGTGGTGTTGGCCGAGGCGTTCGTGGCGATGCCGTTCCTGGTGGTCAGCGTGGAGGGCGCCCTGCGGGCGGCCGACCCCCGCTACGAGGAGGTGGCGGCCACCCTGGGCGCGAGCCGGTGGACCACCTTCCGCCGGGTCACGCTGCCGCTGGTGGCGCCCGGGGTGGCGGCCGGTGCGGTGTTGTGTTGGGCTCGGGCGCTCGGCGAGTTCGGGGCGACCATCACCTTCGCCGGAAACTTTCCTGGTCTGACCCGGACCATGCCGCTGGCCGTCTACAGCCAGTTGCAGGCCGGTGACCTGGACGGCGCGCTGGCGTTGAGCCTGATCCTGCTGGGTGTGTCGGTACTCGTGTTGGTCGGCCTGCGGGACCGGTGGGTGCGGCCGGGATGAGTTCGGACGGTACCCGGGTCGGCCCGGACAGCGGCGGGACCGGTGGGCTGTCGGCGCGGGTGGTGGTTCGGCGCGGGCGGTTCACCCTGGACGCGCAACTGGATGCCGGCCCGGGACAGGTCGTCGCGTTGCTCGGCCCGAACGGTGCGGGCAAGACCACGGCACTGCGTGCCCTCGCCGGCCTGCACCGGCTCGACCACGGACGGGTCGTGCTGGATGGACACGTCCTGGACGAGCCAGCCGGTGGTCGGCACGTTCCTGCCGAGCAGCGTCCGGTCGGCGTGGTGTTCCAGGACCTGCTGCTGTTTCCGCACCTGTCGGTACTGGACAACGTCGCGTTCGGTCCGCGTTGCCGCGGCGTGCCGCGCCGGGTCGCCCGCAGCCAGGCCCGACGGTGGTTGGCCCGGGTGGGGGCGGC
>DATCWR010000192.1:0-19215 GCA_036566245.1 Mycobacteriales bacterium | reverse complement strand
TCGGCCCGCCGGACTGCGAGGATGCTTGGTCGGAGACGTTCCTCGCCGCGCTGCGGGCCTATCCGGACCTGGAACCGGACAGCAACGTCGAGGCGTGGCTGGTCACCATCGCGCACCGCAAGGCCATCGACCAGCTCCGTGCCCGGGCTACCCGACCGGCCCCGACCGCGGAACTGCCCGAGCGCCCGACAGCGCAGCCGAACCCGGACGACTGGGACGCCGAACTGTGGGACGCACTGCGGGCACTGCCGCCCACCCAGCGGGCCGCGGTGGCCTACCACCACCTCGCCGGTCTGCCCTACGCCCAGATCGCCGCATTGCTGGGTAACAGCGAGGCCGCGGCCCGCCGGGCGGCGGCCGACGGCATAAAAAAACTACGGTCGACCTACCGAAGGAGGGCCCGATGACCGCCACCGACACGGCACGGTTCGACGACGACGCCCACGAGGTGTTCGCCGCACTTCCCCGGGTCGACGAGCAGGCCAACCGCCGGCTGCACGTACGCCTGGAGACCGCTGCGCAGGACACGGGCCTGCTCGACGTCGCCTACCGCACGATCGACTCCCCGGTGGGCGTGCTGCTGTTGGCCGCGACCGACCAGGGGCTGGTGCGGGTGGCCTACGACCGTGAGAACCACGACGCGGTGCTCCAGCATCTGGCCGACCGGGTCAGCCCGCGGGTGCTGCGGGCCCCGGCCCGACTGGACCCGGTCGCGCACGAGATCGACGAGTACTTCGCCGGTCGACGCCGGACGTTCGACCTGCCGCTGGACCTGCGCCTGTCCCACGGGTTCCGCCGTACGGTGCTCGGTTACCTGCCGAGGATCGGGTACGGCCAGACGGTCAGCTACGGGGCGGTCGCGGCAGGGGCCGGTAGCCCCCGGGCGGTGCGCGCGGTCGGTACCGCGTGCGCGACCAACCCGCTGCCCATCGTGGTGCCCTGCCACCGGGTGGTGCGCGCCGACGGTTCGATCGGCGGCTACCTGGGCGGTCTGGATGCCAAACGCACCCTGCTCGCCCTGGAGGCCGGGTAACAGTCCGGTGTGGTGCAACAGGTTCTCCGTACCTCGGAGCGCGCCGGCTCGATCGTGCCGCGACTGCTTCCTGGATGATCATCCGGCTGTTGCCGGTGGGATCATCCCGGCCGGGATGACCTTGGGCGGATGACGCGACCACGGAGCATGGCCAGCCTGGGCCGGGTGAGTATCGAGGGGTCCTGCGTCGGGTCGCTGTCGTAGACCAGCAGGTCGGCCGGTGCACCATCCACGAGACCCGGTAGCCCCAGCCATGAGCGCGCACCCCACGAAGCGGCGGCGACAGCTTCCGGCTTGGGCAGGCCAGCTCGAGCGAGCCATTCGACCTCGGCAGCCACCCGACCGAACGGCGTGCTGTCCGTGCCGGCCAGTACCGTCACGCCACTCTCGTAGGCGGCGCCGACGAGGGCCGGCAGATGATCCCACCCGTCCAGGAACCACTCGCGGAACCGGCTCTGCGGTTGGGCGCGGACACCGTCAGCCAGTCCGGCGAACGCGACCAGGGTCGGCACGAGCGCCGTACCTTGCGCAGCCATCCGGTCCAGTAGGCCGGGATCAAGATGCATCCCGTGTTCGAGGCTGTCGACGCCCGCCTCCACCGCGGTCCGGCAGCCCTCCGCCGTCTGGCAGTGCGCTGCTACCTTCCCTCCCACCGCGTGGACGTCGGCCACGGTCTGTGCCAGCAACTCGACCGACAAGGGAGGCTCGTCGGGCTGCCAGTCGACGATGACCTTGCACCAGCCGTCCGCCGAGGACGCCTCCTCGACGGCGGCGGTGGGTAACTCCGGTTCGCTGATGTCCCGGCCGTAGCCGGGGTAGAACCGCCCGGGGGTGGCCAGCCACCGCCCGGCTGACCGCACTCGGGGCAACGCAGGGTCCTCGGCGACCCAGTCTGGGATCCGTTGTGCGGTTCCGGGGGTCCGGACCAGCAGGACGCCCGCGTCGCGGTGGGAGAGAAGATGCTCGCGCAACGCCGCGTCGGTGAAGGTGTCCCGGGAGTTCTCCGCCCCCGGATGGGTGTGCACATCGACAAGTCCGGGCACCAGCCAGCCCTCTCCGACCAGGTCCCCGGCCGCCGGGGCGCCCACCCGCAGGACCTCACCGTCGATGACAAACGACCGTTCCTCCCGCTCCGGAAGGACAACGCCGCGCACCCACATCACCACGCCGGCAACCCCTGGATGCTGCGGTCAAGACCTCGGTCACGGCCGGGGTAGTTCCCGTGACGAGTTGGCTCGTCGCGGTCACCGCACGGCCTGGGGCGCCTCACCAACCGGGCCGTGCGGTGACCGACCAGGGGTTGGTGTGCGGTGGGACGGAAGGGACGGCCGTGACCTGGTAATACCGCAGCACGATCATGACATGCGGGTCCACGTCGGGAACGCGCCGTGCCCCGGGCGGTCGTCGCCTCGGTCCGCAGCGAACGCGCTGTCCCACTGCGCCACGAGGACGTACCGGTGCGGCGTGCACCCCCCACGCCGGTGCACGACCACCTGACCTCGCCACCTGATGCACCCCATGCTTCTTCGTCGCACCATCCGTGCGGATGGGGAGATTCGAACTCCCAGGCCACCGGCTCTCGACCGGTGAAGTATGCCAGTTCCCTCACATCCGCCTGCCGCGCCTGGTGGGCCCGTCACGCACCGTGCCCCCGGCGCGACTCACGCAGAAACAGTCGTCGGTCACCTCAGCGCCCATGGGAGCGAAATCCCCACCGGCATCGAACGTACATACCACCGTCCACGGTGGCCACGGAGTTTTCGTGCACCGACCCTCCGGCCACCGGGCACCGGACCGGCCAGACGGACCACACCGTCACCCAGTCCCGCGGCAGTCCGCCCGGCCAACCCTGTTCCGGTAGGACCGAACCCGCTCGCTCCTCAGAATGAGACAAAAACGACACTACGAAACCCTGGGACAGCCCGTTATCCAACACCTATGGTGTCGGGGTGTGAGCACTTCAGACCGCCCAGACCCCGCGGACCTGCCCGCCCCGGCACCGTCGAGGGTCTCCCCCGACGCAGTGCACAGCTACCGCTCGCAACTCAACCAGGGCGAGGACGTCATCGACCCGGCGACCTGGGCCGGTTCGGTGCCGCAGGTCAACGGTGTCTCCCCACGGGTGCGCATCGGCCGGAGCAGGTGGTTCAACCTGCTCTGGCTGCTGCCCATCGGCTTCGTGCTGCTGATCACCGCGGTCGCGGTCGCCAAGGGCCTGCGCGAGACCCCGTCGGTGCAGCGGTTCATGGAGAGGTACCCCGGCACGGTCGCGCTGCCCAACCCCGAGGAGACCACCGGACTGCCGGTGTGGGTGCGCTGGCAGCACTTCTTCAACCTGTTCCTAATGATCTTCATCATCCGGTCCGGCGTGCAGATCCTCACCGACCACCCCCGGCTGTACTGGACCCGGCACAGCACCCCGGGCAAGGAATGGTTCCGTATCCAGAAGCCGGTGCCCGAAGATCCGCTGTGGACCGCCAAGCAGGACTCGGTCCGACTCCCGGGGCAGGTCGGCCTGCCCGGGCTTCGCCACTCCATCGGACTGGCCCGCTGGTGGCACCTGGGTACCGACGTGCTGTGGTTGACCAATGGCATCGTCTTCTACATCCTGCTGTTCGCCACCCCGCAGTGGCGGCGTCTGGTGCCAACCGACTGGGCGGTCATCCCCAACTCGGTGTCGGTGGCGATCCAGTACCTGTCTCTGGACTGGCCGGCCGAGCAGGGCTGGGTGGCCTACAACAGTCTCCAGTTGATCGCCTACTTCATCACCGTCTTCGTTGCCGCACCGCTCGCGCTGATCACCGGACTGGGCATGTCGCCGGCGCTGTCGACCCGGTTCCGGCGGGTCAGCACCCTGCTGAGCATCCAGACCGCCCGGTCGCTGCACTTCCTGGTGATGGCCTGGTTCCTGCTGTTCATCGTGATCCACGTGACCCTGGTGTTCACCACCGGGCTGCTGGCCAACCTCAACCACATCTACGCCGGTCGCGACGACCACGGATGGGTCGGGTTCTGGATCTTCGCCGCCTCGATGGTCGTGGTGGTGGTCGGATGGGTGGCCGCGACACCGTTCACGCTGCGCCATCCCCGGGTGGTGCAGCGGGTCGGCTTCGCGCTGATCGGGCCGGTGCAGCGGCTGTTCGAACACATCGACGCCAAACCCGGACAGTACTCGGACAAGGACCTGTCCCCGTACTTCTGGCACAACGGGCTCTACCCCGACTCCGACGAGTACCGGGCGCTGTTCGACGGTAACTTCGCCGACTACCGGCTGCGGATCAACGGCCTGGTCGACAACCCTGTCGAGTTGGACCTGGTGCAGTTGCGCGCCCTGCCACACCACGAGCAGACCACCCAGCACTTCTGTATCCAGGGCTGGTCGGGCGTGGCCCGGTGGGGCGGGGTCTCGATGCGCACGATCATGGATCTGGTCAAACCTCGTCCCGAGGCGAGATGGGTGGTCTTCTACTCCCTGGGTGACGGCCCGGACGGGGGCATCTACTACGACGCCCACCCGATCGAGCAGATGAACTACCAACTGACCATGCTGGCCTTCGACATGAACGGCGAGCCGCTGTCGTTCGGCCACGGCGCCCCGCTCCGGTTGCGCAACGAGGTGCAGCTCGGCTTCAAGCAGGTCAAGTGGATCAAGGGCATCGAGTTCGTCGAGCACTACTCCGAGATCGGCGGCGGCTACGGCGGCTACAACCAGGACCACGAGTTCTTCGGCTACCGACAGTCCATCTAGGAATCAGCCGCGGTCGGTCCGTCGGTACTCACCAGGATCACCGTGCTGCGCGCGGTGAGTCCCAGCGCCTGGCGAACGGTGTCTCCGTCCGGACCGGACAGTACGGCTGACACACCGGCGAGGGTGGCCGCACCACAGGCGCCGGCGTCCACCCCGAGGCAGCCAAGCTCGCGCCCCGCCGCGAGCGCCGCCTCGTCGGTCACCGCCACCGCCGCGTCCAGGCCGTCGCGCAACAACGGCCAGGCGGCCGACGAGACGGTTCCGGCGTTCAGGCCCTCCATCACGGTCGTCCCGGTCGGCACGACCACCGGACTGCCGGCCCGCAGGCTGGTCAGCAGACAGGCGGCGGTGGTCGGTTCGACGGCGAGCAGAGCCGGACGGGTGAGGCTGGTCGGCCCGGTCGGGACGCGAAAGTGCTGGACGGCCGCGCTGAGCAGCGACCCGACGCCCACCGGCACCACCACCAGGTCAGGCGGATCGATCCGGCGCGAGGTGACCTGCTCGTCGATCTCCGCGAACAGGGTGCGGTAGCCGTCGATGATCCAGGCCGGAACCTGTTCGTATCCCGGCCAGGAGGTGTCCTGGACCAGCACGTACCGGTCATCCTGCGCGGCAAGGTCGGCTGCCATCCGCACGGCCTGGTCGTAACTCTCGTCGGTCCGCCGCACCGTGGCGCCCTCACCGGCGATGGCCGCTGCCTTGCGGTCACTGACCACGGAGGGCACCAGAACCGTCGAGGGCAGGCCCAACCAGTGAGCCATCCGGGCCACCGCGCGCCCGTGGTTACCCGCGGTGGCGGCGACCAGATGCAACCCGCCGAAAGACCCGACCCGCGCCGCCAGTTCGGCCAGGCTGTCCCAGTGCGGCTCCTCGCCCATGCGCTGGCACAGCGCCCGGTAGCTACCCCAGGACGCACCGAGGATCTTGAACGCGGGTAGGTCGAGGCGCCGGGACTCGTCCTTGACCAACACCGTGCCGACGCCCAGCCGTCGGGCCAGGTCGGGCACGTCACGCAACGGGGTCGGGGTGTAGCCGGGCAACCTGGTGTGGAACTCCTGGCAGGTTTCCCGGTGCCCGCAGGTCCAGCCGCGGGCACCGGGGTTGAGCCAGACACTGCTCGTCGGGGCAGGGACGGCCGTATCGGGGTGGCTCATGGCAGCAAGCATCCGCACAGCGACCCGACACGTCCAGCGATGATCTGTGCCCAGAATCCGGCAGTTCCACTTCATGGTCGTCCTCGGATCCCTACCCTGGTCTGGTGTTGGACCTCCGCCGCCTGCGTCTGTTGCACGAGTTGAACCGCCGGGGCACCATCGCCTCGGTGGGCCAGGCCCTACACCTGAGTCCGTCCGGTGTCTCCCAGCAACTGGCGCTGTTGGAGAACGAGGCTGGTGTCCGGCTGCTCGAACGGGTGGGGCGGGGTGTCCGCCTCACCGACGCCGCACGCACCCTGGTCGGCCACACCGAGGCGGTACTGGCCGAACTGGAACAGGCCGAGACCGATCTGGCCGTGCTGGGCGCCCAACCGCGCGGGAGGATACGGATCGCCTCCTTCCAGACGGCCACGCTGGCCCTGGTCCCCAGCCTGCTCGACCGGCTCAGCCGTCACGAGTACCTGCGGATCGAGCTGACCGAGATCGAACCGGAGGAGGCACTGCCAGCCCTGCTGGCCCACGACTACGACCTTGTCCTCGGCGAGGAGTATCCCGGCGCGCCAGCGCCGATCTCCGCGCAGATGGACCGGCGGGACCTGTGCCGGGACCCCATCCGGCTGGCCACGCCAGTGACGAAGCCCGACAGACCGGTCCACCCGGACCGGGCCGAGCTGGCCGGGCTGGCCACGCTGTCACGGTCCAGCCGGTGCGTGTGGGTGATGGAACCTCTGGGCACGGCCTCCCGACGATGGGCCACCACCCTGTGCCGCGCGGCCGGTTTCGAACCGGACGTGCGGTACGAGTCCGACGACCTGCTCGCCCACCTGGCCCTGGTCGAACGGGGCCACGCCGCCGCGTTCCTACCTGACCTGATCTGGCCGGAGCGCATCCCCCGGCTGCCCGGACTGCACCGGCTACCCGGGCAGGAACGCACGATCTTCACCGGGGTGCGGCGGGGCAGCGAACGCCATCCGGCCGTGCGGGTGGTCCGCGACACCCTGCGCGACATCGTCTCGGCACGCCCGTCGGCCAGCACGCCCCCGGGGGAGCCGCAGAACCGACCCGGCCACCGCCGGCCGACGACCGGGACCGGGACCGGGACCGGTGAGTACAGGTGCCGGGATTGAGGCAGAAAACATCGCTGGACGTGTCGGATCATCGGGCGGATGCTTCCCTCAAACGCCGTTCCAGCGCACCAGGCTCGTGCCGCTGATCTTCGGCTGGCGCCCGAGCGGGAGATTTCCACCATGACTGACCAGACCGGTTCCACCCAGGCCCCCACGGTGTCGCTGACCACCGACATCGGCGAGGGGTTCGGCAAGTGGGTGCTCGCCGACGACGACGCCCTGCTGGGGATTGTCACCAGCGCGAACGTGGCGTGCGGGTTCCACGCCGGAGATCCCGACATCATGCGGCGCACCTGTGCCACGGCCGCCCGAAACGGCGTGGCCATCGGGGCGCAGGTCAGCTACCGCGACCTGGCCGGGTTTGGTCGTCGCTACCTTGCCGTGCCCAGGGAGAACCTGATCAACGACCTGCTTTACCAGATCGGGGCGTTGGAGGGGTTCGCCCGGGTGGAGGGCACCCGGGTGTCCTACGTACGGGCACACGGCTCGCTCTACAACGTGGCGGCCCGCGACGAGGAGCACGCCGGGGCGATCGTGGAGGCCACCAGGCTGTACGACCCGAGCCTTCCGGTGCTGTGTCAGACCGGCACGGCCACCTGGGAGTTGGCCGAGCAGGCCGGGCTCACCCCGGTCGCTGAGGCGTTCGTCGACCGCGCCTACACCGCCGAGGGTCTGCTGCTGCCACGGAGCGAACCCGACGCACTGCTCACCGACCCACAGGTCGCCGCGCAGCGCGCGGTGCGGATGGTCTTCGAGGGCCGGATCACCGCACACGACGGCAGCACCATCCCGGTGCGGGCCCAGTCGCTGCTGGTGCACTGCGACACCCCCGGTGCGGTGCAGATCGCCCGGGCGACCCGCGAGGCACTGGTGGCCGCCGGCGCCAACCTGGTCCCGCAGTCCTGACCGGAGGGTGCCCCACCGTCTGACCGCAGCCGACGGCGCTCAGACAGAGTCGAAGGAACGCGTCGCCGCGGTCACGCACGGCACGCGGTCGTGCACGGTTCATCGCGTGAATCTCGTCCGAGCCGGTCAGACACCCGGCCGGCAGGCTCCGGGCGAGTTGCTGAACTGCCGGCCGGCCAGGGTGGTCGGGCAGCCACTGCTCGGGCTCGCCCACGGTCAACCCACCCGACCGGCCGGTAGCACCACGACGCCGACCGGAACACCGCCGAGCCGCCCTGCTCCGGCCCTGTGGTCCGTACCCGTCGTCCCGCGAGTTGTGGGTGCGGGTCCAGGACAGCAGGCCGGTCGAAAAGGGAGGACAGACAACGGCACGGGTGAGGTTGTGCTCCCCCCGCACCACCATCGGCGGCGAGGCACCGGCCATACTGGACCGCACCCACGACCGCATGGTCGGCGGGGCGCACGCCAGGCCGGACGGACGGTCGAGGCCAGCGAGGAGTGGTGGCACGGTGGACATGACCAACCCGCTCGTTGCGGTGCACGAACTGCACGCCGCGCAGGAGACCGGGGAGCCGATCACGCTCATCGACGTCCGGTGGACGCCGCACGGTCCCACGTCGATCGAGCGTTTCCGCGCCGGCCACCTGCCCACGGCGGTGCCCGCCGACCTGGACACCGACCTGGCCGCACCCGCCGGTCGCGGTGGCCGACACCCGTTGCCCGACCCGACCGCGTTCCAGGCGGCCATGCGCCGGTCGGGTGTGCGCCAGGACTGCCCGGTGGTCGTCTACGACCAGCGCGACTCGACGGTGTGCGCCCGGCTGTGGTGGATGCTGCGTTACTTCGGGCACCGTGACGTACGGGTACTCGACGGCGGACTCGACGCCTGGGCCGGGGCGGGCCTGCCGATCGAAACCGGCGACCCGAAACCGGTCGAACCCGGGGACCTCACCGTCGTCCCGGGCGCAATGCCGATGGTCACCGTCGAGCAGGTGCCGGAGGTGGCCCGACACGGTGTTCTGCTCGATGCCAGGGCCGCCGAGCGGTACCGCGGCGAGGTGGAACCACTCGACCCGGTCGCCGGGCACATCCCCGGAGCGCTGTGCGCACCGACCAGCGACAACAACGGCGCCGACGGGCGACTGCTCCCGCCGAGCGAACTGCGTGCACGCTTCGCCGGGTTGGGGATCACCGACGGAACCACCGTGGCGGCCTACTGCGGTTCCGGGGTGTCCGCGGCGCACCAGGTCTTGGCGCTGTGGCTGGCCGGTGTCGAGGCGGCCCTGTACGTGGGTTCGTGGAGTGACTGGATCACCGACCCGACCCGGCCGGTGGCTCGCGGCGCGGCCTGACCCGACCATCCGTCGGCACGGCGAGGCGGCCGGATCGGTCAACCGTGCCGAGGCAGGGCCGGCACATCGGCACCAGGCACCGTGGGCCACCGCACCGAGGCGGCCAGGCCGGTTAACGCGGTGTGCTCGGGCAGCGGCGGCCGACCCACCGCCGGATCCAGATAGCGGGCCAGCAGCCCGGCGGTGGCCCGAGCATCGCCCAGGGCCGTGTGTGCGTGGTACTGCCGAATGCCCATCGCCCGGCAGCAGTCGAACAACCGTCGCCGCGACAACCGGGGCAGATAGTCGCGGCTGGCCTCCAGTGTGCACAGGTACGGTGTCGCCGGCACCGGTAACCCGATCCGCGCGTACTCCATCCGGACGAAGTCCAGGTCGAACACCGCGTTGTGTGCGACCAACGCGCGGCCGGACAGTCGGGCAGCGAGTTGACCGGCCACCTGGGCGAACCGCGGGGCGTCGCGCACGTCCGCGGCGGTGATCCCGTGGATGTGGCTGGCACCCACCGAACGCCCCGGGTTGACCAGTGTGGACCATTCGTCGACCATCCGACCGGTGGCGTCCGTACGCACCACGGCGATCTCCACGATCCGGTCAGGACCGGGAACCAGGCCGGTTGTCTCGACGTCGAGCACCGCGAACCCAAATTCGCCGGCGCCCGTGTCGTGTCGGACCGGGCGCTGGTGGATGACCGGCGCGGAACCGCCCTCGGTCGGCGCACCCGGATCCCTCTGTCGCGGTCCACTGACGTCGAAAGTTCGCAACGCTGATCCCCCACCGCCCTCAACCGATTCCGGCCGGCAACAGCAGTACCACGCGACCGCACCGTGCTCGTGCCGAACCGCGTCACGGATGCCCCGGTTGTCACGCACACCACCCGATCGGTGGTTTCCCACCGAAAGCCCCGGACGACACGGCATGATCATCCGCGACGGTGACGACGAGGACACCGACAGTGAGCGAGGAGCGGGAATGGGTCAGCGGGACTGGGTTCCGGACACGATCGACGTCAACCAGCCGAGCATGGCTCGGATGTACGACTTCGTCCTCGGCGGCTCGCACAACTTCGCGGTGGACCGCGAGGCCGCCGAGAAGGTGCTGGCAGCCAACCCCGACGGCAGACTGGGCATGTTCGCCAACCGGGCGTTCCTGCGTCGAGCGGTCCGGTTCATGGTCAACGCCGGCATCACCCAGTTCCTCGACATCGGTTCGGGGATCCCCACCGCGGGCAACGTGCACGAGATCGCCCAGGACGCGAACCCCGACTGTCGCGTCGTGTACGTCGACGTGGACCCGGTGGCGGTGCTCCACGGCCGACGGATGCTGGCCAGCAACGGCCGGGTCACCGCCATCCAGGCCGACATCCGCGAACCCGACCGGATCCTGACCGATCCCGACCTGCTCGAACTGCTCGACCTGAACCAGCCGGTCGGCTTGCTCATGCTGTGTGTGCTGCACTTCGTTCCCGACGAACAGGACCCGGCCGGGCTGGTGGCCCGCTACCGCGACCGACTCGCCCCGGGTAGCTACCTGACCATCTCGCATGTCACCGGCGACGACCCGTCGGACACCCACCAGGACGCGATGAAGACCTACAGTCGGGTCATGACCCAGGTCAACCTGCGCTCCCGTGACCAGGTGGCCGCCATGTTCGACGGGTTCGACCTGGTTGACCCCGGCCTGGTCTGGGTGCCTCGGTGGCGGCCGGATCCCGGCGAGGACGCCTCGGCCACGCTGTTCTACTACGGCGGGGTCGGCATCAGGCCGTGACCAGATGCGTCACTGCT
This sequence comes from Mycobacteriales bacterium, assembly GCA_036566245.1. Classification (GTDB taxonomy): domain Bacteria; phylum Actinomycetota; class Actinomycetes; order Mycobacteriales; family DASULA01; genus DASULA01. The sequence continues at coordinate 8,111 of DATCWR010000192.1, read as the reverse complement.
CCTGGAGCACGGACAGGATGTTGCCGGCGGGGTCCTTGAACCAGGCGATGTGCACACCCCCGTCGTGGGCGATGCCCTTCTCGTCCATGTCGAAACCCTCGTACCGCTCGAACCGCACCCCGCGTTCGCTCAGTTGGTCGACCGCCTGGTTGATGTTGTCCACCGGGAAGTTGAGAACGGTGAACGACGCGGGGGCGTGGTCGGGTTTCTGGTAGACCATCGTCTGCCCGTCGCCGCCGGTGCCGATCTGCAACATGCCGTCCATCTCGGTCACCTGGAGGCCGAGGGTCTGACCGTAGAACCTCTTTGCCGCCGGCACGTCGTTCACCGAGAAGCTACCGAATGCCCTGGTGTTCTCGAACATGGCTGTCTCCCCCGCGCATGGTCATCGTCCGGTCAGTACAACGACGCGACAGCCAGCACCAAGCATCACCGGTCCGACGTGCCGTCGCGTCCATGGCACCGTCCACCGGAGGCACCGGATCACCGGCATGGTCGGTCACCGACAAGGTCCGGCCCTCGCGACCATGCTAGGTATCCGGTCCGCCGGACGCCATCGCAGCGACCACGGCGGTCATCCGACGGTGGGAGACTCACGCGCTTCTGGTCAGTTCGTGACGCACCGCGCCGGCCGGTCGGACTCCGGCCACACGTACGGAAGGTCATCAGGGACGTCGGTGAAGATCGACCCGTAGGTCTGTGGGTCCTTGCGCACCAGCGCGGACTGGTGGCTGCGGTGTACCTCGGTGTCGCCGATCCACGGTGGCAGTTCACCGGCCCGCCCCAGGTCGTCCTGGTCGCGCACCCGGTGCACGCCGCACCGTCCGGCCAGTTCGTCCCGAAGGGACGGTGCGCAGGTGTCGGCATGGCCCGCGGACCGCCACACCCGGATGATCTCCAATCCGTACCGGACCAACGCCTCCTCGTATCCCGCCCACATCCTCACCACCGGATGGTGTCGCCAGCCGTAGTCGGGCACGGTGAGTCCACGTAGGACCTGAAGTGTCTCGACCCGTTGTTTGCCGAGCCGACGCCGGTCCAGCACCCTCGCGCAGTCAGCGAACCGCGGGTACGGCAGAAAGGTCTGCACAACCCGTGGGTACCCGCGTCGGCCGGTGTCACGCGCCGACACCCAACGCCACGTCCGCCGAGACCTGTCGCGAGAACCCAGGACAACGGTGTGGTGACCCACCGGACGAGTGCTGTGAGGGTTATCACATTCTTTGATAATGAGTCGACCCAGATGAGTCTTATGTCTGCTACGTTCCACGGGCTGGTTCGTCAGTGTTCAACCGTGCCAAACGGTCCGTCCAGGAAGTGGTGACGCATGAAGCTGATCAAGAGTGCTCCGCAGCTGCCAAAGGTGGACACCGCACTGATGTACGGCTACAACCACTGCGCCGAGGGACTGTAGGACCCACATGAGACAGAGCGGGGTATCCGGTTGCGGTGGGGTACCCCGCCTGTGTCAGCCGTATCGGTATCTGGGAGCGCCGTGCCCGTGGTGTCAGTACTCACCGGGAACAGGGACATTCCCTTCGCCCTGACCCGGCAGTTCCTCCAGGCTCTGTTCGGTCCGGACCTGCCACCGGGCCTGGCGATACCACTGCGGCCGGTGCTGCCGCCGCCCCGTCCCGCCGAACCCGTCGAGGCCGAGCGCCGGCTGAAGAGCCAGTTGCGCTTCTACACCCGGGCCCGGGTGATGCGGGACTTTCGCGGGGTGGCCTGGGCGGTGGGTCAACGTCATCCCGACGGACTGGTGGTGGAGGTCCCCGGCCAACTCCACGGCGCCGACCATGACTTCTTCTCCACGCTGGTGGCACACGGCGGGGTGGAACTGCGGGTCCACTCCGGACCGGCTGACCCCACCCCGGCCACGCCGAACCCCCATGACCAAACCGCGGCAGAGGCCCACGAACTGCTGAGCCACCCCGGCGACCCGGGCGGCAGAGGCGACCAGTACGCCCGGACGGTGTCCCGGCTCATCGGTCGCTATCTCCGCTGCGGTGACTCGTGGACCGCCGCGTGGTTGGCCGACGCCGTGCGCGACAACAACGCGGAACTCGATGCCACCGCGGCCGACGCGATGGCCCTGGCCTACCTGCTCCAGGAGCGCACCGCCGAGGCGGAACTGCTGCTACGCCCGGTGGCCGAGGTAGACGACCTGGCCGCGGCACGAGCGTGTTACACGCTGGCCATGTTGGCCAGCAGGCACCACCCGCGGATCTGGCGGGACGCCAACCGCGCCGAACGGTTACTGGACCGGGGTTGGCAGATCCTGTCCCGACTGCCCGAGGACACCGACCCCCACCACGAGCGCGCACTCAACCGTAACGGCATGGCGCTGGTCCGGTTCCGCCGCGGTGAGGCCGAGGCAGCCGCGACCCTGCTCGAGAGCGCCCTGGCCGGATTACCCGAACCGACACCGGACGACGACGGTGGGCACGGTGCACCCGTGGACGTGTACCGGTCGGTGCTACAGAACAACCTGGGTCGGGTCCTGGCAAGCCTGCCAGGTGAGGACTTCCGGGCCGAACGGGCGCTGCGCGCGGCCACCGGGATCGATCCTGGATTCGCCGAGTTCTGGTTGGACCTGGTCACCTTCCTGTCCGAACGGGACCGACTGGACGAGGCGGAGGTCGCTGCCCGGATGGCCTGCCAGACCTCCACGGCGATCGCCGCCGCGCCCGCCCTGGTGGGGTACCTGCGTGCACGGGCCGGCGACCATCACGCCGCGGCGACACACTACGCGCGCGCCGCCGAGATGGATCCGGGACGGACCGAGTTCCTGCTCGCCGCGGCCCGGGAAGCCTGCGCCGCCGAGGACTATCGGACCACCCGGACCTGGCTGGGCCGCCTACGCCCGGCCGAACTGTCGGCCGACCAGGCTGCCGAGGCCGAACTCCTCGCCCTCGAGGTCGAGATCAACAGTGGCCCTCTACCGCCACCGACCCAGGTCGCCGCCAGTCTGGAGGAACTGGCCCGCAGGTATCCGGACTCCCAACTGGTCCGCGACAACCTGGCCGCGGTCCGCCGGTCCACCGACACCGGCGCGGGCCGGGTCCAGGCGTGAGAACGAACACCTGGTCGGTGTTACGGCACGCCTACCGTGAGGTGCGCCGGGCGCCGGAGGACTTCACCTTCGACGAGGCCGCCGCCGCCGGGGTGGACGTGCGCGACCTGGCCACCGAGCTGGAGGCCCGCTACCACGGCCGCCGACTGTGGCGTTCGACGTTGTGGGTGGCCCGACGCGAGGTCGGGTGGTACGCGGTGGTCGCCGCCGCCCTGGTGGCCCTGACCCCGGCGGTCCCCTGGGCGTTCGCCCGACTACTGGACTCGCTGGCCGCCGGTGGTCCGGCCGGGACATCATCGGGCCCGGCGCTGGCCTTCACCGTTCTGGTCACCGTCCACACCGCACTGCGCTGCGTCGGGATCCTGCGCCTGTACCGGAGCATCCTGGTGCTCACCTCACTCACCCAGCGGGTGATCTTTCGCCGACTGGCCCGGGTGGACGGCTCCTGGTTGACCGACCAGGGTCGCTCGGTGAACACCTACCTGCGCAACTACCCGCAGCACCTGTCGCAACTGGTGTTCCTGGTGCAGTTCATGGCCAACTGGTTGCTCATCGCCGTACTGGCCGTGCTGCTGGTGGTGTGGTTCGGGGCGCTGTCCCTGACCGTGCTGGCGGCGGTCGCCGTCAGCGCCGTGCTGCTGCGTGCCGCGGTCACCGCCGTGGCCGACCGGGAGTTCGGATACCTCGATCTGGACCACCAACGCGGTCGGCTGATCGAGGTGCTCGCCCACGCCTGGCAGTCGGTTCGACGCCAGCACCTGGAGCCGCAGGTCGCCCTCGCCCTGCGTACGGTACGGCAACGTCAGGAGCGGGTGCTGCGGCGGCGGGCCCGACAGGTCACCCTGGCCAACACCGGCCGGGACGCCCTGACCCAGGTGGTGTCACTGGCCGTGGTGGGGGTGGCTGTCACCATCGGCACCAGGTTGACCGCGGCGGACACCCTGGTGCTGCTGACCGTGGTCCGGATGATGCTCAGGGCCCTGGGAGAGAACCTCGAAACGTTCCAGACCCTGCGCGACACGGCCAACACCACCACCGAGATCAACCGGTTGTTCTCCGCCGGGACACCCGTGGTGGCACCGACGGGGACATCGGCCCGCACGGCAGGCGACGGCACCGAGATGGCACCGGGTGCGGTCACCATCCACCGCGCCACCTTCGAGGATCGGGCCATCGGCGATGGTCGACGACTCGAGATCGCCGCCGGCCAGCGGGTCATGGTCGTCGGTCGAACCTCCGCGGGCAAGAGCACTCTGTTGGAGATCCTGGCGGCCGGGACCGCTCCCGCCGAATTCTCGTCGGGTATCTCGGCGACGCACGGCGGCAGTGCCGCGCTGGTCGACCGTGGGCAACCCCTGTTCGACGCGACCGTGGCCGAGTCGGTGACCCTGTGGAGCTTCCCTGTCGACCGAGCCCGCTACCAGGCCGCACTGGTCGCCAGCGGACTGGCGCCGGACCTGGCGAGCCGACCGGGCGGAGACGCGGCGGTACTCGACGCCACCCGGGTCGGTCTCTCGGACGGACAGACCGCGAGGCTCGGCCTGGCCCAGGCCCTGTACACCGACCCGGACCTGCTGCTGCTCGACGACATCTTCGCCACGCTGGACCCGGGCCTGGCCGAGGAGGTGGCCGCCTCCCTGTTCACCGCCGGGGCCTGGGCCGGCACCTGTGTGTTCGTCAGCTCCCGCCTCGAACTGGTCCGTTACGCCGACCAGGTGTTGCTGGTCGACCACGACGAGGTGGAACTGGTCCCGGTCGGTCGGCTCGGCGAGCCACCGGTGCGGGCCCGGTCCGAGGAACTGGTGGGGCCGGAGTTGGCCGCGCGCCTGCGCGCGGCCGCAGATCACCCGACCGGCGCGGTGCCGGCCCCGGACCTGGTGGCGCCACCGGCGGAGGTATTTCGGTTCGGTTTCCCACGTCCGTCCAGGGTGGACACCACAGGGGCGTTCGAGCGGACTCCGTCCGCGTCGACCGGTCCCGGCGACTTTCTCCGCAACGGGGCGACCCTGTTCTCCTGGACCGGGCTGGTCGTGATCCTCGCCGCGGTCGCCGTGTTCCTGGCCGCCGACATCGCGTTCGCGGGCCTGGTGGACCGGTCCGGCACGTCGGGTGACCGGTCCACCCTGGTGTTCGGACTGACCGCGCTGTGTGGGGTCGCGATCCTGGCCCTGCTGGTGCGCTACTGGTTGACCATGTCCGGTCCGATCCGGGCCTGTGGGCGGTTGCAGCAGGCCATCTGCCGGGCCCTGCTGACCTCCGACGACCAGGCCGAGCGGGCCGGTGTGGCCGGGCGGTTGACCTCGGACTTCTTCATGTTGGAGATCCACGCGCCGTTGCGGTACGTGGCGCTGCTCACCGGCCTTGCCCAGACGGCCCTGACCTGCCTGGTCGTGGCGGTGGGAGCACCCGCCTCGGCCGTCGTGGTGATCCCGGTACTGGTGGCCGGCGGGTTCCTGCTGCGGCGGGCCGTCGAGGTGTTGCAGCGCTCGGTCGCGTTGGGTGCGGCGGTCCGCGCACCGGTGACGAACTTCGGTCTGGCTGCACTGCGAGCCCGCGGCCACCGGCTGTCGCCGAAGATCCGGGCCGCGCTGTCGGCCCGGTTCGACGACCTGGCCGCACTCCACACCACCGTACTCAACACGACCGAGATGGCCGCGGTGCGGCTACTCACCGGTGTGGAAACCTTCGGCCTGCTGCTGCTACTCGGTGCGGTGTGGGGCACCGCCGCCCTGCCGTCGGCCGCTGTACTCGGTGCTGGTCTGCTGGTGTTCGTCACCTACAACCTGACCGGCGAACTCGCTGCGCTGGTCGAACACCTCCAGCGGGCCAACACGCTGTTCGGTCAGTTCGGCCGACTCGGCGGTCTGCTCGGACGACCGGTGCTGCCCAGTCGCAACACACTGCTGGCGGTGGAGGAACGGCCCCGGCAGTGGTACGAGTCGCTGTTGCACGACGAGGACCCACATCTCCGCGCACCGTCCGGTCGCGACAGCGTGACCGGACCTCCGCTGGTGGCCGAGGGCCTGGCGGTACAGACCGAGGACGGACGGATTCTGGCCACCGACGTGGAGGTCGCGGTGGGCCGCTCGTCCGTGGTCGCCGTGGTGGGTCCGTCGGGGACGGGAAAGAGCACCCTGCTCGACACCCTGGTGGGACTCAGGGCGCCCGGCGGTGGGCGGGTACGCATCCAGGGGCGGCCCCCCAGACCGTTTGGCACGGCGACCCGCCGCGCGGTGAGCCTGGTCGCCGGCACGATCCCCGACCTGTCACTGACGATCGGCGAGTTCGTCGACCCGTTCGGGGACGGTGACCCACGGTGTGTCGCCGACGTGTTCGCCGCCGCCGAGATCGAGACGCCGACCACGGACACCCCGGTCGAGCAGCTCAGCCTGGGCCAGCGTCAGTTGGTCAACCTGGCCCGGGCCGTCGGCCACCGGCCGGGTGTGCTGCTGCTCGACGAGGCCACCTCGGCTCTGGACGTGGCTGCCGAACGGCGGGTCCTTGCCGGACTGTCCACGTTGCTGCCGCACACCGCCTGCCTGGTCGTCGTACACCGGCCGGACAACCTCGACCAGTTCGACGGAATCGTGGACCTGGCGGCCCACGCCGCCGTTCCCGCATGACCGTCCCGCGAACTCCACGCCTCCCAGAACCATCGGCCCACCCCAACCGGCAGACACGGGGTGCCGGTAAGAACGCTGTCACCACAGGCAAACGAGCTGGGTCAGCGGTCGACGGGTAGGTGGGCCGGGGCCGCGCGGTGCGGTAGTCACGCACGGCCCAGTCTCGGGCGTCGGGGGCGGCGAGGGGGTCGCCGTCGATGAGCCCGTCGGCGGTGGCGTCGGCGAGCCAGGCGAGGTAGCCGCGGACCTTGGAGGCGTAGGCGCGTCGGGTTTCGCTGGACAGGATGCGCGGGATGGTGCCGCGGTGTAGGCGGCGGGCGCGGCCCCCAGCCGTACCGGCAGGGCAACCGGGGCGCGTCCCCGGCGGCGTGGGGCGGCGACAGGCGGCGTGTTCTCGGACGTGAACCGACCGGTTGTTCCGGCCCAATCGCCGCGTTCTCGGAAGTCACGTCCGGAATGCATTTCCGAGAATGAGCCTTCTCGGAAACGACGCGGCGGCTACGACGGATCAGCTACGCCGGATCAGCGCAGCAGGCTTCGGCGCCTTCGGGGGTGACGGTGGCGAGGCTGGCCAGCAGTTGCACGGGGGCGGCGAGCTGATCGCAGCACATCTGGTAGAGGTTGGCCCGGCCGCGGGCAGTGGCGGTGACCAGCCCGACCTCGCGCAGCGCGGCCAGGTGGTGCGAGACCAGCGTCTGGGTCAGGCCGGTGGCGTCGGTGAGTTCGCGCACGGTGTGGGCGCGCTCGGCGAGCAGCAGCATGATCGCCAGGCGATGTTCGTCGGCGAGGGCCTTCAGGCAGGGCACCAGCGCGCGGGCACGCTGCCGGATGGCGGGTGCGGCGGCGTGCGGGCCGGTCAGGTCGAGGGTGCGGACATCGACGGCGCGGGTCATGCCCCTATTAAAGCACCCGCCACACTTGCTATCAACAGCGTTCGCTGTTAATACTTGCGAGCGTTGTTGAAGCGATGAAAGGGGTTCGCGGTGAACACACCGAGCACGATCGAGGCGGGCGGGTTGCCGGTGGTGGTGATCGGCGCCGGGCCGGTGGGTTTGGCGGCGGCGGCGCACCTGGCCGAGCGGGGCCTGCCGTTCGTGGTGGTCGAGGCCGGCGCCTCGGCGGGAGTGTCGGTGGCGGCCTGGGGGCACGTGCGGCTGTTCAGCCCGTGGGCCTACAACACCGACGCCGCGGCCCGCCGGCTGCTGGCCACGTCCGGCTGGGTGCTGCCGGACCCGGAGCATCTGCCCACCGGAGCCGAGCTGGTCGGGCGGTACCTGGCGCCGCTGTCGGCGCTGCCGGTCATCGCGCCGCATGTGCGGTACGCCTCCCGGGTGGTGGCGATCTCCCGCGAGGGCGTCGACCGGGTGCGCACCGCCGGCCGCGAGGCCGCGCCGTTCGTGGTGCGCCTCGCCGAC
>DATCWR010000190.1:0-5365 GCA_036566245.1 Mycobacteriales bacterium | reverse complement strand
TGGCGACGCGGGCGGCCCGGGCCGCGCGCACCGTCTGGCGGACCCGTTCCCGCCGTGCCTCGCCGCGCAGGCCGACCAGGTACCCGACCAGCAGCAGGTCACAGCCGACCTGCACCACCCAGGCGGCGGTCTGTCCGCGGGTGAACGCCACCGCCACCAACGCACCCAGTGTCAGGCTGGCAAGGATCGCCAGCGTCCGACGCCGCCGGGCCATCATGCGGGCACGGGCGGTGCGCGGCGGGGTCAGTTCCTCGAACTCGTCGGCGTCCACGTCACCGGAGACCTCCTCGTGCCTGGAATCATCCTCCGATCCGGCGAAACCGTCAGCACCGTTCCTCACATCGCCCGACTCCCGCGGATCACGGCGTGCGGCACGGACACCACCGCCACGGAGTCGGTCACCGTTGCGGCGGAGGTCGTCGTCGCTGTCGAGGTCGCCGTCCAGTTCGATGTCGAGGTCATGGTTGAGGTCAACGTCGATGCCGCGCCCGGTGAACGTACGTCGGGCCAGGATGCGGGTGGGGGTGGCCGCATCTCCGGAGTCGTCACCGGCCGGTTCGACCGGCTCGTCGGCACGCCGCACGAACATCGGCACCAGCACGACCAGCCACATCACGACCAGCACGATGACGGTCAGGATCGTTGAACTCACCACACCCCTCCCGTCACGTGAGTCTCTCCGGGGACGAGATGACGGTAGTTTCGCGTTGCTGGCCGGACCGGGAACGCCGCCGGTGTGTCGTCAGAGTCGCCACCAGGTCCTGACCGATGGCATTACACGGTGCGTTCAGCCGGTTACAGGAGGTAGCAGTCGGACCAGCCCGTCGGGACAGTCCTCGCGGGTCAGGGCGTAGCCGATGTGGTCCCGCCAACCCCCGGCGATGTCGAGATACCGCACGAAGTAGGCCTCCTCGCGGAACCCGAGCTTGGCCACCACCCGGCGGCTGGCCGCGTTCTCCGGGCGGATGTCGACCTGCACCCGGTGCAGTCCCACCGGCCCGAAACAGTGGTCCACCGCCATCGCCAGTGCGGTGGGGATCACCCCACGACCGGCCACGGCGCGGTCCACCCAGTAGCCGATCTGGCAGGAGTCGAACACCCCGCGGACGATGTTGATCACGGTGAGCTGTCCGACCAGCCGACCGTCGTAGAGCACGCCCCAGGGCAGCGCGATCCCCAGCCGGGCCATCCTGCGCAGCCGGCTGAGCAACGGCGGGAAGGCGGCCAACGAGTGCCGCACCGCCCACGGTTCCGGTGAACTGGGCTCCCACGGCGCCAACCAGTCCTCGTTGCGGAGTCGCAGCTCGCTCCACGCCGAGGCGTCACGCATCCGCATCGGGCGCAGCCCGACCCGCTGGTGGTGCAGTTCCGCCGGCCATCCGGGGTGACGGCTCATTACCTCGTCCCGGGTCGTGCTGTGCGGGCGGCGGGGTTCACGCGCCGGAGGCCGACAGCGGCAGCACGGTGACCTGGACGCCCGCGGGCACCTCGGTCACCTCCTCGTCGATCACGATAAGGCAGTCCGAACGGGCCAGGCTGGCCAACAGGTGCGAGCCCGGACCACCCACCGGGGTCACCGTCCACCCGTCACCGTCCCGACGAACCCGGCCGCGCCGGTACTGGCGCCGCCCTGCCGGGCTGGTCAGCGGTGTGGACAGGGTCGCCCGCAGGGTGGGTCGGTGCAGCGTCGGGCTGCCCAGCATGTACCGGATCGCGGGCCGGACGAACACCTCGAAGGACACCAGCGCGCTGACCGGGTTGCCGGGTAGGCAGAACACCGGGACCGACTCGGTGCCCAGGGTGCCGAAACCCTGTGGCATGCCCGGTTGCATGGCCACCCCGTAGAAGTCCACGGTGCCCAGTTCGGCCAATGCCTCCTTGACCACGTCGTAGGCGCCCATGCTCACCCCACCAGAGGTGATCAACAGGTCGGCTCGCGACAACTGCCCCTGAAGGGTGTCCAACAGTCGCTGTCGGTCATCCGGCACGATCCCGGCCCGATACACCTCGGCGCCGGCGTCCCGGGCGGACATGGCCAACAGGTACCCGTTGGCGTCCACGATCTGCCCCGGACCAGGTCGTCGACCCACCTCGACCAGTTCGCTGCCGGTGGACAGCACCACCACCCGTGGCCGTGGGTACACCAGCACCCGCTCGTGCCCCACCGCGGCCAGCACCCCGACCTGGGCCGGGCCGACAACGGTGCCGGCCGGGACCGCCACGTCTCCGGCGGCGATGTCCTCGCCGGTGCGCCGGATGTAGCTGCCGCGCGGAGCCGGGCGACCGATCGCCACCCGGGCCACACCCCCGTCGGTCCACTCCACCGGGACCACGGCGTCAGCGCCGGCCGGCATCGGCGCGCCGGTCATGATCCGCGCGGTGTGCCCGGGTCTGACCGTCTCGGCGGTTGGTGACCCGGCGGCGATGTCTCCGATCACCGGCAGCGACACCGGGTGGTCCTCGGTGGCCTCGGCGATGTCGTCGGCGTGCACCGCGTACCCGTCCATGGACGAGTTGTCGAACGCGGGCAACGACGACCGGGCGGTGACCGGTTCGGCGCAGCGCAGACCGTGGGCGTCCAGCAGGGCCAGTTCCATCGGCTCGGGCCGACGCACCGTGGCCAGGATCCGGTCCAGGTGCTCCTGGATGGGGCGAACCCGCCCGGCGCCGTGCTCGTGGCCCATCAGCGTCCCGCCCCCGACCGGCCGCCGGCACCGGCGCCGAGTTCGGCCACGAAGTCGGTCAGCCAGGTTTGGAACTCCGGTCCGATGTCCTCGCGTTCACAGGCCAGTCGAACCACGGTACGCAGGTAGTCGACCCGGTCACCGGTGTCGTAGCGGCGGCCCTCGAAGATCACCCCGTGAACCGGTTCACCGGCCCTGACCAGCGTCCGCAGCGCGTCGGTGATCTGGATCTCACCACCGTGGCCGGGTGGGGTCTTGGCCAGCACGTCGAATATCCGCGGCGAGAGCACGTACCGACCGATGATGGCCAGGTCGCTGGGCGCCTGGTCGGGTGCGGGCTTCTCGACCAGGTCGGTGATCCGGACCAGGCCGGCGGTGTCGGTGGACTCGACCGCGGCACACCCGTACAGCGACACCGCGTCGCGGGGCACCCGGATCAGGGCGAGCACACAGCCACCGCGTTCGGCCTGTACCGCCAGCATCCGGGTGAGCAACACGTCCCGTTCGTCGATCAGGTCGTCGCCGAGCAGCACCGCGAACACCTCGTCGCCGACGTAGGGCGCCGCGCACAGCACGGCGTGGCCCAGTCCGTTCGGTTCGGGTTGGCGGACGAAATGGATCTGGGCCAGTTCGGCGGGCCGACGCACCGCGGCCAACCGGGACAGATCACCCTTGGCCGCCAGTGCCGACTCCAGTTCTGGCGCACGGTCGAAGTGGTCGGCGATGGCACCCTTGCCGCGACTGGTGATGACCAGCAACTCGTCCAGCCCGGCTCGCGCGGCCTCCTCGGCCACGTACTGGATCGCCGGGATGTCCACCACCGGCAGCAGTTCCTTGGGCACCGCCTTGGTGGCAGGGAGGAAGCGGGTGCCCAGGCCAGCGGCCGGGATGACCGCCTTACGCGGCTGCGGCACGGGCGGCAGATCGGTCATGATCGGAGACTAACCGTCGCCTGGGGATCATGTGGGCATGGTTGTTCATGACAAGGCGGCGTTGCGCGCCCGGATCCGGCAACAGAGGCACACGCTGACCCCAACGGCGCTGGAGAGGTCCGCGGGGTCCCTGGCCCGACACCTGCTCTCCGCGCCGGTGCTGCGCCGGGCTGCCCGGCTCGCCGCCTACGTCCCGGTCGGGTCTGAACCCGGTTCGGTGGCCCTGGTCGACCAACTACGCGATCGCGGCATGTCGGTACTGCTCCCGGTGGTGCGCACCGACGGCGAACTGGACTGGGCGGTCCACTCCGGCATTCTGGCGGCCGGCCCGCTGGGACTGCGTGAACCGGTCGGCGACCGGCTCGGCCCCGACGCGGTCGCCGGGGTGGACCTCGTGCTGGCCCCGGCGATGGCCGCCGACCGCCGGGGGAACCGGCTCGGCCGGGGCGCCGGGTACTACGACCGGGCGCTGACCCGGGTGGACCCGACGGTGCCGGTGGTGGTACTTCTGCATGATGGCGAGTTGGTCGACACGCTGCCCGCCGAGCCGCATGACCGGCCGGTGACAGCGGCCGTGACCCCGACCCTGGGCTGGGTCGAACTGGGTTGAGGCGACCGAACCAACCCGCGACGGCCCCGGTTCGGCCGGACCCTGTGCGCCCCGCTGGTCACGCGGGGAACCCACCCCGGTTGGACCGTGGAATATGCCGTGGCGCACCATTGTTAGCAGTCTTGTTTCGGGAGTGCCAACAGGAGGTCGGCGTGCCGACGTACCAGTACGCCTGCACTGATTCCACGTGCGGTCATCGATTTGACGCTGTGCAGGCGTTCTCCGACGAACCACTGGTCACCTGCCCGGTGTGCTCGGGTCGGCTACGAAAGGTCTTCTCGGCGGTCGGGGTCGTGTTCAAGGGCTCGGGCTTCTACCACAACGACAGCCGCAACGATCGACGCTCGCGCAACGGGTCGTCGCACCCGGAGTCGTCGAAGGCCAAGGCCACCAAGACCGGCGAGTCGTCCGGTGCGTCCGGCGGGTCCGCGACCTCGTCATCGACGTCGTCCTCGTCAACAACGGTCCCGTCGTCGGGGTCGTCCAGTTCCTCGTCTGGCTCGTCCGGCTCGGGGTCCTGACCCGGCACCGACCTCCGGTCCGGGCGACGGCACCCTGCCCGGGACGAGGCGGCCGCCTGGCCGACCGACAGGGCGAACTGCACCTGCCTGTTGGTTGTCCACAGGCGGTGCCGTCCGGGGCACGGTCATGCCCGGCGCGTTCCCCCTCAAACCGCCCCAGAAGCCCGGGCCGTCGGTCGACCGATGATCGGCTGGTGAGTCGTCGCCGTCCGATATCCACAGCTCCGGCATCGGGGGCTGCCAGTACGGGTGTCGACACCTACCGTCGAGGCCATGAACGCACACCGTGCCTCGTCCACCCGGAGGATCCCGATCCGGGTTCCGGCTCTCCCGGTTCGACTCCCGGTCCGCCTCACCGGCTGGTCACGCCGGGTCCTGGCCGGTTGCCTGTTGCTGGCGGCGGTGGCCACCGAACTGGTCGGCCGGTCGCACAGCCTCGGCCCGGCACCTCCCACCGAGGACACGGTGACGGTGCTGGCCGCCGCCCGGGACCTGTCTGCCGGGTCGGTGCTCAACCCCGCCGACGTGCACCCGTTACGGCAGGCAGGGGTCCAGCACGAACGCGGGGGAACATCATGATCAAGGTGAGCAAACCAAACCATGACGGCACAGTGCGCA
>DATCWR010000183.1:0-2158 GCA_036566245.1 Mycobacteriales bacterium | reverse complement strand
GGCCGGGCCGAACGGCTGTGGCCTCCGCCGCCACCAACGCCACCTGCTGTGTTGTGGTTGGCACCACGGGCACCGTCCCCGGGTGTCGGCCTGGTGCATCACCGCCACCGACAACACCACCCGGCCCAACACCTCCGGTGGCGCCTGCGCGAGCAGATCCGGCAACCGATCCACCAGATCTGTTCCGCCGCTCACCGGGGACACCCCGGCGGGTCGTCGTCCACCCACCGACCCGAACTCACCTCAGCCGGCAACGGCCCCGGCCCCGGTTCGGACTCGGCCCCGGCCTCGGCCTCGGATTCACCGTCATCGGGAAGCTCCCGAACCCCATGCCGCTCCACCGCCCGCCGATACTCATCACCGGCCAACCACCCACGCTGGACCTCGTCAAACACGTGACCATCCCCTCCAACACCGCACCGTCGCGGTGTCATGAGCTTCGGCGGAGGGATGTGGAGAGGGAATGTGCGGCAGGCCCTACTCGCCATCACCCGTTGGTGGAACTGGGGCAGTGTGTCCGACTACGTGAGCAGACCGAGTCGATGAGCCAGACCGCGCAATCTCGGGGTACGGGCTCGCCGCTCGCGTTCCAGTAGTTCCCGGGTGATGACCCGTGGCAGAGAGTGGAACCGCATCCAGGCCGGCGCGAGCCGTTCCATGTACAACAGCGTGTCCACCGCGGACGCGTCTCGACCCATCTGTGTCTGGGCCTGCGCGACATCGGCCAGGTGTCGGGCCTGGGCAGCCAGCGGCAACGCACAGTTGACAGGCATCCCGGCCGCCTTACTCAGCGCCTGCCCGAACTGTCCCGTCGCCACCGCCGCATCCACGGACTGCATAACAACCTGGGACGGCCCGAACAAGGTCTGGTAGTCGTTGCGGTCGGCACCGATGCGGGTCGCCGCGCTCGCCGCGACCCTGAGCAGGTCGTCAGCCTGACCGGTGTCACCGGCACGCGCCGCAGCAGTCGCACCGGTGAGGATCAGGTTCCCCCACACCGACAGTTCGACCGGTGCGGCCTGGCTGATCCGAGGCTCACAACGGTCCGCCTCCGTCAGCGACACCCGTAGTGACTCGGTCAGTCGGCCCTGACTGATCAGGAGCCAGGCGACCGATCCGAGTAGTGACGCGCGCCGCAACGGGTCATCACCGCCCATGGATGCGGCAAGCGCACGTTCGAGTGCCAGGTGGGCAAGGTCGGTGTGGCCGAGGTGCACGAGGACACACGCCGCCACCTGGTGCGCCTCGGCCAACAGATCATGAGCATCTGCCGCCTGTCGGCTGGTGCTCTCCCGGGCGGCCGCGCGGGCACCTGTGATCAGGGTCGGCAACAGCGCACCGAGGGCGTCATAGTCGCTTGTCCAGTAGCAGCCCCAGGCGTAGGTCAGGGACCGGCGCAGGTCGGTGAGCGGCGGTGCGACATCCTCTGGTCCTGCCAGTCCGACCAGTTCGTCAACCCCGGTCACCGCCCGGCGGATGGCCCGCACTCCTGCTTCCCGGGAGTCCCTTGGCGTGGAGAGCGTGGCCGGTGTGGACACAATCGTCGCCGCGTCGGTATCCAGTGCCTGGGCGATCGCGTGCAGGGTGCCGATCAGTACGGTCTGCCGCCTGCCCTGCTCCAGTTTCCGGATGACGTCAACGCTGATCCCGGCCCGATCAGCGAGTTCCTGCTGGGTGATTCGCGGCGTCCGGTCCATCCGAAGTTGCCGGATACGCTCGCCGATACTGGCGCGCGTGCCGATGTCTGATGGGTCCATGTGGCACCTCCGCCGCACGTCGGTGCCGGAACCGCAACGCCGGGGCGTTGTTTCACCGCTCCCGACCACCGAGTGTGCGGCACCGGCGACACGAGGCTACCGGTCGTCGCCCACACAGACGAAAAAGCGCCCGTCCCGGTCGGAGGGGCGGGCGCTGCTGTGTCGTTGGTCAACAGGTGGTCAGGAGCAGTTCCTGCTCGTCGTCGAACTCTCGTTCCGTACGCACCTCATCCACCTGAACCTCGACGGGGTGACCCGGTGAGGACAGGTACAGGCCGACGACCTCCGGGAGGGACGCGACCAACTCGTCCAGGGTGTCGCCAGCCGCGAAACAGCCCGGCAGTTCCTCGATCTCCGCCCAGTACGAGTCGTCCTCGAAGTGCACCTTGACGTGATACTCA
>DATCWR010000174.1:0-4431 GCA_036566245.1 Mycobacteriales bacterium | reverse complement strand
CGGGTGTTGCCCGGACCGGGTGGCCGACCCCGGCGGCGGGTCGGAGTGGCACCCCCCGCTCGGCCTGGTCGCCTCACGGGGTACGCCGGCGCAGGGTGGCCGACCCGGCCACCAACGCCAGCAGTGCGCATCCGGCCACGACCAGCCCGTCGCGCACCATCTCCCCGGTGACCGCGGCCGACAGCCGGGCGCCGTCGAGCGCGTCAACCGCGTAGGACAGCGGCATCGCGTCGCTGATCCAGCGCAGCCACCACACCATCTGGTCCCGTGGGGTGAGCAGCCCGCACAGCAGCGTCTGCGGAAGCAGGAACGCCGGCATGAACTGCACGGCCTGGAACTCGGTGGTGGCGAACGCCGACAGGAACAGTCCGAGCGCCATGCCCAGCAGTGCGTTGGTCACGGCCAGCACCAGCACGGTGCCCTCCGCACCGGCCACCTTCAGGCCAAGCGGGCCCAGCACCAGTGCCGAGGCCAGACTGGCCTGCACCAGCGCGACCACACCGAAGGCCAACGCGTACCCGGCGAGCAGGTCGAACCGGTGCATCGGGGTGGTGAGCAACCGTTCCAGCGTGCCGCTGGTGCGCTCCCGGACCATCGCCACCGAGGTGACCAGGAACATCACGATCAACGGGAAGATGCCCAGCAGCGGCAGGCCGACCCGGTCGAAGACCTGCGGCGAGTCCTCGTAGACGTACCGGAACAGGGTCAGCAGCACACAGGGGGCGACCAGCAACATTCCGACGGTGCGCCGGTCGTGGCCGAGTTGGCGCAGCACCCGCCCCGCGGTGGCCAGAACCGCCCGCCCGTTCATCGGTTCTCCCCGTGTGCTGCCGGCGGCACCGACGCCGCCGGTGGTGGGGCGGTCGGGGCGGCGCCGACCTGTTCGACCAGGCGCAGGAACGCCTCGTCCATGTCGTCGGTGCCGGTGAGTCGTCGGATGGCCTGCGGGGTGTCGTCGGCCACCAGCCGCCCCTGCCGCAACAACAGCAGTCGTTCGCACCGGCTCGCCTCGTCCATCACGTGGCTGGACACCAGCAGTGTGGTGCCCTGCCCCGCCAGCTCACCGAACAGGTGCCACAGGTCCCGGCGGAGCACCGGATCCAGTCCCACGGTGGGTTCGTCGAGCACCAGCAGTTCGGGTGGTCCCAGCAGTGCGCAGGCCAGTGACACCCGGGCCCGCTGCCCGCCGGACAGGTGACCCACCAGCGCGTCCCGCCGGTCGGCCAGGCCCACATCGGTCAACACCGGGTCGGCGGCCGAGGCACCCATGCCGCGCATCGCGGCGAAGTACCGGACGTTGTCGCGGACGGACAGGTCGCCGTACACCGAGGGGGACTGGGAGACGTACCCGATCCGGTGTCGGAGTTCCGGTGACCCGGCCGGGCGGCCCAGTACCCGGATGACGCCGGTGACGTGCGACTGCACTCCCACCACACAGCGCATCACCGTGGTCTTGCCACCGCCACTGGGACCCAGCAGGCCGGTGACCGAACCGCGCGGCACCGCGAAGTCAAGCCCGTGCAGCACCTGGCGCCCACCGCGCCGCACCACCAGCCCGCGCACCTCCAGCGCGACGCCCTGGCCGGACCCACGGACCTGGCCGGCGGGAACCTCCTGGCTGGCCTGGTCGGTGCGGTCGGTTCGGTTGGAAGCCATCGCGCTCTCCCGAATTAAATCAACGACTGTGGAATACAACTGTACCCGACGCCCGGCGGACCGAGAAGTTCTGCGGCGGCCCCGGGGGATGCGCGGACGGCGTGACATGTAAGGGAGACAGAACCGGGATGGCGCCGGCCTCGGTGTGGTCGCGACAGGGGCGGCGGCACGGCCAGGCTCGAGGAGGGATCGGCTGATGGAGATCTCTGGCGGCCACGTCCTGGCGGGCGAACCAGACGGCGACCTTCGGGCCGAGGCTGAGTTGGTGGCCATGCTGGCCGAGAAGAAGTTCCAGGGCGTGTTGTGGGAACGCTTCGCCAACGATCTGGCCATCGCCGGGTTACGGGTCATCGTCCCGTGGATCAAGACAAAACGCATTTTCAACGAGCTGCGTCGGAAGAGCATCTCCTGTCGAGGCCCGGTGGGGATGAGCGAGGGAGACGCCGAGGACCTCGCGGCCGAGACGGTGGCACGCGCCATCGATCCGTTCCGGGTCAGGATGCTGATGTCCGAACGGTGGAGCCCCGATGGCGGAGCTCGGTTGAGCTCGCTGTTCGTCACGCAGTGCCTCTACCAGTTTCCCAACGCCTACCGAGACTGGATGAGAGGCCGGTTCGGCAGGCCTGAGGACCTGCCCGGGGACGACAGGGTCGTGCGGGAGGCTGAGGAACGGGCCCGTGATGATCCGGTCCGCGCAGACGCCGAACCTGACCCGGAAGCCGCCGTGATCGCCCACGAGGAGTGGCAGGACCTGCTCGACCTGCTGCCGGACCGACTTCGGGGTGTGATCCAACTTGTCGTGCAGGGCTACTCGTTCCGGCAGGCCGCGGAACTCCATGGTGAGGACCACGAACCGCTCCAGCGGCAGCTCTGGAGGATTCGCCCCCGACTGCGGCAACTACGCGAGCAGCGCAACCGCGAGGTGAACCCGTGAGACCGAGCGGGATCGAGAACCTGACTCTCCCGCCAGACACTGTCGGAGACGATATGTACCAGCAGGAGTTGGTCAGTGCGGACGACCTCGACGAGTTGGAGCCTCTGCTCGACGCCTCGTCCCTGCGCCGCGGCACACCCACAGGCCCATCGCGCAACCCGTCCACCGAACTGGTCCGGCGGGTGGTCCACCGGGCCGAGACGCTGGCGCGGACCCGCTACGCCGTGGGCATCGAGTTGTTGCCTCGCCGGATGATCGGCGCCCTGGTCGACGAGAGCGGGCGACGGCTGGCCGACCACCAGGTGTCCCTGGACGAGATGAGCGTTCCGACGGTGGTCGCCGCGGCGGCGTCGCTGGTCAGCACCCTCGTGCGCAGCGTTCCAGGTGGGCTCCCGCCCGAGAATCGGATGGCGGTCGGGTTCCAACTCGGCGGTCCGGTCGACACCGAGACCGGAACGGTGCTGTTCTTCCGCAAGTTGCCTCCGGACACCGCCCGGGCCGAACGGGGAGTCAGGTGGGAGGACCGCCAGCCGCTCGGCCGGCTGCTGGAGAGCGCCATCGGCCTGCCGACCGTTGTCGAGAACGACAGCAACGCCTACGCGGTGTTCCAGCAGTGGTTCGGGGTGGGGCACGAGGTCTCCCGGTTCGCGGTGGTACTGATCCGTGAGGGAGTGGGGGCGGCGCTCTTCCTCGGTGGCCGGCTCTTCGACGGCCCGATGGAGCTGGGCAACCTCGTCGTCTTTCCAGAGAGCGGACGGATGTGCGACTGCGGGAACTTCGGCTGCCTGGAGACCACCGGCGGTACCTTCGGCATCCTCGACACCGTCCACACCTACACCGGTGAGCCTGTCGAGGGAGTGGCGGCCGCCGCCCGGATGGCCGAACGTCCCGACGTGGGGCCGAAGGCCCGGGATGCCTTCGCCGCGGCCGGCCGTGCCAACGCCAAGGGGCTGGGCTTTCTGGTGAACCTGGCCCGCCCGCACCGGCTGGTGCTCTACGCGCCCGCCCTGATGGTCGACCCCGACCGCCCGGCAGGCCAGGCGTTTCTCGCCGAGGTCTGGAAGTTCCGCCACTACTGCCACTCCATCTACGGCGACAGGGCGGAACTGGTGGTCGAGCCGCTACGCCCCTTCGACGGAGCGCACGGCGCGGCGCTGGTGGCACTGGAGCGCTGCTTCGGCGTGAGACCGCCCACCGCGGTCCATCGGTCGCGATGATCGGGCCCGGCGAACCGGCTCACCCCGGGGCCGAGAAGACTGACCGGCGATGGGCGATAGGTCTCGACATAGGTGGCACCAAGATCGCTGCGGGGATCGTGGCGAGGGACGGCCGGGTCCGGGATCGTCAGGTGATCGCCACCCCGCCGCGGGCCGACGCGGCCACCGTTCGGCGGGTCGTGGCCGAACTGGTGCGTCGGTTACGGCGGCGGCACCCCGGTGTGACGGCGATCGGTGTCGGCGCGGCCGGGATGATCGACTGGCCGACCGGACACATCCGCTGGGCGCCGAACAACGCCTACCGCGACCTGCCGCTCCAGCAGGTCCTCGCCGCGGACACCGGCCTTCCCACCGTTGTGGAGAACGACGCGAACGCCGCCGCGTGGGCCGAGGCGCGGATCGGGGCGGGAGCGGGGTACCGCGACGTGATCGTGCTCACCGTGGGTACCGGTGTCGGCGGAGGGTTCGTCCTGGGCGGGCGGTTGTACCGGGGCCGGACCGGTGTCGGGGGCGAGGTTGGTCACCTGCTGGTCGATCCCACCGGTGGGCAACGTTGTGGCTGCGGGTCTGTCGGCTGTCTGGAGGCGTTGGCGTCGGGCACCGCGCTGGGTCGGGCCGGGCGGG
>DATCWR010000154.1:0-2760 GCA_036566245.1 Mycobacteriales bacterium | reverse complement strand
CACTTGTCGAACACTCCCGGCACACCTACCGGCCACCGGCCGCCCTCGACGACTTCATCCGAGCCAGGGACGGACAATGCCGGTTCCCCGGCTGTCAACACTCGGCACAACGAGCGGATTTGGATCACACGATCCCGTGGCCGAAAGGCCCCACCACGGTCGGGAATCTGGGCGCGTTGTGCCGCCACCATCACCGCCTGAAACACCACACGGCCTGGCGGTTGACACAAACCAACGGACGATTCTGCTGGACCAGCCCAACCGGACGCCGCTACACCACCAAGCCTGAGAACCACGACCCACCGTGAGCTACATTGGCAACGCAAAACCATCGCGGTCAGCACCCGGCCGATCTTCACCCGATTCTGCTTCCCCAGATCAGAACACTGTGGCACCCCGGCGGACGGCCTACCTCAACGGCATCAGCCGATGGCCCCGTGTTGGCTACCCCAGGCAAGTGTCAGTAGCGTCTGCGAGCAGAGGTGTTCGCCAGCGAGATCACGCCAGATTCGGCCGAAGGTCGGTTCGTCGTCCGGCCAGTCGTACCCGGGTGCAGCTCGCCTGGCCCAGGTCCGCACCGCGAGATCAGCGTAGGGATAGAGCGCCCAGTCGTTACTCCAGTCGGCCACGGCCGCGTGCGCGGTCCACGGGCCAATACGTGGCACGGTCTGGAGTTCGGCAGCGAGCGCGTCCGGCGCAAGCTCTCGCCACTTCGCGCCCTGCTCCAGACAGGCTTCAGCCGCGGCCCTCAGCGGGCGTCTTTTGAAGGCCATACCGATCGAGTCGAACTGCTCGTCGCTCAACCCGAGCACGACCGCTGGTGTCGGAAAGAGTGCATACCGGCCACCGTTCGGCAACGCGACCCGTTCGCCGTAAGCTCCACAAAATGCCCGGTACAGCTTTGTGGACTGCCCGGCGCGGATCACCTGCCGGATAATTGCCGTACCCACAGCGTCCCACAGGTCTGTATTGCGGAAGCGCACGACCGAGCCGAGGCGACGTAGAGTGGTCGTCAACTCGGAAACGGTGCTCAGTCCCTTCGGCAGTGTGAAGATGTCACACACGGGCTCGGCCGTGCAGTTGTTCAGCGCGTCCAGCGTCAGCGTGTGGCCCCGCGCGGTGACGAGCCAGTGGCCACCATCGGCCGCGACCAACACGCGCTGCCGCCCGCCGCCGCTCGGCAGCCAGGCGGCGTGCTCAGTCATCACGAAGTCGAAGGCGTCATACATACCGGGGAAAACTCAGAGGGTCGGTTCCTGCCTGGGGCGAGTGATTGTCTCATGGCACTTCCGCTTCCCAGAATCACCGCGGGGTGGCGAAGACCTCCCGTGACGTGGCGCAGCATGGCAGGGCACGTCGACCAGTTTTCTGCCTCGGGGCAGTTCTGGGTGGGCCGGGGTGGTTGCCAGGAAGTCCTCGATCTGGTCACGGGTTCCCACGGCCAGAGGTCAGTTGCGGACGTCGGCGGCGCACAGGTGCTGGTGCAGATCGGCCGGTACATCCTCGGCGCACCAGTTCAGGTGGCCGTTGTCATGAATCGTCCGGTTCGGTCTGGCCCGCGGGTACTGCTGGGTGTTCGCTTCGGCACGTCGGCTTGTTTCGGTGTCTGGCAACCCCGATACTCGGACGCTGTCCTGCCGGCCACCGAGGAGACACCGCATGGGAAGGAACGCCGACCGTTCCCGGACGGAGGGTCAGGGTTTCCTGGCGACATCTGCGTGAACACCGGCACTCCTGAACCCACCTACCGGCTGGTCGCCGGTCCCCGGCCCAGGGCCGACGCCCCCGACCTCGACCCGGCGCAGCAGCGGGTGGTCGACCACCCGGGCGGCCCGTTGTTGGTACTCGCTGGCCCGGGCACCGGCAAGACCACCACCCTGGTGGAGGCCGCGGTCAACCGGATCAGGGTGCGCGGCGCCACCCCCGAGTCGGTGCTGATGCTGACCTTCAGCCGGCGCGCCGCCGAGGAACTGCGCCAGCGGGTGACCGAACGGTTGGCCCGTACCACCACCGAGCCGCTGGCCCGTACCTTCCACTCCTACGCGTTCGGGCTGCTGCGGCAGGCCGCGCTGCTGCGCGACGAACCGCCACCCCGGTTGCTGTCCGGACCCGAACAGGACCTGGTGATCCGGGACCTGCTCCGCGGTGACGTGGACGGTGACGGGCGGGTGCGCTGGCCGGCGTCATTACGCCCGGCGCTGTTGACCAGGGGTTTCGGTGAGGAACTGCGGGACCTGCTGTTGCGCGCGGTCGAACGGGGAATCGGCCCGGCCGAACTGGCCGGTTACGGTGCCCGGTTGGGCCGGCCCGACTGGCAGGCCGCCGGCGCGTTCCTGAAGGAGTACCTGGAGGTCACCGCACTGTCCGGGTCGACCGCCTACGACCCGGCCGAACTGATCCGGGCCGCGGTGGCGGTGTGCCAGGCCGAACCGGAGTTGCTGGCCCGGGAACGGGCCCGGCGCCGGCACATCTTCGTGGACGAGTACCAGGACACCGACCCCGCCCAGGTGGAGTTGCTCAGGCTGCTGGGCGCCGGGGCCGCCGAACTGGTCGTGGTGGGAGACCCGGACCAGTCGATCTACGGTTTCCGGGGCGCCGACCCGGCCGGAATCCGGCGCTTCACCGACCAGTTCCAGACCACGGGCCAGGCGGCAGGTGCCGACCCGGAGGTGCCGGTGGTCGCCCTGACCACCACCCGCCGGTACGGCCAGACGCTGGTCGCCGCCTCCCGCCGGGTGGCCAACCGCCTCACCGGCCCGG
>DATCWR010000149.1:0-16054 GCA_036566245.1 Mycobacteriales bacterium | reverse complement strand
CCGACTGCTGGACTCCCCGTACCCGTTGCGCGCGGTGCTGGGCGTGGCCGCGCGGGTCGAGGCCCTGCGTGCCGACCTGGCCGAGGTGGCCGCGCCCGCCTATGTCACCACCGCCGAGACCATGGCGCGGGTGGTCGGGTTCCACCTGAACCGTGGTGTGCTGGCCGCCGCCGACCGGGCGGTGCTGCCGCTGGCCGTGGACCTGCTGCACCGGTCGACCAGGGTGGCCGTGCTGGAGGGGGTCAACGACCACGAGAACCTCGGCGCGCTGTTCCGGAACGCCGCCGCACTGGGCATCGACGCGGTACTGCTGGGCGGCCGGTGCGCCGACCCGCTGTACCGGCGCAGCGTGCGGGTGTCCATGGGGAACGTGCTGCGGGTTCCGTTCGCCCCACTGGCGCCGTGGCCGCAGGCACTGGCAGAGCTGCGGGCGGCCGGGTTCCGGGTGCTGGCCATGACCCCGGCCGCCGATGCGGTGGACCTGCGGGACGTGCCCGCCGACACCCTGCCCAAGGCCGCCGTCCTGGTCGGCGCCGAGGGCCCCGGCCTGACCGACGCCGCCCTTGCCGCCGCCGACCTGCGGGTGCGGATCCCGATGCCCACCGGCGTCGACTCCCTCAACGTCGCCACCGCCGCGGCCCTGGCCTTCCACCACCTCCAACCCCGCCCCTGACAAACGTGTCGAGGAAAGTGAGACATGATCCGGTCCGAGACCGTCTCACTTCTCTCGACGCGTTTCGGAGTGGCGGCGGTTCAGGGCGCGACGGACCGTGGCGGCGACATAGCCGGGGCGCCGGGTCGCGTCCGCCCAGGTAAAGCGCAGAACGATCCAGCCGGCACTGGTCAGGTCGTTCTGCCGTAGACGGTCACGTAACACAGCCTCGGGTGCCTCGTGCACCGCCCGCCCGTCGGCCTCGACGGCGACCCGTTCGGGACCGAAGCCCAGATCGGTCCGGTACACGACCCGGCCGGATCCGGCGCGAATGGGCAACTGCACCACCGGACGGGGCAGGTCAGCGTCGACCAGGATCAGCCGGACCGCGGTCTCCAGTGGCGACTCGCTGGCCGGCTCGACCGTGTCGAGCCATGTCCGGGTCCGTCGGATCCCCGGTAGGCCCAGCGGGGTCGACGCCAGGGCCCTGACCTCGTCCAGCGTCACCAGTCCGGTCCGCACGGCGTACTCGGTGGCCCAGGTGGCGGTCAGCCGGTCGGAGACGAGGAACAGGTCTACGAGGGTTCGCGCGATCGTCGTGCACGGCGTACCACCGATCTGGGTGACATGTTCTGCCGGCAGTCGATGCGCGTGCAGCCACAGTTCCGGTCGCTGTGGTCGCCGGGCCGGCCGGCGCACGGTGACATGCTCGCGGTCGCCGTGGTGCACCAGTGGTAGGCCGTGTAACCGGGCCGCGGTCTGGTGGCTCGCCACGACCGCGCTGTACATGGCGGGCGAGATGGTGGCGGCCCGGGCCCTCACGGCGGCGGTCAGTTCGGTGCCACGTCGGACGTGGACGCCGCGTTGGACCCGATGCCATCGATCTCGGCGCAGGACACAGCGCAGGTCATCCGGGTGCATGCCGAACAACACCGCGTCCGACCATCGGACCAGGCCGTGGTTCGCCGCTGCCATGGCATCCAACAGGGCGTCGCGAACGATTCGGTTGCTGGGTAGGCGATCCATGCCACGTAGCCTGTGCACCTGCCCGGTCGCCGCGCTATCCCCGAGCCTGTTCCGGTGGATAACCAGGGCCCCTGTGGACAACCCCGATCTCCGAACGTGTCGAGGAAAGTGAGACATGATCCGACCCGAGACCGTCTCACTTCTCTCGACACGTTTCCAGAAGGGGGCGGGTGGGCCCAGAGGGCGTGGGTCAGACCAGGGAGTCGCGCCAGGACTGGTGCAGGGTGGCGAACCGGCCGGCGCCGGCGACCAGCGCGGAGGGCTCACCGTCCTCCACGATCCGTCCGCCGTCCATCACCAGCACCCGGTCGGCGATCTCCACCGTGGACAGTCGGTGGGCGATGATCAGCGCGGTGCGCTCGGCCAGGATGGTGCGCAGTGCGCGCTGCACCAGCCGTTCGCTGGGTACGTCCAGCGAGGAGGTCGCCTCGTCCAGGATCAGCACGGCCGGATCGGCCAGGAAGGCCCGGGCGAACGCGACGAGTTGGCGTTGTCCGGCCGACAGCCGTCCGCCGCGCTTGCGCACGTCGGTGTCGTACCCGTTGGGCAGCGCCGAGATGAACTCGTGCGCCCCGAAGGCCGCGGCGGCCGCCTCGATGTCGGCCCGGGTGGCGCCCGGGCGACCGAACGCGATGTTGTCGGCCACCGTGCCGGTGAACAGGAAGTTCTCCTGGGTGACCATGACCACCGCCCGGCGCAGGTCGGTCTCGGACAGGTCCCGTAGGTCGATCCCGTCGAGCAGGATGCGGCCGGACCGTGGGTCGTAGAACCGGGCCAGCAGCCGGGCCAGGGTGGACTTGCCGGCCCCGGTCGCGCCGACCAGGGCCACCGCCTGTCCGGCCGGTATCCGCAGCGACAGTTCGGGCAGTACCACCCGGTCGACGTAGCCGAACGTCACGTCCCGGAACTCCACCGCGCCGCGCGGCTCGGGCAGCGGGGTCGGGTCGACCGGCTCGGGCACGGTGGAGGTCTCCTCCAACACCCCGGAGAGCTTCTCCAGGGCCGCGGTGCCGGACTGGAACGAGTTGTAGAACATGGCCAGGTCCTGCATCGGGTCGTAGAACCGGCGCAGGTAGAGCAGGAAGGCGGCCAGCACACCCACCTGCATCTGCCCGTCGAGTACCCGGTAACCCCCGTAGACCAGCACCGCGGCCATGGTGGTGTTGCCGAGCAGTTTCACCCCGGGCACGAACCAGGCGATCAGTTCCATGGCCCGGAAGTTGGCCCGCCGGTAGTCCTCGTTGAGCACCTCGAAGATCTCGTCGTTGCGCCGTTCCCGACGGAACGCCTGCACCGCTCGGATGCCACCCAACGATTCGACGAACTGCACGATCAGCAACGCGACGGTCTCCCGGGTCCGTCGGTAGGCCAGCGCGGAGTGCCGACGGAACCACCGCATGAGCAACAGCAGCGGAGGCAGGGACAACAGCGTGACCAGGGCCAGCGGGGTGTCCAGGAGAAGCAACACGACGCCGATGGTGATCACCGACAGAAACGCGGTGATCAACCCGTCCAGGCCGCTGTCCAGCAGGTCGTTGAGCGCGTCCAGGTCGGAGGTCAACCGGGAGATGACCCGGCCGGAGGTGTATCTCTCGTGGAACGCCAGCGGCAGGCGCTGGAAGTGGTCGAACACCCGCCGCCGCAGGTCCAGCAGCACGTCCTGGCCGACCCGACCGGCCCGGACCAGGAACTGGTGGCGCAGCACGGCGTCGGCCAGGGCGCAGCCGATGATCGCCGCGACCACGGCCACCAGGACGGTGGCCTCGCCCCGGCGCAGCGCCGGGATGCCACGGTCGATACCGACCGAGACGAGGAACGGCCCGGCCATCGCCGCGGCGTTCTGGAGCAGCACCACGACCAGGATGGACCACAGCCGCCGCCGGTACGGGCGGACCAGCGAGCGCAGCAGTCGGCGGCTGCGGGCCCGCAGCAGGATGCCGATCCGTTCCGGGATCTCGTCAGCGTCCTCGGCCGCCACTCCCCGCCACTGCTCCGCCCCGGTCGGGGTGGTCCGGCTCGGGGTCGCGTCGGTGTCCGAGCCGCCCGGCGCACCGGGTTGCCCTGGTGTACCGGGTTGCGCTGGCGCGCCCGGTTGTTCCGGCGCGCCCGGTTCGGTGGGTTCGGTCGGAGGGAGAACGATGCTGGTGTCGGACGGGTGCTGGTCGTCTCCGGTGGCCCCGACCACCGCCTCGGTCACGTGGTCACCCCTCCCACTCCGGTGGTCTCGGCGGCCTGGTGCAGGTCGGACTCCTGGCTGAGGATGTCGCGGTAGGCCGGCACGTTCTCCAACAGGTCGTGGTGGGTGCCGACCGCGGCGATCGTGCCGTCGACCAGCAGGACCACCCGGTCGGCCAGCAGCACGGTGGAGGGTCGGTGCGCCACCACCAGCGCGGTGGTACCTGCCAGTACCCGGCGTAGTGCCTGCTCGACCAGCCCCTCGGTGTGCACGTCCAGCGCGGACAGCGGGTCGTCGAGCACCAGCACCCTGGGTCGACCGATCACCGCCCGGGCCAGCGCCAACCGCTGCCGCTGGCCCCCGGACAGGGTGAGGCCCTGTTCCCCGATCCGGGTGTCCAGCCCCCAGGGCAGGTCGAGCACGAACTCGGCCTGGGCGATCCGCAGCGCCTCGTCGATCTCCTCGTCGGTCGCCTCGGGCCGACCCAGGGTCAGGTTCTCCCGCGCGCTGGCGGAGAACAGGGTGGCCTCCTCGAACGCGGTGGACACCAGTTGGCGCAGGTTGGCCAGTGGCAGGTCCCGGATGTCCCGTCCGTCGAGGGTGATCCGCCCGTCGGTCACGTCGTACAGCCGGGGAACGAGCGCGGTCAGGGTGGTCTTGCCGCAACCGGTCGCGCCGACCACGGCCACCGTCTCACCCGGTGCGATCCGCAGGCTGATGTCGTGCAGCACCGCCGTGGAACTGTCCGGGTAACAGAACCCGACCCGTTCGAACCGGAGTTCACCGCGAGGTTCGTCCAGCGGCACCGCGTCCGGGTGGTCCACGATGGCCGGTGGGGTGTCGAACACCTCGAAGATCCGGTCCGCCGCGCTGATCGCCTCCTGCGCGCTGGCCAGCAGCCACCCCATCGACTCGATCGGCCAGACCAGCAGCAGGAACAGCGACACGAAGGCGACCAGGGTGCCCAGGGTGATCGTGTCGTCGGCGACCGCGACCGAACCGCCCAACACCACCAGGCCGAGCACCACCTGCGGGTGCATCTCGATGAGGGCCCAGACCTCGGCCAGCGTGCGGATCTTGGCCATGGCGAACCCGTGCAGGTCGCGGGCCCGGGTGTCGAACGCGGAGTACATCAACCGGCGTCGACCGAACGACCTGATGGTGCGGATACCCAGGGTGGACTCCTCCACGTTGGTGGCGACCTCACCCTGCTGGTCCTGAACCTGACGTGCCTGCACCTTGTAGCGGCGTTCGTAGTGCAGCGACACCCAGGCCAGCGGCACGGCGGAGGCCAGTACCAGCACGCCCAACGGCCAGTAGATGGTCACCAGCAGCCCACCCACCACCAGGAAGGTCAGCCCGTTGACCACCAGGAACACCAGGCCGAAGCCAACGAACCGCCGGATCTGGGACAGGTCGGAGGTGGCCCGGGACAGCAACTGGCCGGACTGCCAACGGTCGTGGAAGGACACCGGGAGTCGCTGGAGGTGGGCGTACAGGTCGCGCCGGATGTCGGTCTCCAGGCCCAACGACGAGTTGGACATGCTCCACCGGCGAAGCAGCACCAGCACCGCCTCGGCGGCACCGAACACCAGTGCCAGGATGCCCAACGGAATCATCGCGGCACGGTCACCGTGGTGGATCGGCCCGTCGATGACCTGCCTGGTCAGGATCGGAACAGCCACCCCGGCGAAGGTGGCCAGGAGTGCGGCGACGGTACTGATGACCAGTCCCCGGGCGTGCGGCGCAACGTAACCGCGGATACGCCACAGAGACGAAACGTTCCATGTTCCGTGCGGAGCTGTATCCATGGTGTCAACAGGTTAGCTGGGCTAACTCATCCTCCTCATCCCAGTTTTCTGGCCGGCGGGCGCCGGCGTGACGCGCTGGTCGAACTGGTCGGACCGGTAGGACCGGGTCATGAGTGGTCCCGTGCTCGGGATGGATCCCCGTACGCAGGGTGCGCCGCAGGGCCGGGGTGGTCGGGAGAACATGCACAACCGGGATACGCGATGCGGACGCTGGCCGGCTCGCGTGTGGGCGTGCCGGCACGGCGGCCAGGAAAGCAATGCCCGCGCCGGACCGGGGCGAAACACCGTCGGGCGGTACCCGGTGTCGGGTGGGTTCAGGGCTTGCGGCGCACGCCCAGCAGGATGTCGTCCCAGGAGGGCACCCTGGCCCGCCGGGCGCGGTCCTCCTCGGGTTCTGCCTCGGCCTCGCGGGTCACCTCGCGGACCTCCCGCACCTCACGGACCTCGCGCACGTCCCGGCCCCGGCCACGATCGCGATCCCTGTCGCGATCCCTGTCCCTGTCGCGATCCCTGTCCCGGTCGACCGCGACCGCGGGTACCGACCGTTGGGCGGGGTGGGTGGAGGGCAGGGCCACCGGACGTTGCGGCGCCTGTCGGGTGGATCGCGGCGGTGCCTCCGGGGCGACCTGCGCGGCGGCGACCGCCAACGGGGTGACCGGGGTCACCCCACGGGCCCGCTGCGGATGCTCGGCGACCAGGTCAGCCGCGGTCTCGTCGGCGGGTGTGGCCGAACGGGTGGACAGGTCGAACGCCCAGGTGGCCACGTAACTGCCCCCGGTACCGCGCCAGCGGGCCACCACGGTCCAGCCGCCGTCCTCGCGCCGCCAGGAGTCCCACGACGCCGAGTCCGGGGACACCCCACGGGTTGACAGTCGTTCGTCGACCAACTCGCCCAGGGTGCGTTGCTGGCCGCCGTCGGAACGGCGCAACCGCGACCGGCGTGCCTCGGCGGTGACCTGCTCGCGTTCCTGGAGCACCGGATAGGCGAACCGCAGCACCCGGTCCAGTGGCATCCGGGACGCGCTGGCCAGTTGCTCGGCGCTCTCGCCGGCCCGGATACGGGCCTGGATGTCACGCGGACGCAGTGGGTTCTCCAGCTCGATCTCGATCTGCCCGAGCCGGGTGAGGTCGCCGCGTACGGCGGCGCGCAGCCGTTCGTCGATGGGAAGCAGGAACAGCTCGCCCTGGCCCGCCTCGAGGACGATGTTCGCCCCGTCCTCGGTCAGGCTCACGAACTTGAGCTGACGCATGGCTTCCCCTACGTGGTCGTGCTGCCCGGATGGTTCCGACTACGGCTCGGACTCCCCGGCGTTCGGTCCGTGGCGCGCCGACCCGTTCCGGGCACACGCCGGTCGGGGCCCGCACCCTGGAACTGTACGTGCCCGGGCGGCTTCCCGCCCCGGCGACACGCGAACCGCCCCCGGCTGACGGCCGTGGTGCCCGGCGGCCCGGCGGTGGTGGGCACCACCTCAGAGACGCTCGACGACATGGTCGATACAGGCCGTCAGCGCCTCCACGTCGGCCGGGTCGATCGCCGGGAACATGGCGATCCGGAGTTGGTTGCGGCCCAACTTGCGGTACGACTCGGTGTCCAGGATGCCGTTGGCACGCAGCACCGCGGCGACCGTCCCGGCGTCCACCGACTCGGCCAGGTCGACGGTGCCCACCACCAGGGACCGGTCGGCCGGGTCGGTCACGAACGGTGTGGTGTAGGAGGTCTTCTCCGCCCAGGTGTACAGCCGCGAGGACGAGTCCCGGGTGCGGCCGACCGCCCAGTCCAGGCCGCCGTGGCCGAGCATCCACTCGATCTGGTCGGCCAGCAGGGCCAGGGTGGTCACCGCCGGGGTGTTGTAGGTCTGGTCCTTGCGCGAGTTGGCCACCGCGGTGGGCAGGTCGTAGAACGGCGGTACCCACCGGTCGGTGGCGGCGATCTGGTCGACCCGGGCCAACGCGGCCGGGGAGAGCAGGGCCAGCCACAGTCCGCCGTCGGAGGCGAAGCACTTCTGTGGGGCGAAGTAGTAGACGTCGACCTGGCTGATGTCGACGGGCAGGCCGCCCGCACCGGAGGTGGCGTCCACCAGCAGCAGCGCGTCCGGGTCGGCCCCGGCCACCCGCCGCACCGGTGCCATCACCCCGGTGGAGGTCTCGTTGTGTGGCCAGGCGTACACGTCCACGCCGGGCTCGGCGACCGGTTCGGGTCGTCCACCCGGTGTGGCGGTGATCACCGTTGGTTCGGCCAGGAACGGGGCGCCCCGGGTCACCGTGGCGAACTTCGCGGAGAACTCACCGAAGGACAGGTGCTGTGCCCGGTCGCGGACCAGTCCGAACGCGGCGATGTCCCAGAACGCCGTGGTACCGCCGTTGCCCAGCACCACCTCGTAGCCGTCAGGTAGGGCGAACAGTTCCCGCAACCCGTCCCGGACCCTTCGCACAACGGTACGAACCGGTGCCTGACGGTGCGAACTGCCCAGCGGGGCGAGACGGAAGTCGGCCAGCGCGGCCACCGCCTCGGGTCGTACCTTCGACGGGCCGGAACCGAACCGGCCGTCGGCGGGCCGCAGGTCGGCAGGCAGGGTGATCTGGGGTGTGTCGCTCACCGGTCCATTGTCTCAACCGCGTCGACCGGGCCGTCCGGCCGCCCCCGGGCTGGCGGGACTGGGCCCCAGACACCGGAAAACATCCGTCCCGACGCTTCCCGCGCGACGTTTTCCCCGCGAAAACGCCGCGCGGGCCGGGGTCCTTCCGGGCCCGGCGCCGGTGTCAGCCGTGGTTGATCTGGTCCCAGCCCTCGACGTCCTCGGGCTTACGCGGCCCGGGTCCGATGTAGCGGGCGGACGGACGGACGAGCCGTCCGGTGCGCTTCTGTTCCATGATGTGCGCGCACCAGCCGGCGGTGCGGGCACAGGTGAACATCGCGCCCATCATGTGTCCGGGAACCTCGGCGAAGTCCAGGATCACCGACGCCCAGAACTCGACGTTGGTCTCGATGGCCCGGTCCGGCCGGCGTTCCCGCAGTTCGGCCAGGGCCACCTTCTCCAGTTCCTCGGCCGCCTCGTACCGTGCCGCGCCCAACTCGCGGCAGGTACGCCGGAGTACCCGGGCGCGGGGGTCCTCGGCCCGGTACACCCGGTGCCCGAAGCCCATCAGCCGCTCGCCCCGGTCGAGGATGGACGACACCACCTTGCGGGCGTCGCCGGTGCGTTCCACCTCCTCGATCATCGGCAGCACCCGGGCCGGCGCACCCCCGTGCAGCGGTCCGGACATGGCGCCGATCGCACCGGACAGGGCCGCGGCCACGTCGGCACCGGTGGAGGCGATCACCCGCGAGGTGAACGTGGAGGCGTTCATGCCGTGCTCGGCCGCGGACACCCAGTAGGCGTCCACCGCCCTGACGTGCCGGGGGTCGGGTTCACCCCGCCACCGGGTCATGAAGCGCTCCACCACGGTGTTGCACTCGTCGATCCGGCTCTGGGGCACCGCCGGCATGCCGATGCCCCGGGCCGACTGGGCCACGTAGGACAGCGCCATCACCGAGGCACGGGCGAGGTTGTCGCGGGCCACGTCGTCGGGGATGTCCAGCAGCGGCTGGTAGCCCCAGATCGGGGACAACATGGCCAGTGCGGCCTGTACGTCCACCCGGACGTCACCGGTGTGGACGGGCAGGGGGAACGGCTCGGCCGGCGGCAGCCCCGGACCGAACCTGCCGTCCACCAACAGTGCCCACACGTTGCCGAAACTGACCCTACCGACGAGGTCTTCGATGTCTACCCCGCGGTAGCGTAGCGACCCCCCGTTCTTGTCGGGTTCGGCGATCTCCGTCTCGAAGGCGATCACGCCTTCGAGGCCGGGGACGAAGTCATCGGACATCGGTACGCTCCGATCATCGACAGGACTTTTGGTCGTCATTGCGCGCCCGCGCGGGTGGACGGGACCTGCCGGGTACGGGTACCTGCCAGCGTCACGGGGCACGGTCGTACCCCCACCCGGACGCTCGACCGATCCGCTCGGTGACCGCCGTACCGTCCGCGCGACGCCCCATTCTGGCCGACATGCCACCCGTGTGGGTGACTACTGATGCCGGACAGATACCTACGCATGTGAAACGATTCTGAGACGTGACCGCCGCCACAGTGCACTCAGCCCCTTCCGGACGGGTCAGCCATGTCCTCTCCCGCTAGCCCGCCCGGACCCGACCCGGGGCCTGGTCCCGCCGACGACCCGGGTCCCGACCTGGCCAGGATGCGGCGGGTCTACCGGGGTCGCGGACTCGACGTCGGCGACCTTGCCGCGGACTGGTTGGGCCAGTTCCTGGCGTGGTTCCGGGACGCGGTGAACTCCGGACTGCTGGTCGAGCCGAACGCGATGGTGTTGGCCACCGCGTCGTCGGAGGGGATGCCCAGCGCGCGCACCGTGCTGCTCAAGGGCGTGGACGAGCGCGGCCTGACCTTCTACACCAACCACGAGTCGCGCAAGGGCCGGGAACTGGCCGAGAACCCGGTGGCCAGCGTGGTGTTCTCCTGGCCGGTGCTCAACCGGCAGATCGTCGTCGCCGGATCGGTGGCCCGGATCTCCCGGGCCGAGTCCGAGGCATACTTTCGGTCCCGCCCACGCGGGTCGCAACTGGGCGCCACGGCCAGCCCGCAGTCCCGGCTGGTGGCCAGCCGGGCCGAGTTGGACCAGGCCATGGCCCGGACGTCGGCCGCCTACCCGGAGGGCACCGAGGTGCCACTACCCGAGCACTGGGGTGGGTTCCGGCTCGCCCCGCGCACGGTCGAGTTCTGGCAGGGCGCGGTGGACCGGCTGCACGACCGGTTGCGCTACCGGCGGCTCGACGACGGTTCCTGGGTGATCGAGAGGCTGGCCCCGTGACCGGATGCGGCCACGCCGGCGGGCGTGGTGGTCGGTGAGCGCAGGTTTACCACTGCGACTGGTGCGTGCGCTGGCGGTGGACGTCCGACCGTTACGCACCGTCGCCTTCCGGCGGTTGTGGTTGGGCCAGGGTGTGATCCTGGTGGGCAGCCAGATGACCGTGGTCGCGGTGCCCGTGCAGGTGTACGACATCACCCACCGGTCCCTCTATGTGGGCCTGACCAGCCTGGTGGCACTGGTCCCCCTGGTGGTGTGCGGACTGCTCGGCGGGGCGATCGCCGACGCGGTGGACCGCCGGATCCTGTTACTGGTCACCGGCGGGGCGCTGGCCGTGGTCAGCGCCGGACTGTGGGCCCAGGCACTGTTACCCGGCGGGGGCAGCATCAGCCTGCTGTGGGCACTGGTGGCGGTGCAGTCGGCCCTGGTCGCGGTGAACTCCCCGGCCCGCAGCGCGGTGATACCCCGGCTGGTGTCGGCCGAGCAGGTACCCGCGGCCAACGCACTCAACCAGATCGTCACCAACACCGGCGTGGTGGCCGGTCCGCTGCTGGCCGGGGTGATCATCGGCCAGGTGGGCCTGGCCTGGACCTACCTGGTGGACGCCGGTTCGTTCTTCGTCGCGCTCTACACGTTGTTGCGGCTGCCCCCTCTGCCCCCGGAGCGGAACGGGGAGACCGGTCGGGCCTCGGTACTGGAGGGGCTGCGGTTCCTGGCCGGTCGCCGGATCCTGCTGATGACCTTCCTGGTGGACATCAACGCGATGGTGTTCGGCTGGCCCCGGGCACTGTTTCCCGAACTGGCCGAGGTCCGCTTCGGCGGGCCCGGCGCGCTGGGCTGGTTGTTCGCGGCGCCGGCGATCGGTGCGTTGGTCGCGGCGCTGTTCAGCGGCTGGCTGGGCCGGGTGAACCGCCAGGGACTCACCGTGCTGGTGTCGGTCAGCCTGTGGGGGTTGGCCATCGCCGCGTTCGGGGTCGCCGGCACGTTACCCACGGCGGTGTTCTGCCTGGCCCTGGCCGGGGCCGCCGACATGGTCAGTTCGGTGTTCCGTACGTCCATGCTGCAACTGGCCGCCCCGGATGCCATGCGGGGCCGGTTGCAGGGGGTGTTCATCGTGGTGGTCACCGGCGGGCCGCGGCTCGGCGACCTGCGGGCCGGTGGCGTGTCGGCGGTGAGCTCGCCGGCGTTCTCCCTGGTGTCCGGTGGCATCGCCTGCGTGCTCGGCGCGGTGCTGTTGGCCATGGCCGTACCGGCGTTCGCCCGCTATCGGGCCCGCGGACCGGATCCGGAACCGGGCGCGGTCGCCTGAGGCCGTGGTGCCGACCAGCCGACCGACCTCCTGCTGCCGACCACCCGGACCGGCCGGCGCCGTAGGCTGTCGCGCCGTGCGACCTGGTGTTCCCGACGTGGTACTGCGGCCGTGCCGTGGGCCTGGCGTGCTCACCCTGGGGCCGGCGTTCGTCTCGGTGACCGACGGCTCGGGCGCGCCACGGTCGTTTCCCCGCGGTTCGGGTCGGGGCGTGGCCGGTGCGGCGATCCGGTTGTGCGCCCGGGTCACCGACGGTGAGCCGGAGCTGCGGTTGCCGTCGATCCACACCCTGACGGTGGTGGACGGGTGTGGGGCGGTGCTGGCCGCGCTGCGGTGGGACGGCAACGACCACGACTCGCTGGAGACGGCGTGCGCGGCAGCCCGGATGCCGCTGGACCGGGTGCCCGGGGACGTGGCGGTGTCCGGCCGGTCGGTCAGGTTACCGGCACCGGGCCAGCCCAGGCCGGAGCGACGGGTGGGCCGACGGTCCCCGCGCGACACCCGGGTCGCGCTGGTTCTCGGCCCACGGGAGGTGACCGTCACCGGGGCGGCCAACGGACCGTTGCACTTTCCCAGGCTCGGCGCCGGCCCGGCGCACCTGCCTGCGGTGGCCCGGTTACGGGTCACCCTGTTCGCCGACCGCCCGGTCAACGACCCGGACCTGTTGCCCGGCCCGCCACCGGGTCGGCAACGCATGCTCGGACTGACCCTGGTGGCGGCCGGTGGGCGCCCGTTGGCATACCTCCAGTGGGTTGGCGGGAACCTGGACCTGCTGCGCCGGGCCTGCGCTGCCGCCGGGGTGCAGGTGGAGTACCGGTGGCAGCCGCGCGGTGATGCCGTGTCACTGTCACAACAGGGTGTGCCGGTGGTCCGCACCCGCGCTCCGGCGGCCCACCACGCCGACGCCCACGCCGACGACCGCGCCGCCGAGCCGGTGCCGCCCGGCCACGGCCACCGCTGGATCTACGGACTGGCGACCCTGGTGCTGCTCCTGCTGGCCGTGGCGGTGGCCGTGCTGTCGGTTCGTTAGCGTTCCCTGGCAGGCACTCTTCGGATGGCCGGGCCGGCGGGATCGGTCGGTAACCTGGGTCGTCAGGGAGTGTGGATGCTGGAGTTCGACGCGGTACACAAGCGGTACGGCCAGATGGTGGCGTTGGACTCGGTGTCGTTCACGGTACGACCCGGCCAGATGTTCGGGTTCGTCGGCGCGAACGGCGCCGGCAAGACCACCACGATGCGGATCGCCATGGGCGTGTTGGCCGCCGACTCCGGCGAGGTGCGCTGGCGTGGCGGACCGGTGTCCTTCGAGTCACGGCGCAGGTTCGGGTACATGCCCGAGGAGCGTGGCCTGTACCCGAAGATGAGGGTCGGCGAGCACCTGGTGTACCTGGCCCGCCTGCACGGCCTGACCGGGCCGGACGCCCGCCGTGCCGCCGACCGGTGGGCCGAGCGGTTGGGGGTGGCGGCCCGTCGGGACGACGCGGTGGAGAAACTGTCGCTGGGTAACCAGCAGCGGGTCCAACTCGCCGCGGCACTGGTGCACGACCCCGAGGTGCTGATCCTGGACGAGCCGTTCTCCGGCCTGGACCCGGTCGGGGTGGACGCGTTGGCCGACGTGCTGGCCGAGCGATGTCGGGCCGGTGTTCCGGTGATCTTCTCCAGCCACCAGTTGGACCTGGTGGAGCGGTTGTGCGACTCGGTCGGGATCATCAACCAGGGCCGGATGGTGGCCACCGGCACGGTGCCCGAGTTGCGGACCCGGGAGGGCCGTCGTGAGTTGCGGGTGGCGGTGGCCGACGTGACGTCGGACTGGACGACCGGGTTGCCCGGGGTACGGGTGCTGGCCCGGCAGGGGTCGGAGGTGCGCCTGGAACTGGACGACCCGACCGACGACCAGAAGGTGCTGGAGATGGCGTTGCGCGCCGGTCGGGTGGAGCACTTCGGCTGGCGCCAGCCCACACTGGCCGAGTTGTTCCGGGACGTGGTGGCCAGATGAGTCGGAGCATGGGCGTCGTGTGGTTGGTGGCCCGCAGGGAGGTCACCACCCGGATCAGGGAACGCAGCTTCCTGGTCTCCTCGGCGATCACCCTGCTGGCCCTCCTGGCGGTCGTGACCGTGCCCCGGTTCGTCGGCGGCACCACGTCGTTCGACCTGGCGGTGGCCGGACCGGCCAGCACCGCGATCGTTCCGGCGCTGGAGGCGGCCGGGACCTCGGCGGACGTGCAGGTGCGGGTTCGGTTCTACTCCGACGACCAGGCGGCCCGCGCGGCGGTGCGAGGCGGCCACGCCGACGCGGCGCTGCTGGACGGCGACACGGTGGTGTCCGACCGCGAGCCCGACCCCAGGCTCGCCGCCGTACTGACCGCAGCCCACCGCGACGTGTCCGCCCAGGCCCGGTTGGCCGAGCGGGGCCTCGACCCGGCGGCGGTGTCCGAGGCGTTGGACGTGCCGCCGTTGCGTATGGTCGCCCTGCCCGGAACCGGCACCGACGAGGACACCGATGTCCGGAAGGGCATCGCCTTCGTCGCCGTGATCATCCTGTTCGGACAGTTGGCCCTCTACGGCGCCTGGGTGGCCTTCGGCGTGGTGGAGGAGAAGAGCAGCCGGGTGGTCGAGTTGCTGTTGGCCACCCTGCGCCCCTGGCAGTTGTTGGCCGGCAAGATCCTCGGGATCGGGGCCCTCGCCCTCGGTCAACTGGTGTTTGTCACCGGGATCGCGTTGGCCACCGCCGTGGGTGTCGGCACGGTGTCCCTGCCGGTGCAGGCGTTCGGCGTCCTCGGGCAGGTGCTCGTCTGGTTCGTGCTGGGGTACGCGTTCTTCTCCTCGGCCTACGCGGCGGCGGCCTGCCGCGTCTCCCGGCAGGAGGAACTGAGCAACGTCACCGGGCCGATGGCCATGGTCCTGGTCGGGAGCTACCTCGTCGGGCTCTACGCCGTACAGCAGCCGAAGGGCCTGCTCGCACAGGTCGCCTCGGTGGTGCCGCCGGTCTCCGCGATCACCATGCCGACCCGGGCCGCGGTCGTGCCGGTGCCCGGCTGGCAGGTCGCTTCGGCGATCGTGTTGATGGTGGCCGCCACCGCGGCGCTGGTCTGGCTGTCCGGCCGGATCTACGCCGGGGCGATCCTGCGGACCGGGGCCCGGGTGGGGTTTCGGGAAGCTCTGCGCGGTTCGAGGGAACCGTCGGTACCGCGCCCGACGTCCAAGTAGCCGTTGGGGTGGGTCGGTCGGGGGACCTCCCGGCCGTCTCCCCACACTGTTCCGCTGCTGGCCCGGGCGCTGTGTCGGCCCTGTTCCGGACCTGTTTCTGGGACTGTGTCGGGCGGTTGCCCTGGACGGCCGGGACAGCGGTCGGAAGGTCGCATGGTAGGTGGAGTTTCGTGCCTACTAGGGACCGTTTGTGGAGTTTTGCTCCATTTGGTGGCACTAGTCCAATCGAGTGAATTGCCACATTTTGGGGAAAACTTGGGCTTTCCAGGGGGGATTTGTCACCCGGGGTCTGTCACTTTTCGGGCACCCCAACACCTCCTGGAGGCAGCATGCGCAGAGCATCGCTGTGGAACGCCGTGGTGGCCCTGACCGGGGCCGCCGCACTGGCGTTCGCCTGGTCCCCAACAATGGCCCAGGCAACACCCTCGCCACAGGCAGCGGCCACCCCGGCTGCGGCGAACCACTCGACCCGGCACGCGTGTGCCCAGGATCACCGGCCCGGCATGACGTCCTGCATGGCCCTGATCCGGACCGACACCGAGCTCCAGCCGAACGTGATCAGCCCGAACGCCACCCCTGCCGGGCTCGGCCCGGCAGACCTGCAGGACGCCTACAACCTGCCGTCGGCGACGGCAGGTGGCGGGCAGACCGTGGCCATCGTGGACGCGATGGACGACCCGAACGCCGAGTCGGACCTGGCCAACTACCGGTCCACCTTCGGCCTGCCGGCGTGCACCACGGCCAACGGGTGTTTCCGCAAGGTGAACCAGAACGGCGCCAGCAGCCCGTTGCCCGCGTCCGACACCGGATGGGCCGGAGAGATCTCGCTGGACCTGGACATGGTCTCGGCGGTCTGCCCGAACTGTCACATCCTGCTGGTCGAGGCCAACACCGCCTCGTTCAACGACCTGGGCACCTCGGTGAACACCGCGGTGGCGCTGGGTGCGAAGTTCGTGTCCAACTCCTACGGTGGCGGTGAGTCCGCCGGCGAGACCACGATCGACTCA
>DATCWR010000109.1:0-4335 GCA_036566245.1 Mycobacteriales bacterium | reverse complement strand
CCGAAGCGGGCGGCCCCTTCCGGGAGGCGGTCAGACGAACTCGGACAGCCGCCGATCGGGGTTCTCCAGCGCGGCACCGGCAAACCGGACGAAATCCTCGGCCAGTCTCTCGACGACCGCGGACCCGAACGCGTACCTGTTGTAGGTGAAGGTGCCTCCCAACGACCCGTCCGGTCGGGTCAGCAACCGCAACCGGGGAATGTGCAGATCCGTCTCGCCGTCGGCCAGGGGTCGGTCCGGCACGAGCGTGGCCGAGAACGGGAACGGCTCACAGTCCAACCCGGGTAACCGCGGGGGTCGGCTGTCGTCGTCCACGTCGAACCAGGCCGGAAAGGGCACCTGGGACAGAAACTCGTGATGTGGATAGAACTGGTGGTCGGTCGCCGCGACGACGCTTCGACGGGCCTGACCGAGCAGTTCGGCGAAGGTCGGGTCGCCTCCCGTGCGTAACCGGAAGAACGGGCACTGCACGATGCTGCCGACCAGTGACTCGAACTCCGGTCGGGTCCGCCCCGACATCGGGGAGAACAGCACCACCTCACCCGGTCCGGTCCGACTCGACAGCACCCCGCTCCACGCGGCCATGCCGGCCATGAAGGCGGTCGCCCCATGTTCTGGATAGGCACCGCGTAGCCGGTTCGCCAGGTCAGCCGGCAGGTCGAACTCAAGCCGACAGTCGCCGTAGCTACGGGTGCCGGTGTTCTGACCTGGCAACGGTCCCACCGCGGTCGGCGCGCCGGCCAGGGCACGCGACCAGTGTCGCCGGTTCCGGCCGTACTGTGCCCGCACCCAGGCGAAGAAGTCCGAACACCGCAGCGCCACCGGCGGCAACGGCGACCGCTCGCCGGCCTGGAACGCGGTGTAGATGACGCCCAGTTCCCGCAGCAACACCTCGACCGACAGTCCGTCGGAGACCAGGTGGTCCACGGCCAGGACCAGGACGTACTCGTCCCGGTCCAGCTCGATACACAGGGCCCGGAACAGCGGACCGCGGACGATGTCGAACGGGCGCTCGACGAACTCCCGGGCCAGCCGACGGGCGTGCTCCTCCCGTTGCCCGGCGGTCGCCCCGACCGCCCGGATCGACACGAAGCTGGGCAGGCAGTCCGGCAGGGCTATCGCCTCATACCGACCGTCAACGGGCACGAACACGGTCCGCAGCGCCTCCTGCCGGTAGGCCAACTCGTTCAGGCTGCGCCGCATCGAGCGCAGGTCGAGCCGCTCGGAAATCCTCATGGAGGCGACCTCCGGCAGGGTCCGCTTGGGCCCGGTTCCCCCGAACATCCACATCAGACTGCGTTCCTGGAACGGACTCAGCGGCACCCGCACCACGGTGCGTTCCTCCGGGTGGGTTCGGGGGCTGGTCACCGGCCGGGTCGCCCAGGTGTGCGGGGCCGGTCGAGCCGTCGAGGACATCCGCGACTCCAACCAGCCGACCTGGTGGGCCAGGACGGGTGCGTCGAACACCAGCGATGCCGACGCCCGGACCCCGAACGTCTCCTCGATCCGGGCGGCCAGATGCGTGGCCCGCAGGGAGTCACCACCGAGTTGGAAGAAGTCGTCATCCACACCGGACACGTCAACGTCGAGTACCCGGGTCCAACACCGGGCCAGCTCGGTCTCGACCCGCGTGCACGGGGCGATCCGGGACCCCTCGGCTGGCAGCGCCAGCAGCTCTCGAACCTGGTCACGGTCCACCCGGCCCACCTCGTCGCGGGGCAGCGAGTCCACCACCAGGACGCGGACCGGCAGTTCGTAGTCGGCCAACCGACCGCGCAGCGCCTCGCGCAGGTCGCCCGGTGCGGCATCGTGCCGCACCACCACCGCGGCGGTCACGAGTTGTCCGACCACCGGGTGCGGGACCCCCACCACGGCCGCCTCGGCCACGGCCGGATGTT
The DNA here is from genome assembly GCA_036566245.1 of Mycobacteriales bacterium. Taxonomy (GTDB): domain Bacteria; phylum Actinomycetota; class Actinomycetes; order Mycobacteriales; family DASULA01; genus DASULA01. The sequence continues at coordinate 2,437 of DATCWR010000109.1, read as the reverse complement.
CGAACAGCGCGGCCTCCACCTGCCGGGCGGACACCTTCAGCCCGCCCGACCTGATCACGTCGGCGCGGCGGCCGACCAGGTACAGGTAGCCGTCCGGATCGAGGTAACCCAGATCCGCCGTCCTGGTCCAGCCCCGGGCGAAGGTCCGCGCGGTGGCCCGCGCGTCGGCGTGGTACGCGCGGGCCGGCGCCGGCGAGCGCAACCACACCTCGCCGACCTCACCGGGTTCCAGTGGGTCGCCGCGTCGGTCCGCGATCCTCACCTCGGCCTGGTCTGTGGGCCGCCCGACCGAACCGGGCCGGTCCGGGTTCACCACCATCCTGGTGCCGGCCGGCGCGGACTCGGTGGATCCGTAGTGGTCGACCAACGTCGCGTTCGGGAAGAGGGTGCGTAGCGCGGTCACCCGGGCCGGTAACAGCGGCGCCGAGCCCGACCCGACCCAGGTCACCGTGGACAGGTCGTGGCGCAGGTGCGTTCCCGCGTCACACAGTTCGGTCGCCATCGAGGGAACCAACATCGCCGCGCGCACCCGGTGGTCGGCCACCAGACGACCGACCGAGTCCGGTTCGAACCGCGAGACCAGCAGCACCGTGGCCTGACCGGTCAGCGCCCGGACCAGCATGGACTGACCGGCCAGGCAGCCGACCGGCACGCAGCAGAGCACATGTCCGGGTCGTCCGAAGGGTGGTTCGTCATCCCGGGCCGGATGGTCGAAGGTGAGGTTGGCATGGGTGGCGGTAACGCCCCTGGGCCGCTCGGATCCGGACAGGTAGAGAATCTCGGCTGGTCGGTCCGGATCGGACGGTACGGCCGGGCCGGCCGTCCGGTAGGCCGGTGCGCTGTCCGGTGCGCTGTCCGGTGCGTTGCCGGACAGGTCGGCCACGGTGGCCGTGGGCAGGTCCACGGGGTCGAGACGAGCGGGGTCGAGGTCGCTGGCATGGAGCAGCGCGGTGGCACCGCAGTGGTCCAACCGTTCACGGATCCGGCCGGTCGGAAGCTGACCCGACAGCGGTACCGCGACGCCACCCGCCCACAGCACCGCGCAGTAGCCGATGGCGTAGTCGATCCAGCCACCGCCGCCGAACCACAGGCCGACCCGGTCTCCGGGTCCGACGCCCAGGTCGGGTAAGCGGTGAGCCACCCGTCTCGCCCGCCGCTCCCACTCGGCGAGGGTCAACCCGCGGGCGCCGTCCAGTAGGAGGGCGGTCCGGTCGGGCTGTTCGATGGCGCGGGCTGCGAGCACGGCGGGAATGGTGCGGACTGTGGGGGTGGAAACTCGGTCGATCATCTGGATACCTCAGCCTGGGTCGGGGCGTATTGCCCGGGCGGCAGAAAAGGCCTGTGGTCGAAAGGTCGACAGTCAATGCGGGTCGCGAATTCTCGTCACCGGATTCCAGGGCGTGGTGACACCGCGACCACACCGCGATGTCACCGTTCGGTCCGGAGGCGAGCACGACCACTCGCGCCTCCCTCCCAGCCGGGCGGCGGCCAGCCCGTGAGCACAGCCGGACCGGCCGGCCACCGTGCGGCAAATATCGGCACTGGTAGGAGTCAAGGTTGTTGATCTGCTACCGAGATCATGACAGACCAAACCCGCTCTGGCAGCGCCATCCGGGCGGTGGGACACATTCGTGCACCGCCGAACCGGTCATCCGGCGGCCGGAGTACCGGCCGAGGTCCCAACGGTGACCCACGGTGTGCCTGTGCTCCACACGGCTGTGCCCGGCTGCGAGGACCACCGGAAAATGATCATTCCCGCCTCGCCGAGCCACCACCGTTGCCGGCACCGCGTTGGTCGAGTCCCGTGCCACCGAAAAGAGTGGTCAGACAACCTGACTTTTTTGGCCACGGAACGGGTCGGCGGTCCGACCATTCTTCGGCATCATGCCAATTGGACACCGACTCTCCACGGAGGAACCCTCCGCAGGATGCGGTCCGGGTGTCCGCGACGGACAGCCATCCGGGACAGGGCCGGTACCGGTCGGATTGGACGGACCGGATGGACCGGGCACCGGACGAGTGCCACCCGGTTCGCGATCATGGTGCGGTGGTTGCGCACTGATCGCAGATGATGATCCTTACCTGATATCGATCATGATCGGTCACCAGCACCGTTGATCTTCGCTTTCGATGGCCGGTTGGCACCTCTGACAGACGTTTGCCGCTTTACAACGTGAGAAGCGCTGGTACCGTGGCATCCCGCAGCGGACCCACCGCTATCTCCGGAGCCCCTCGTCTGATCACTTTCGGCTGAATTCACGCCGTCCCACGCTGCCCGAACGCGGGCGACACAACACCGCATCTTCGACCGGAGGAGCACCAGCACGATGGTTGACGGGCGACACCACCGGAACAACGGCGACGGTGATGCGCGGTGGCGGATCCCCGACGGCACCCGGCGGGCACTGACCCGGCCACCGGGGCGGTCCCGCCGGCG
>DATCWR010000138.1:0-17207 GCA_036566245.1 Mycobacteriales bacterium | reverse complement strand
TGAGTCGATCGTGGTCTCGCCGGCGGACTCACCGCCACCGTAGGAGTTGGACACGAACTTCGCACCCAGCGCCACCGCGGTGTTCACCGAGGTGCCCAGGTCGTTGAACGAGGCGGTGTTGGCCTCGACCAGCAGGATGTGGCAGTTCGGGCAGACCGCCGAGACCATGTCCACGTCCAGCGAGATCTCTCCGGCCCAACCTGTGTCAGAGGCGGGCAACGGGCTGGTTGCGCCGTTCTGGTTCACCTTGCGGAAACAGCCGTTGGCCGTGGTGCACGGCGACAGGCCGAAGGTGGACCGGTAGGTGGCCAGGTCGGACTCGGCGTTGGGGTTGTCGAAGGCGTCCACGATGGCCACGGTCTGGCCGGAGCCGGCGGTGGCCGAGGGCAGGTTGTAGGCGTCCTGCAGGTCGGCGGGGCCGTAGCCGGACGGCAGCGCGTTGGGTGCGAGCGAGTCGGGTTGGACCACGTCGGTGCGCACCTTCGCGTGGCAGGCCGCGGTGCCCGGGGTGATCGCCATGGCGCAGGCGTTGGTGAAGGCGTGTCCGTTCGCCGGACTGGCCGTGGGGGTCGCCTGGGCGGCCGCCGGCGTCCATGCCAGCGCTGCGGCCCCGGTCAGGGCCACGGCGGCGTGCAACAGCGATGCTCTTCGCATGCTGCCTCCAAGAGAGGGGTAGGAAGCGGTGGTCGCACGATGTCATGACATGGGGTATTCGTCTCCCGCAACGATCTCAACATTTGGTAAAGCAAGGGCAAATCACCCGAATGCCCTAGACAACGTTTCGAGGTACCGCGTGACAAGGGCCACAGACGGGTTGACCGCCCCGCCCTGACGCGACATATTTAGGCTCGCCTAACTTAGGTGAGCCTCTCCGAACTTCAGGGGGTGCGGTGCTCGCAACGTTCGTCATCGGCCTGCGAGAGGGCCTTGAGGCAGCCCTCATCGTGGGGATCGTCGCGGCGTTCCTCGCCCGCCGAGGCCAACAGCACGCACTTCGCGCGATGTGGCTTGGCGTCACCGCCGCGGTGGTGTTGTGCGTGGCGGTGGGGGTGGGTCTGAACGTCCTGGCCGCCAACCTGCCACACCAGGCCCAGGAGGGGTTGGAGACCGTGGTGGGCGCGGTCGCGGTCGGGATGGTCACCTACATGGTGGTCTGGATGCGACGGAACTCACGGGGCCTCAAGCACGCTCTGGAGGGTGCGGTCGAGTCGGCACTGGCCCGCGGTTCGGCCGTGGCTCTGGTCGCCATGGCCTTTTTGGCGGTGCTGCGAGAGGGCTTCGAGACCTCGGTCTTCCTGCTGGCAGCGTTCCAGTCCAGTACCGCCCCGCTCTCGGCGGGACTCGGTGCCCTGCTCGGCCTGGTCGTGTCGGTCGCGATCGGTTACGGCATCTACCGGGGCGGGGTCAGGCTGAACCTGTCCCGCTTCTTCCGGGCCACCGGCCTGGTGCTGGTACTGGTCGCGGCCGGACTGGTGATGTCCTCACTGCACACCGCCTTCGAGGCCGGTTGGCTCACCGTCGGACAGGCCACCGCGCTGGACCTGTCGTGGCTGGTCCGCCCCGGCTCCATCCAGGCCTCACTGGTGACCGGGGTACTGGGCTGGCGGCCACACCCGACCGTCATCGAGGTCGCCGGCTGGCTCGGCTACGCGATCGTCATGACCGGCGCCCTGATCTGGCCGACGCGCCCGGCCCGGCCAGCTCGACATGTCCCGGTCCCCAGCGCGGGCAACTGACCGGTAGCCACCCGATCCCAACTCCCCGGAGGTTCCCCGTGGCCAGGTCGCCACAGCTTCTGCCCACCCGCGCGTCCAGCGCGCTGCTCGCCCTGGCCCTGCCCGCCCTTGCCCTGGTCGGCTGTGGCAGCGATGGTGGTGACCAGGGTGCCCGGTCGCAGTCGGCCAACACGGTGGCGGTGACTCTCACCCCGGACGGCTGTGTCGGCGACCCCGGCTCGGTTCCGGCCGGAGCCACCACCTTCGAGGTCACCAACAAGGGCGCCGACGCGGTCAGCGAACTGGAACTGCTCGCCGGCTCCCGGGTGCTGGGCGAGAAGGAGAACCTCACCCCGGGGCTGTCCGGGTCGTTCACCCTCGACCTGGCCGCCGGTTCCTACACGCTGGTCTGCCCGGGCGCCAGGCAGGAGCGCACCGACTTCACCGTGACCGGGTCCAGCGCCGGTGGGTCGACCAGCACACCGGCGGCCAGCCCAGAACTGACCGAGGCGCTGGAGCAGTACCGCTCCTACGTGGAGGACCAGGTCAAGCAACTGGTCGCGGCCACCAAGGAGTTCACCGACGCGGTGCGGGCCGGTGACGTGGCGCGGGCCAAGCAGCTCTACGCCCCCACCCGGGTGTTCTACGAGCGCATCGAACCGGTTGCGGAAACCTTCGGTGACCTCGACCCGGCCATCGACGCACGGATCAACGACGTCGACGACCCCAGCCGGTGGACCGGTTTCCACCGGATCGAACAGGCCCTGTGGGAACGCGGCAGCACCGCCGGGATGGCTCCGGTCGCAGACCGGCTCAAGCTGGACGTGGACAAGCTCGCGGTCGCGGTGGAGACCATCGACTACCAGCCGGCACAGTTGGCCAACGGAGCCAGTGAGCTGCTCGACGAGGTGGCCAACTCGAAGGTCACCGGCGAGGAGGAGCGCTACTCCCACACCGACCTGGTCGACTTCGCCGCCAACCTCGACGGAGCGGAGAAGGCGTTCACCCTGCTGGAACCCGAACTGACCAAGCGGGACCCAGCCCTGGCCTCGACCATCAACGAGCGGTTCGCCGCGGTGCGTACCGCGCTGGACCGACACCGCGATGGCGACGGCTACCAGCCTTACACCGAGCTGACCCCCGCACAGGTGAGGGATCTGGCCTCCGTTGTCAACGCGCTGGCCGAACCACTGTCGCAGGTGGCCGCCAAGATCGTCGGGGGCCGTTAGTGGCCGAGTCCACCGGTCGGTCGACCCGGGTCAGCCGTCGGCAGGTGTTCACCGGTACCGCCGGACTGGCCGCCGGTGGCCTGCTCGGCACGGTCGTGGCCGGCACCGTGGGCGCCGGTTCGGCCGGGTCGGTGGCCTCGGCCGGGTCGTTCGACGCGAAGCGGGCCGTGCCGTTCCACGGTGCACACCAGGCCGGCATCACCACCCCGGCACAGAGCCAGATCGTGTTCGCCTCGTTCGATGTGACCGGGGGGCGGGCCGAGCTGGCGACGATGCTGCGGACCTGGACCGCCGCGGCCGCCGCGATGACCCTGGGCCACCCTGTCGGCGAGGAATCCCACCCGCTGGCACCACCAGACGACACCGGCGAGGCGGCCGGCCTGCCCGCCGCCGGGCTGACCCTCACCGTCGGTTTCGGACCATCCCTGTTCGACCAGCGCTTCGGCCTGGCCGACCACAGGCCGGCAGCCCTGACCCCGCTGCCCCCGCTCCCCGGGGACGAACTGGACCCGGCCCGCTGTGGCGGAGACCTGGCCGTGCAGGCCTGTGCGGAGGACCCGCAGGTCGCCTACCACGCGGTGCGGAACCTGGTCCGGCTGGGACGGGGCACGGTGCGGATGCGGTGGATCCAACTCGGCTTCGGTCGCACGTCGTCGACCAGCCGGGTCCAGGACACCCCCCGCAACCTGATGGGCTTCAAGGACGGCACGAACAACCTGCGGGCCGAGGACATCGCCGAACTGGACCGGCACGTGTGGGTGGGCGCCGGTAGCGACCAGCCCTGGATGGCCGGCGGCAGCTACCTGGTGGCCCGCCGGATCCGGATGCTCATCGAGTCCTGGGACCGGGCCAGCCTCGCCGAACAGGAACAGGTCTTCGGCCGGCACCGGAGTACCGGCGCGCCGCTGGGGCAGCGCCGGGAGACCGATCCGGTTGATCTGGCCGCGCAGGACCGCGACGGCCAGCCGGTGATCCCGGTCGACGCGCACATCCGGCTGGCCGCCCCGTCAACCAACGGCGGCCTGCGTATCCTGCGTCGCGGCTACTCCTACACCGACGGGGCCGACCCGCGCACCGGGGACATGGACGCCGGACTGTTCTTTGTCTGCTTCCAGCGGGATCCGCACCGCCAGTTCGTTGCCCTCCAGCGCCGGCTCGGTGTGCACGACGCACTGTCGGAGTACATCAGGCACACCGGCAGTGCGGTGTTCGCCTGCCCGCCGGGACTGTCGCCCGGACAGTGGTGGGGTCAGCGCCTGTTCGGCTGAGGAGAACCCGGTGTCCGGCCATGCCGCCGGTGTCGTTCAGCGTTCCGGTGGTACCCAGATGCCCCGGTCGTGCATCAGCTTGATCTGTCGGTCGATGACCTGTTCCTGGTACTCGGCGTGCCCCATCGGTGCCCGGTCCAGGTAGAGGTTCTTCGGGTAGATCGGCTGCTCGTAGAGCAGTTGGTACAACTCGGTCCGCAGGTCCTTCATCCAGTTGTCCCAGCGGGCCCGGGCCCGGAAGTCGCGCATCGCCTCGATGTCGATGACCCCGGCCACGTAGGTGGACACCCCCCCGTAGTCCTGCCGACCCACGATGTTGCCCCGGTAGTCGATCACGAACGACCGTCCGCCGAAGGTGTCGATCGGGGTGTCGTCCTCGGCGGACAGGTAGTAGGTCCCCATGTTGGGCGCGACCACATAGAAGTTGTTGTCCAGGGCCCGCGCCCGGCTCTGCAACTCGAAGATCCCGTTGCCGGTGCCCGGGTGTGGATAGGCGGCGCGGTAGACCACCTCGGCACCGTTGAGGGCCAGCGCCCGGGCGTTCTCCGGGTAGGACCCCTCGTTGGCCATCATGATGCCCAGTCGCCCGATCTCGGTGTCGACCACCGGCCAGAAGGCGTCCAGGTTGCGGCCGTACCTGTCCACCCACCAGTCGTAGATGTCGTGCGGGCAGACCGAGTGTTCCACCGGGAACAGTGGCGAGACCTTGTAGTGCGTGAGGATCACCTCACCATGCGGGTCCAGGATGAAACCGACGTTGAAGTACCGGTCGGGCAACTCGGGATGGCGGGCCTTGGCCTGGGCCATGACGAAGGAGTCGTACTCCCGGGCGATCACGCCGAGCGCCTCGGTCTCCTCGCCGGGAATGTCGATCGCGCACTCGCGGGCGAAGGTGACGTGGTCCAGGTCGAGCACCTCGTCGTTGAAGCCCTGTAACGCGCCCTCGGGTATGGCGATCAGCCGTACCGGCAGGTCCAGACCCGACAGCCACGACGCCGCCCTGACCAGGTGGGTCAGGTGGTCGATGTTCGCCCTGATGTCGGCACGCCGTCGGATCCCGCGCACGGTGGGCACCAGTCCAACAGCGGTGTACGGCTTGATCACGTCCGCCTCCTCGGATCCGCCGCCCCCCGAGGGCCGTGTTTCCGGTCACAGCGTGACCGGCACCCTACGCGACGTGCACGCCTGCCGTGCGGTGGTCGACCAACCCGGTGGCCACGATCGGGAAGCTCCCGGTGGCCATACGTGTTCACCTGATCATGACCCGGGTCTACGTGCTGCACGAGAATCCTGCCTGGTTCCCGCCGTTCGCTGCGGCCTTCGACGCCGAGTCGGTGCCCTACACCGAATGGCTGCTCGACGGCGACGGAGAACTCGACCTCAACGAGGAACCGCCCGAGGGGGTGTTCTGGTCCCGGGCCAGTGCGTCGGCACACACCCGTGGGCACCCGTTCGCCAAGGACCACACCCGGGCGGTGTTGGCCTGGCTGGAGGGCCACGGGCGGCGGGTGGTCGGTGGCAGTGGCGTGCTCGAACTGGAGGTGAGCAAGGTCGCCCAGCACGCCGCGCTGACCGCGGCCGGCCTGGACACCCCACGCACCGTCGCGGTGATGGGGCGCGAACGGCTGTCGACGCGGGCCAGGCAACTGCCGGTGCCGTTCGTGGCCAAGCACAACCAGGGCGGCAAGGGACTGGGCGTGCGACGGTTCGACTCCCACCGGGCCTTCGACGAGTACGTGTCCGGCCCGGACTTCGAAGAACCGGTGGACGGCATAACTCTGCTCCAGGAGTACGTGGAGCCGGCCGAACCGTTCATCACCCGGGTCGAGATCGTCGGCGGACGGTTCCTCTACGCAGTGGCCGCCTCCACCGCCAACGGTTTCCAGTTGTGTCCGGCCGACGCGTGCGCGGTCGAGGGATCCTGTCTGGTCGATGGCGGTGGGCTGTTCGAACTACGCAAGGATTACGAACCGCCGCAACTACCCGCCTACCTGGACTTCGCTGCCCGGCACGGCATCGAGATCGGCGCGTTCGAGTACATCCAGACCGCCGACGGCAGGTTGGTCACCTACGACGTGAACACCAACACCAACTACAACCCGGCCGTGGAAGCCCAGGCGGACCGGTCCGGCCCCACCGAGATCGCCCGTTATCTGGGTGCCCTGCTGGAGGCCTGACATGCGGTTCGGGTACTGGATGCCGGTGTTCGGCGGTTGGCTGCGTAACGTGCCGGACGAGGGGATGAGTGTCGACTGGTCCTACCTGGGGCCGCTGGCCCGGCGCTCCGAACAGCAGGGCTTCGACCTCACCCTGATCGCCGAGTTGAACCTGAACGACATCAAGGGGCATCGGGCGCCGGCGTTGGACGCCTGGACGCTGGCCCCGGCGCTGGCCGCGACCACCAACACCCTGGAGCTGATGGTCGCGGTCCGACCGAACTACCACTCCCCCGCGCTGACCGCCAAGGCACTGTCCACACTGGATGTCATCGCGCCGGGTCGGGTGAGCCTGAACGTGGTCTCCTCGTGGTGGAAGGACGAGGCCAGCCAGTACGGAGCGCCCTTCGACGTGCACGACGCGCGCTACGCCCGCACCGAGGAGTGGTTGACCGTGCTGCGTCGACTGCTCACCGAGGACACCGTGACCCATCATGGCCCGCTGTACGACCTGGAGGGGGCGGTGTTGGAACCCAAACCGGCCGCGCCGCCGGCGGTGTACATGGGTGGTGAGTCGCCCCGGGCCAAGGAGGTGATCGCCGAACACGGCACCGCCTACGTGATGCACGGCGACCCGACCGAGGTGGTCGCGGCCAAGGTGGCGGCCATGGAACAGCGGCGGGCCGAGTTGGGTCGTCCCCGGTTCCGGTACGGGTTGAGCGGGTTCGTCATCTGTCGGGACAGCGAGCAGCAGGCCCAGGCGGAGTTGGACCGGGTGTTGGACGTGCGGTCCTCGCCCGAGGCATACGCCTCCTACCAGGACTTCGTGTCCGGCTCGCAGTTGGAGTCCCAGGTCTCGCTGCGGGAGTACAGCGTGTCCAACCGGGGCCTGCGCAGTGGTCTGGTCGGTACGCCGGAGCAGATCATCGACCGGATCCACGACTACGAGCGGGCCGGCATCGACCTGATGCTGCTCCAGTTCTCCCCGCAGGCTGAGGAGATGGCCCGGTTCGGCGAACAGGTGATCAGGCCCTACCAGGACCGATACGGACCTTCTGCCGAATCATCCTGAACGGTCGATCCGGTGCGTTTCAAACCGCAGGATGGACGCATGCGTGTACTGCGGACACCCGAGGAACGCTTCGTCGATCTTGTCGACTTCGACTACCGGCCCCGGTACGCCCAGGTCGCCGACCCGGACGGCGGCAGCCTGCGCATGGCCTACGTCGCCGAGGGGCCGCCCGACGGTCCACCGGTGCTGCTGTTACACGGCGAGCCGACCTGGTCGTACCTGTACCGCAAGGTCATCCCACCACTGGTACGCCGCGGTCTACGCGCGGTGGCCGTCGACCTGGTCGGTTTCGGTCGGTCGGACAAGCCGACCGATGTCGACGCCCACAGTTTCGCCCGGCACGTGGAGTGGGTGCGGGCACTGGTCTTCGACCGGCTGGACCTGCGTGAACTCACCGTGGTCGGGCAGGACTGGGGTGGCCTGATCGGTCTTCGGTTGGCCACCGAGAACCCTGACCGGGTGGCTCGGATCGTGGCGGCGAACACCGGCCTGCCCACCGGCGACACACCGATGCCCGAGGTCTGGTGGCGCTTCGCCCGCCTCGTCGAACAGGCCCCGGAGTTGGACGTCGGCACGCTGGTCGCGGCCGGCTGCCGACAGCCACTGGCCGAGCAGGCCCTGGCGGCCTACCGGGCACCGTTTCCCGACCGCACCTACCAGGCCGGCCCGCGGGCCATGCCCCGACTGGTGCCCACCACACCGGCGGACCCGGCAGCCACCGCGAACCGACTGGCCTGGCAGCGACTGGCCACCTGGCACAAGCCCTTCCTGGTGGCCTTCAGCGACTCTGACCCGATCACCGGGCCGGCCGCCGGACCGTTGCGGGCGACGGTGCCCGGGGCGCGTGGGCTGAACCACCCGACGCTCACCGACGCGGGCCACTTCCTCCAGGAGGACGCCGGTGAGCGGCTCGGTGAGATCATCGCCGAGTTCGTCCCCTGACCGCCGTCCGTGGCAGCCCGCGCAGCGACCGGGCGGTGACCGTCCACATCGGGCAGAGGACGCCGATCCGATCTACACTCCGACCGGCCCCCAGGACAGCCCCACCAGACCGGTGCGGCCCAGCCGAAGGGACAGCACGTGACCGTGTCGGTGCTGTGGTTTCGTCGCGATCTTCGGCTGTCCGACAATCCCGCACTGCGCGCGGCGATGGCCACGGCCGACCAGGTACTCGGGTTGTTCGTGGTTGATCCGGCGCTGTACGAGCCGGCCGGTCCACCCAGGTTGGCGTTCCTGAACCGGTGCCTGCGCGCGCTGGACACCGACATGGACGGTCGGCTGACCGTGCTTTCCGGTCGGCCCGAGGTGGTCGTCCCGGATCTGGTCCGGCGGGTACGGGCGGTCTCGGTGCATGTCTCGGCCGACTTCGGCCCCTATGGCGCCGCCCGCGACGCCAGGGTGGAACGGGCACTGGACGGCGTGCCACTGGTGCGGACCGGTTCGCCCTATGCGGTCCCACCCGGAACCGTGACCAAACCCGATGGCACCGGATACCGGATCTTCGCCCCGTACTTTCGAGGCTGGTGCGCGCACGGCTGGCCCCCGCCCGCTCCTCGGCCACGCGCGGTGGCCTGGGCCCGGCTTCGCGGCGACGGACTGCCCACCGAACCAGCCGTCCCGGCCGACATGACGCTGCCGGAGGGCGGCGAGCGTGCCGGCCGTACCCGCTGGCGCCGGTTCGCCGGGGAACCGCTGGTCGACTACGAGCGGGTCCACGACAGGCCGGACCTGGACGCGACCAGTCGCCTGTCGCCGTACCTGCGCTGGGGCTGCCTGCACCCACGTACCGTGCTCGCCGGCCTGGATGGGGCCGGTGCCGGTGTCGCGGCGTTTCGCCGTCAGTTGGCCTGGCGGGACTTCTACGCCGACGTGCTCTGGTACCTCCCGGACTCGGCCCACCAGTCCGTACTGCCCGGCATGCGGCGGATGCGCACTGACCAGGGCCGTTCGAGTGACGCCCTCTTCGCCGCCTGGGCCGACGGGCGTACCGGGTATCCGATCGTGGACGCGGGTATGCGCCAGCTCCGGACGGAGGGCTGGATGCACAACCGGGTCCGGCTGATCACCGCGTCCTTCCTGGTCAAGGACCTGCACCTGGACTGGTCCCGGGGTGCCCGGCACTTCATGCGCTGGTTGGTCGACGGGGATCTGGCGTCCAACCAGCATGGCTGGCAGTGGGTGGCCGGCACAGGTTCGCAGGCGGCCCCGTTCCATCGGGTCTTCAACCCGGTGACGCAGGGGCAGAAGTCCGACCCTGCCGGTGACTACGTCCGCCGCCATGTACCGGAGTTGCGGCAGATCGCGGGCAGGGCGGTGCACCGGCCGTGGGACCTTCCCGGTGGACCGCCCGACGACTATCCGCCACCCGTGGTGGAGCACGCCATCGAACGGCAGGAGGCGCTCGGCCGTTACCGGGAGTTGCGCGGTCGAGGCTGAACCGTCGGCCTACCGGTGATCGGCCAGATCGAGTCGCACCACCAGCGCAAGGTGGTCCGACACCGGGGTGGCGACCGTGTGGGTGTCGGTCACCGGCGGAAGGTGACCGTGGCCCAGTATGTGGTCGATCTGTACCCGGGGTTGACCGGCCGGGTAGGTGGCCGACCGGGCCAACTGCCGCCATCCGGAGAGTATCCGAGGAAGGGATCCGGGCAGGTTCAGGTCCCCGGCGAGCACCCACGGGCCGGGAAGTTCGCGCAGCCTCCTCGTTGTCCGGACCAGTTGCAGCGCGTTCCAGCCGGGCACGAACGACAGGTGGGTGCACGCCACCGTGAGCGGGCCGGCCGGGGTGTCGACGCGGGCGGCCAGGACCACCCGGGGTTCGTCCTGCATCAGTCTCATCCGCCGCTCCGGCCCGGGCAGCAGCAGTGGTGAGGGCACCGGTGCCGCCGGCATCCGGTGCACGTACCACCTGTCGACCGGCAGTCGGGACAGCAGTGCGATGCCGTACCGGGGTCCCTCCCGGGCCTCCTCCTGGCCGTCGCGGGCGTGGGCGGCCCGCCAGTGCTCGCCGGGTGTGCCGCGCAGGGTCGGTACGAACCGGAAACGCGCCCCGAGTACGTCGGCGGCCTCACCGGCAAGGTCCAGCCCGTGGGAACGGGACTGACCCTGGTCGACCTCCTGTAGTGCCAGCACGTCGGCGTCCAGTCTGGCAATCGCGTCCCGGAACCTGTCGACCTCGACCCGACCGTCGGGCAGTGACTGGCCGTGCATCACGTTGAACGTTGCCAGCCGCACCAGAACACCCTATGCATCCGTGTGTTGGCCCGCCCGACAGGCGCGGCGCGCGTTACCGTGCCGGGCGGTACCGAACCCGGGGCTGACAGACCGGTGTGGCCCTGGCGTCGACACGCCCGGGGAGTGGACAGGTCGACCGTGGACAGGGCTAGGATTCGAACATGTGTTCGAATGGCAACGCCTCACCCTGGCGACTGTGCCCACACTGCGGCGCACACGGTCCGGGGATCGCCGAACTGGGCTGGCTACCGGTGGGCGTGCACCACCCCGGCCATCTCGACCTGTGTGGGCCGGGGCATGTCTACACCTGCCGGTACTGCGGTCAGGCCTGGATGGGCCCGGCGCGCCGTTAACGACCGGCCCGGTGAGTGGCGGCGAGGTCCACCAGCGCCGCGGCCAACGCGGCCACCACGAACGCGATGACGATCGCCAACCCGTGCTGGTAGGCCTGGGCCCAGTTTCCGTGGCTGGAGGCGACACTGGAGAAGAACAACGATCCCACCACCGCGATCCCCAACGCGGTACCGATGCGCTGACCGGTCTGGAGGACCCCGGCCGCACTGCCAGCGCCGCGCACCGGGACCTCCGACAGGGTCAGGGTCTGGTTCGGTGAGATGACCATGCCGCTGCCCACCCCGGCCAGGAGCAGTGGCAGCGCGCAGGCCCACTCGACCCCGTGCCCGGGAACCGCCTGCACGGCCACCACCGCGCCGACCAGGCCGACCAGCACCAACACCAACCCGGCGGCGACCAGATGCCGACCGAACCGGAACACGCTCCGCCCGCCGATGGCCGAGGACGCCGCCGATCCCACCGCGAACGGGGTGACCGCCAGACCGGCGACCAGCGCGCTGTAACCCAGGCCGACCTGGAGGTAGAGCGTGTAGGTGAAGAAGATCGAGGTGAACCCGGCGAAGTACAGCAACGCCAGCGCACTGCCCAACGAGTAGGACCGCACCCGGAACAGGGCGAGGTCGGTGACCGGTTCACCACCCCCTGCCTGGTAACGCCGTTCCCAGCCCACGAAGCCGACCAGCAGCACGCCCGCGACGACGAACAGCAACCATTTTGTCGCCCCGACCCACTCCCGGTACTCCACCAGGGGCAACAACAGCGACAACACCCCGGCGCCCAGCAGCAGGACACCGACGAGGTCCAGCTTCGGGCGGGTGCGCCGGGCCAGGCCGGGCGGGATGAACCAGTAGGCGAACGGCAACGCGGCGATGCCGACGGGAAGATTGACGTAGAAGATCCACCGCCAGCCCTCGGTGTCACCGGCCAACCGGATGATGATCCCGCCCAGCAGCGGCCCCACCGCGGTGGACACCCCGATACTGGCCCCCAGCAGGCCGAAGGCCCGGCCGCGTTCCTGCCCCGAGAACAGTTGCTGGATCAGCCCGGCCACCTGCGGGGTGAGCAGACCGGCGGCCGCACCCTGCACCAGTCGGGCGGCGGTGAGCCAGCCCGCGCCCGGCGACAGACCGGCCGCGGCGCTGGCCAGGGTGAACAACGCCAACCCGGCCATGAAGCCCAGCCGCCGCCCGTAGGCGTCGCCGAACCGACCGGAGGGCACCAGCACCAGACCGAAGGTCAACGCGTAGCCGGACAGCACCCACTGCAGGTCGCTGTCCGAGGCGTTCAGTCCGGTGCGAATCGACGGCAACGCGACGTTGACGATGCTGACGTCCAGCAGCGTCATGAAGCCCGCGACCAGGCAGATCGACAACGCCCGCCAACGACGCGGGTCCGGTTCCACCCGATCAGTCTCCGTCAGGACCGACCGCGCCGCCGTCGCGACCGGAATCTCGTGGCCGGTCCCCGGGGGACCCACAGCATCCATGTCCGGCCAGAACAACCTCCGCGCCGGTACATTCCACGCCCAGACCGAACATTGCACTGCGATCGACGTTAACTCCGCAACGCCGCCAATCCCGGCAAGCCAGATGCCTCACCACAGGACGGCCGATCACCGGCCACCAGCCACGCCGGCCGGCCCGACGCCGGGTCGCTCGGGTGCCACCCGCCTACGCCGACATCGTGTCCGAACAGCATCTGACCGCCGCGGTCACCCATGAAGGTGACTGGTACGTGGCCCGTTGTCTCCCGGTCGAGTTGGCCAGCCAGGGTCGTTCCATCGAGGAGGCTCTGACGAACCTGCGTGAGGCACCCGAGCTGTTCTTCGAGGACCAGCCCGCACCGGAGGTCCACGAGGTCCTCACCGCTCCGATCAGCGTCAACGTGGCGTGACACCGCCGGCTCTACCCCGTGCCCAGCGCACCGATACCCGACAGAGCCGCGTCAGGACTCCCACTCTGAGCTGTCACTGTCCGCGGCACTTCGGGTCCGAGGTGCAGCAACGGACCCACGCCGGTCCGGAGCGACCACCGGACCGCCGTCACATGAGCACAACCGAGCGCAGCACGTCGCCGTGGTGCATTCTGGTGAACGCCGCCTCGACGTCGTCGATGCTGATCGTCTCCGAGACGAAGGCGTCCAGGTTGAACCGCCCCTGCCGGTACAGGTCGACCAGCATCGGGAAGTCGCGGCTGGGCAGGCAGTCTCCGTACCAACTTGATCTGAGCGCACCGCCGCGGGCGAACACGTCGAGCAGCGGCAGTTCCAGGGTCATCTCCGGGGTGGGTACCCCGACCAACACCAGGGTGCCGGCCAGGTCGCGGGCGTAGAACGCCTGCCGGTAGGTCTCCGGGCGGCCGATCGCCTCGACCACCACGTCGGCACCGAACCCGCCGGTGGCCGCCCGGATCTCCTCCACCACGTCGGCGGTGCGGGCGTCCACGGTGTGGGTGGCACCCATGTCCCTGGCCCAGGCCAGTTTGCGTTCGTCCACGTCGACGGCGACGATCGTGGTCGCGCCGGCCAGCCGGGCCCCGGCCAGGGCGGCCATGCCCACACCGCCGCAGCCGATCACCGCGAACGAGTCGCCACGGCTTACCCCGCCGGTGTTCACCGCCGCGCCGAACCCGGCCATCACCCCGCAGCCGAGCAGACCGACCGCCTCGGCCGGTGCCCGGTCGACCCTGGTGCACTGTCCGGCGTGCACCAGGGTCTTGTCGGCGAACGCGCCGATACCCAGCGCGGAGGTCAGTTCGGTGCCGTCCTCCAACGTCATCCGGGCCGAGGCGTTGTGGGTGGCGAAGCAGTACCACGGCTTACCGCGACGGCAGGCCCGGCAGTTCCCGCACACCGCACGCCAGTTGAGGATGACGAAGTCACCGGGTGCCACGTCGGTGACGCCCTTACCGACCTGCTCGACCACCCCGGCGGCCTCGTGGCCGAGCAGGAACGGGAACTCGTCGGTGATGCCACCCTCGCGGTAGTGCAGGTCGGTGTGGCAGACCCCGCACGCCTCGACCCGCACCACGGCCTCACCGGGTCCCGGGTCGGGGACCAACACGGTCTCCACCGTGACCGGAGCGCCCTTGGCCCGGGCCACCACACCGCGTACCGCCTGCACCATGCCGCCTCCGCCTCGTTGTCCGACCACCCACCGGGTCCGGTCGACGTCGGCCCGCCCGGGCCGACCCGCCCGAGTCTATTGAGTAAGGGATCGGATTGACCCGGATCAGCGGCACCCCACGCGACCCTACGATCACCCTCAGGAAGCAGATCCTCGGACGGGAGGCAGATGACCACGCCGCTGGATCGGACCTCACCGAGCGAACGGGGGGTCATCCGACCGGACGGACCGGAGTGGCAACCGATGAGCCGGCGCCGGATGATCTGGTTGTTGATGGGTCGGGGTGACCCGCTGGCGTTCCTGCCGGGACCGCTGGTGGCCGTGGTGCTTCTGGTGCCCGCCTGGTTGCTGGGTAGCCCGGTGTTGGCGTTGGCCGTCGCCGGCGGGTTCCTGGCTGGTTGTCTGCGGCTGATCTGGGAACTGCGGGCCGGCCGTGGACTACCGATCACCTCGGCCACCCAACCGGCGCTGGCCGCGCTGGTCGCCGACACCGCGGCCCAACTCGGTCTGCCGGCGCCCCACCGGCTGTGGTTGACCGGAGACGCCAACGCGACAGCCCTGCCGCTGCGGCTTTTCCGGCGCCGCGACGAGGTCAGTCTGGGCGTCTGCTCGGTGTTGGCCCTGTCCGGGCCGGAACTGCGCGCCACCGTGGCCCACGAACTCGCACACCTGTCGAACCCCACCGGCCTCGACCGGGGGCGGCGGCGGCTGGTCCACCGGCTGCTGGTCGAACGTCAGCTCGCCGCCGAACAGTGGGAGCAACTGTCGGACCGTCGGCGACGCCGCGCGGGCGGGCGCAGAGTGGAACGGTTCCTGCACCAGACCCAACGGCTCGCCCACGAGGAGGAACTGCGGGCCGACGCCGCGGCGCTGCGGGTGGTGGACCCGGACGTGGCTGCCCGCGCACTGGCCCGTGAGTACGCGGCGGGCCAACGCTTCGCCGGTTACGTACTGCGCTGTGTCGCCCCGCTGGTCGAGTCCGGTCGGTTTCCGAGCGAACTGCACGCCGGATGGGTCGCCTGGTGCGCCACACCGGTGTTCTGGAGCGAGGAGTACATGGCCGAGGCCGTGCTCGACGCGAACGCACTTGCCGACGAACACCCGACCCTGCGGGAACGAATCGCCGCCTACGGGGAAACCGACCCCGTTCCGTGGTCGCAGGTGCCCCACCCCGACAACGTCCTGCGTCCGCTCCGGCCCGACGAGCAGGCGGCCCTGTCCCTGCGTTTCGTGCGCCGCTCCGGGTTGACCCGCAGGTTCCGGCTACGCCGACTGCGACCGGTGCGCTGGGCCGAGGTACCCGAGGACTTCTACGCCTCCTGCGACTCCTGGTTACGCGAGTCGATGGTCCGTGCGGCGACCGAGGTGCTGGGGCGGCCCGCCCACGACCTGGACGTGGTCAAGCTGATCGTCACCGGCCGATGGGGTGACCTCCAGCCCGCCCTGGTCTCACACCTGACCGAACAGACCCGGGATTCGGTCGGCGCAGAGGCGTCCGGGGCGGTCCCCGACGCCACCCTGCTCGCGGTCATGCTGTATCCGGCGCTGCGTACGCACGGTTACCGGCAACTCGATCCGGTCGCCCAACACCTTCTCACCGGACCTGACGGTGAGCAGTTCGACCTGGCCGCGACCAGTGCCCGCGTGCTGGCAGATCCGGCGGAGTTCACGCGGCTGGGCGCATGGTTGTTTCCACCCGAAAGGGCCGACACCGAACGCTGACCCCCGGCGTCGGCCGGTGGGTTGATCACGCGGGTCCGACCCAGCGGTCGGCTCGGCCGGTGTGCAGGAACAGGGCGTGTCCGCTCGCGTCAGCACCGACGAACGTGAAGAGCCGGTGCCTGCCGTTCTGTTTCTCCGCGCTGGCCAGGGTGTCGCCGTGCAGGGCGACGTTCGTGTCGCTCCGGCTGCCCACCGAGCTCGGCGTAGAGGCCCTTGGGTGTCCACTCGGCCCAGATCCGGCCGTCCGGATCCTGGCCGACGTCCGTGTCGGCGAGTCGGGAGGAGTACCGGCCCAGGTATCGGGACGCGTCGACCACCCTCGCGCCGGCGACCGGCTCGGGAGGGGGCGGGAACCCCACGCCGGCCAACTCTTGCAGCACGTGCCCGACAATCTCGACGTAGAGACCCCTCGGGTTGCCGCCGTTGGCGAACAACGCGACCGCGACGTTGCGATCGGGGACCACCCGCAGATACGCGTTCTGCCCAACGGTGTCACCGTCGTGGCCGATGACCGTGCCGCCAGGCCAGTCGAAGATCTCCCAGCCCAGCCCCCATGCGTCACCGAAGCCGCCCAGGTGGGGAAGCTCGACCTGACGTTGCCGCATCGCCGTCACGCTGGCGGAGGTGAGGACTTCTGGACCGTCGGGTGCGGCCAGCCCTCCACGCAGGTGCATGTGCACGAAGGAGAGCAGGTCACGGGGACGCATCGCGAGCAGGGAACCGGCCGGCGCGCCTGATCTGGGTAACGCCCAGATCGGAGCCGGTTGGGGTTCGGCGTCCGCCGTCGGCCGGATGTGTCCGTGCGCGGCCCGGTACATGATCGCCTCGTGCGGACCCGGCGCGGTGTGGGTGAGCCCGAGTGGCGCGATCAGGTACCTGCGCAGGTACTCGTCGTACGGGATTCCTCGTAACACCTCGACCAGCCGGCCCAGCACGCAGTAGGCGGCGTTGTTGTACGAGAAGATCTGGCCCGGCGGGAACACCTGCGGCGTCTGGTCCAACAACGCGACCAACCTCTCGACGCAGTCGTCACCCGGGCCGGTGTCCTCGCCGAGCAGGTCGCCCTCGAAGCCGGCCGTGTGGCTCAGCAACTGCCGGACGGTGATCTGGCCGGCCGCGGTGTCGTCGGCCAGCCGGAACCCGGGCAGGTGAACACGCACCGGCGCATCCAGGTCCAGCCTGCCCTCGTCGACGAGTTGCATCACCAGCGTGGCGGTCCACACCTTGGTGACCGAACCGATCTGGAACACCGAGTCCACCGTGGCCTCGACACCGGTCGCCCGATTCAACACACCAGCCGCACGGTCGACGGTCTCACCGTCGACGCTGACCG
>DATCWR010000122.1:0-5054 GCA_036566245.1 Mycobacteriales bacterium | reverse complement strand
ACGGTCTGCGTGGTCCGCTTGTACCGGGACAACCGGTTGTACTGGCCCCCGGCGTGGATACCAGCACCCTGGATCGAGTTGCGGACCCCCTGGATGGACTCCTTGTTGAACTCGTAGAACCTGGTCACCGTCGCCGCGGTGCCCACGGTGGCCTCCGCCGCGACACCGAACTGGCCGTCGAGGCCCGAACCGATCGCCATCGCCTACTCCTCCAGGTCCCCCGCCGGCGCCGGCGGTATCTCGACTACCCAGCCCGGTTGGGCTTCCCATGCGGCGGCCCGGTCGTCGGGCACGTCCATCACTGCGTCGTCGGGGATGAGCCGGCCGCCGACGATCCGGTCCTCACCGGTCCGGTTACGTACTCGCGCCACTGTCTGTCCTCTCGGGTCGATCAGGCTGCGATTCGCGGCGGCCCTGTTTCTCCGCGACGAACGCGCGGGCACCAACGTCGAACTCGACGATCCGGTAGGTGATCTCACCGACGAACGTCACATCCGGCCAAGCGACGGCCACGTACCCGGGGTCGGCCCGGATCATCAACTCCGGAGACACCATGATCCGGGCATCGGCCTGGACGATCTCCACCCTGCCGTCCCGATGCGCCCGTGCGACCAGTTCGCCTACCGGCGCGTCCACCGTGTGTCCTCTCACGTCGCTGTGAGCCGGGCACGGGCCCGTACGGTGAACAACGCCCACGCCTCGACGCCCTGGTCGTTGGTGTTCTGCCGCACCGCACTGACCCCGCCAAACGTGGCGTACAACACCGCCCCGGCCAGCGTCGGATCGGCCACGATCGCCTTCTCCACCCCGGCGGCCGTCACGAACGCCGTGTCGCGGACGGTCTTCATCACGTCGTCGCCGGAATAGGAGATGGCGGCGCAGTGCACCACGATGTCCTCCCGGCGCTGCCGGGCACCCAGCGCCGACCAGTCCGACTCCGCCTCAGCTGCCGTCGGCGCGCTGTCACTGTCCGGATCATCGACCCCGATGAACAGCCAGTTCTCTGCCGAATCGTCGGTGATACCTGGACCGTCGATCACACGCACCTCGGTGAGCGACGCGGTGAGCGTGGCGACCAGGTAGTCGATGACGGCAGGGATCGCCGAGGTCTGAGTCGTCATGCGATCCCCGCTGTCTGATCAGGCTGGAGCAACTCCACCGCGCGCCTCGGCACGGCGAACCCCATGACGGACACCAACTGCTGCTCGACGATGTCATCGGACTGGCCACCCATCCCCGGACGCCGGGAACCACCACGCTGGGTCTCCCACAGGTGCTTGACGATGATCCGCGCCGCCATCTGGTGATTCGCCGCCACCACTGCCCGACCGGCCTGGTACACGACCCGCAAAGGGCCCACGAACCGCCAACCGAGCAGGTGCCGGACGATCCCGGTCGCACCGTCCAAGTCCAGATCGGACACCGCGTACGACAGCCCGCCAGTGTGCACCGGGTCCACCGAGGTCAGCGAGATCGCCGGGGTGCGGGACAGGATCAGCGACCCGCCACCGGACACCACCTCGGTGACCTCCCGGACCCCGACCGGGCCGACGTAGAACTCCACCACGCGGGTCGCAGCCTCGATGTGGTCCCGCAGCTCAGCATCGTTCTTGGTGATCGTCAGCGACATGTTCAGGTGGTTCTTCGCATCCGTCAGCGAGATGACACCCACGATCGCGGCCGGGCGGACGTCGAACACCTCGGTGTAGGCCGAAGCGTTGGCACCGGTCGCCACCCACCGGGCGATATGCCGACCGGCCTGCGTCGGCGTGTACTCCGTCGTGTACGTGCCCGTCGACGGGTTCGACACCGACGGTGTCTCGGTCGTCTGATCCGGCAGGGTGATGGTGAGCACCACACTGCCCGCGTTCGCCGCGGTACCAGACGCATCGGTGACCGTCACACTCAATGGGACCACCGAGCCCAGGTCGAACGGCATCAGCCACCCCCTGACATCGACGCTCCGGAACCAGTCGCACCGGCCATGACCGCACCAGACCCCGTGACACCGGCCATCGACCCCACCGCGTGCGTCCCGGGTGCCATCACGCCCCGGGACGGCGTCGCGGCCACATCCGCCCGGAAGGTGGCGATCAACCCGCCCGGGTGCGAGGTGCCAGCGTCGAACGTGGCCGTCGCCGAATAGGCACCGGTCGCCACCAGGGTCCTGGTGGCCACATACAGCGCGTCGTTGACCGCGGACCCAGACGACACCAGCGACGCCACCGGGTCATACCCGGCCGACCAGGTCGCCGACGACCCGGCCGAGGCGTCGAACCGACCCGCAGCGACCACCGCCAACTCGTCACCCTGACCCGTCTCGCCGGTCACACCCGTGGTCACCGACGTCTGACCGGTTCCACCCGGCGTGCTGCTCGCCACCTCGTCCAGTGGCGACGCGGACTGGCCGGAATACTCCATGACCACCATCTGGGCCGACCGTGCCGCAGATAGGCTGATCGTCACCGCCGCCGGATCACCGGCCTGCACGGCCCGCCACCACAGGTACAAGCCGGTGTTGTCCACAGCGGACACCGCCAACGTCCACCCAGACGGTGTGCCGATCGTCGTATCCGCGTTCGCAACCAGCACCAACAGGTCCCCGACCGACGGCGCCGCGCCGAACGCCACCGTCAGCGTCGCGCCGTCAGCCGACGACGCCATGCCGGCCTGCTGCACCAGAGTCAACGGCACCGCTCACCCCCAGAAAGGTACGAGGGACGGCAGGCGGACGCAGACCAGCCGCCCCTCGCACGACTCACTCGGCGGTCTGACGTGGACGGGACCGACGGCCCTTCGGCGGACTCGACCGCACCTGTTCCTCAGACGCCGAGGTCGATGGTTCCTGCGGTGGCTCGGACTGGGGTGCGATGTACCCGCGGATCGCGAGCTGCTCGTCCACCGCCGGCACCCGGTCGGCCTTGCCCTGGGCGAGGAGTCCCGCGCGCTCCCGTAGCAGCGCGGCGATCTCCGCCTTCCTGGCCGGATCACGCAGCCACGACTGGCGGACCGGATCGTCAGTGGGCAGGTCAGGCATGAGCGTCCTCCGAGGTGGTGGTGGGATCACGGGCGGGTCGTCGACGCCCACCAGTGGTCCGAGGTTGTAGTGCAGGTGGGCCGGCCGTACGTCCCAGTCGATAGGCACCTGGTCGGTGACCCGGCGCCGGTGCCACCCGCCGAACGACCCATCAGAGAAGTGCCCCGACCATTCCGCGCGGAACGCTCGAACGACCTCGCGGGGCAGGTAGATCAACCCGAACCCGAAGTAGGCGCATGTCGGCTCGCCGGTGTCCACATGTGACCCGTCGGCGCGGCGATGACACCACACCGGGTGAGGCAATGGGACGTTCCGCACCGTGGTGACGTACAACCGGTACGGGGCAACAAGCACCCTGCCCGGTTCGGCGCGAGCACGCTTGGCGAACCGGACCAGGTCGCCCCCGTCGACCGCGATGTCCCACTCGACCAGGAGCACGTCATCGTCGACGTCGGCCAGCGGCGCGTAGTCGTAGTCGCGCAGAATGAGCCGTTCAATGCTGTCCTGCACGTACGCCCGACCTGTCGGGACGACAGCCGGCCACGACCGCAGCAATCTCACCGGGCAACCGCCGTCGCGTACACGTCACACACCCCCGCGCGGTACTCGACGACCACGTCATCCATGCCAGACAGCGCGCCACGCATCCACGCGGGGTCGATGTTGGCGTAGTGCTCGCCGGGTCGAACCCGGCCACCGTCATGACCCGAGTGCGGCCTACGACCAGGCCCGGCGCAGGTCACCACCAACAGGCCACCCGACCGTAGGTAGCCGGCACACGCCCCCAACACCCCGGCAGGATCCGGGGAATGTTCGAGGACCTCGCAGCAGATCACCAGGTCCGCCGGCCACGGCGGTGACCAGTCCCGACAGTCGACCACCGCGTCCACTGCCGGACCGGATTCCAGGTCGATCGACAGGTACTCGGCACAAGCGACCAGGTCGCGAACGCCCCCGTTGATGTCCCGCCCGCCGACCTCAACCACCCGGCCGAACACGCGTCCGCTCACAACCCCACCGACGAAATTGCGGGCGGACGCGTGCACCATGACCTCCTAGAAGACCGGGGTGACCAGGCCGGTACCGCCCACCTTCTGCATGCCGTTCGCGAACCGGCCGAACGTGTACGCGAAGTAGGAGTAGGCGACCATCAGGACACCCAGCGACGCGGCAGCCGGCTGCTCGGCGCGGATGAACAGCGGCGCGTTCGGGTCCTCCCACAGGTGGCACTCGCTGGCGGGAACGACGTAGATCTCGTCCTCGTTGGTACCCGCACCCAGGTTCGTGGCGATGTTGTTGTCCACCACGACCAGCAGGCCGTTGGGCAGCACACCCCGGACACCACCGTTGTACGGGGTGTTCAGGTTCGTGCCCGCCGCCTGAACCGGAATGCCCTGGGAGTTGACCATGGGCCAGGTGTTGCTCATCTGGCTGGACAGCCAGTACCAGCGACGTGAGTGCATCACCGCGTGTGTCGGGGTACCCAACGCAAGCATGGCCGCCTCGACGCCGGCCGCCGCGCCGAGGATCTTCGGGTACAACTCGGCACCGGTTGGGCTGGTGTCGGTGTATGAGCTGGACGCCGCGACGTTGGTCAACCCTGTGGTGGCCTGGTTGAGCAGGGTGTTGTCCAAGGTGGTGGCGACCCGGTTGAACAGGTCCTGCATCACCACCTCGGAGATCCCCGTACCACGGTCGATCGCCTGCCGAGACACGGTCTGCTGACCAGCCGCGGTCTGCACCGCGATGGTCAGCAGGGTGTCGTCCATGTTCGTCTCGGCCACCGCCGAGTTCTCCGAGGTCTGAAGCCCGGCACTGGACGCGGTGGTGACCCGGGAGATCTCCACAGCCATGCCCGCCTCGGGCAGGGTGTGCCGGTTGCACATGTCCGCGAACGGCCGCAGTGCCGCGGTGGCCGGGGCGTACAGGTCGGTCAGGTACTGCGGCACCGTCAGCCCGCTGAACGCGCCGGTGCCCACGGCCCGCTGGAAGTACGCGGCCCGCTCGACCCGCTCCT
>DATCWR010000097.1:0-7040 GCA_036566245.1 Mycobacteriales bacterium | reverse complement strand
CGAGTGCCACGGTTTCCCGACGGCTACCAACACATGTGTGCGAACCCCCGTGTTTCCTGTCCGCGCCGCAGACCGCCGCCACACTGTTCAGGCCCCCATCAGGGACCCCGGGCGGGCCCCACCGGACCACCGACCAGAGGTGACCCCTGACCGCCTCTACGACCTGATCCAGCCGGCCTTGGCTCCCCGCACCAACCGATCCTTGAGTTCGCGGGTGTGCCGTCGACTCACCGGCAGCTCACGGTCGTCAACCCGGACCACGTATCCGCTGCCGGTGAGCCGCAGTTCTCGGATCAGGCGCAGGGCGACCAGGTAGGAGCGGTGGATCCGCACGAATCCCACGTCGGCCCAGCGTTCCTCCAACACCGACAGCGGGATGCGCACCAGATGGCTGCCCTCACCGGTGTGCAGTCGGGCATAGTCGCCCTGCGCCTCCACCCAGCGCACCGCCGAGCGGGGCAGCAGTCTGGTTCGACCGGCCAGTTCCACCGGGATCACCTCGTCGTCGGCCGGCCGGTGCGCACCGTCGCGGGCCGGGGTGCGGTCCCGCGCGGCCAACACCCGGCGCAGCGTCTCGGCCAACCGTTCGGGTTCCAGTGGTTTGAGCAGGTAGTCCACCGCGCCCAGGTCGAACGCGTCAACGGCCCGGTCGTCGTAGGCGGTGACGAACACCACCAACGGCGGCACGGCGAACCGGCGGAGCACCCGGGCCAGTTCCAGACCGTCCAGCCCGGGCATCCGCACGTCGAGGAAGACCACGTCGACCTCGCCGTCGCGCAGGACGCGCAGCGCGTCGGTGGCGTTACCGACGGTGCGAACCTCGGCCACCCTGCTGTCGGCGCGCAGCAGGTAGGCCAACTCGTCCAGCGCGGGTACCTCGTCGTCCACCGCCAGCGCGCGCAACCCGGCCGGCATGTCCTCCGGGTTCATGCCGGCCTCGTCGCCAGCGTGTCATGGCACGGCCACGTGGTACGGGTGAGCACCATCTCACTCCCCTCTCGCGGTCGGTCAGCAGACCCGCACCCCGGCGTGGAACTTCGGGATGCGCATACTCACCTTGGTACCGGCCCCCGGGGCCGTCTCCACGACCAGTCCGAAATCGTCGCCGAAGACCGACCGCAGTCGGTCGTCCACGTTCCCCAGACCGACATGCGCACCGTCCTCCTCCGAGCGGGCACGCACGGCGTCGGGATCCATGCCCACGCCGTCGTCCTCGACGCTGATGAGGCACTCGGTGCCGGCATCCTCGGCGACGATGCTGATGGTGCCGACCCCGGTCTTGGCGGCCAGGCCGTGTCGCACGGCGTTCTCCACCAGAGGTTGCAGTGCGAGGAAGGGTACGGCCACCGGCAGCACTTCGGGGGCGATCTGGAGACGAACCTCCAGTCGATCGCCGAAACGGGCCCGTTCCAGGGTGAGATATCGGTCGATGCTTCGCAGTTCCTCCGCCAGCGTGGTGAAGTCTCCGTGCGAACGGAAGCTGTAGCGGGTGAACTCGGCGAACTCCAACACCAACTCCCGGGCCCGCTCCGGGTCGGTGCGCACGAACGACGCGATGGTGGTCAGCGCGTTGTAGATGAAGTGCGGGCTGATCTGGGCCCGCAGGGCCCGCACCTCGGCCTGGGCCAGTCGGGCCCGGGAGTGGTCCAACTCCGCCAGTTCGAGCTGGGTGGACACCCAGCGTGCCGTTTCCAGCGCGGCACGTACCAGCCCGGCACCGGGTTCGGTGGAGGTGATCGCGGCCAGTGTGCCGACCACCTGGTCCTCCACCGAGATCGGCACCACCACCGCGGCCTGTACGAAACAGTCGGGCACGCCGCAGGCCAGGTCGTCGGCGTGCAGTACCACCGGTCGACCGTCGGACAGGGTCTGCCGTGCCCCGGCCAGCAGTCGTTCGCCGTGTCGGAACCCCGGGCCCTCCCAGGCCAGTGTCCGTTCGGTGTCGGTGATGGCGATGGCCGGCGTACCCAACAGGGCCCGCAGGTGTCGGGCCGACCGGGCCGCTGCGGTCTCGGTGAGGCCGGCCCGCAGCGGCGGGGCGGCCTGGTTCGCGGTGTGCAGGGTCTCGAAGGTGACCCGCTCGGCCGGGCTGGAGAACCCACGGCGGTGCCGCAGCCGGACCAGGGCCCAGGCCGCGACCGCGGCCAGGCCCAGCAACACGACGACCGCACCGATGGTGCGCATACCTCATCCTCTTACCTGGACATGCCGCTGTCGCCGGTATCCCGGAAGGATGGCGACGGTCCGATGCCCGTCACCGCAGCAACCGGGACAGTCGTCGGTCGGCCAGTGGCCGGCCGCCGGTCTGGCAGGTCGGGCAGTACTGGAGGGAACGGTCGGCGAAGGACACCTCACGCACGGTGTCCCCGCACGCCGGGCAGGGCAGTCCGGTGCGGCCGTGTACCGACAGGCCGGACCGTTTTTCCGCCTTGAGGGTGGCCGCCCGCTGCCCCACCGACCGGTCCACCGCGTCGGACAGCACCGCCCGCAGCGCGGTGTGCAACCGCCCGGTCTGTTCGTCGGTCAACCGTTCGGCAATGGCGAACGGGGACAGCCGGGCGGCGTGCAGGATCTCGTCGGAGTACGCGTTACCGATGCCGGCCAGTGCGGTCTGGTCCACCAGGACACCCTTGATCTGACCGCGCCGACCCCGCAGCAGTTCGGCCAACCGGTCGGCGGTCAACCCCGGGTCCAGCGCGTCCATACCGAGCCGGGCCACCCCGGGCACCTCACCGGGGTCGCGCACCAGGTAGACGGCAAGCTTCTTCTGGGTGCCCTGCTCGGTCAGGTCGAAGCCGGCGGCCGTGCCGGTCCGGTCGGCGGTCAGGCGCAGCCGGACGGCCAACGGCCCGCGCCCGGGTCGGGTGACCGTCCCGGGCAGCGGTTCCCGCCAGTGCAGCCAGCCGGCCCTGGCCAGGTGTACGACCAGGTGCAGGTCCGCGGCGGCCAGGTCGAGGAACTTGCCGTGTCGTTCGACCCCGGTCAGGGTCAGTCCGGCCAGCGCGTCGACCGGCGGGTCGTAGGTCTTCAGGGCCGCCGGCGCGGCCACCTCCATCCGGGCGATGACCCGACCGACCGCACGTTCGCGCAGGAACGCGGCGAGCGCGGCAACCTCGGGTAGCTCGGGCACAATATCCAGTCTGACACGCCCCGGTGGTGCTCCTACCAGGTCTCGCCAGCGTGCACGGCGTCCCAGAACCGCGCCTCGAACCGGACAACCCGCCCGAACGCCCTGCGCATCGGCTCGGTCGCGCCCTCCGGTGCGGCGGCGTCCACCAACCGGGCCACGTCGGTGACCCAGCCCCCGAAGGTCGGCGAGGACCAGTTGTCGATGAACGGCCAGTACGGCGAGCGCTCCGCGGCCCGGGAACGCACCGCCACCCAGGCGTCGTGGTAGGCCTTCTCCGCACCGAACAGCACGGTGAGGGCGACCTGGTAGCCGCGCAGCAGCGAGGACTGGACGAACGCGGTGTACCCCAACGTGGTCGGGCCGGGCTCGGTGTCCAGGTCCACCCCACGGTGGGCCGCCTCCTCGCGGAACAGTTCCAGTTCGCCCTGCAACGGCACCAGTGCGGCGGCCAGGATGTCGCGCGCGGCATCGTCGGGGGCCAGCATCACCAGCCCGGCCAGGAACCGGCGGAACCCCACCACGAACGCGTGGTCCTCGGCCAGCCAGCGGTCGAACGCCTCGTCGGCCAGGGTGCCCTCCCCGGCCGCGACCACGAACGGGTGGCCCACCAGGCGTGGCCACAGTGGTTCGCCGAACCGGGCCAACTCGGCCGCGGCACCGGGTGACCGGCCGGTCACGGCAGGCTCCAGAAGGCCAGTTCGTGCGCCATCGCCTGGTCGAACGCGGCGGTGGCGGTGGCTTCGTCGAGCAGTCCGTCGTGGTGCGCCTCGTCGACCATCTGGGCGCACCGGGCGGCCTGCGCGGCGAACCCCGGGTCGGCGTAGCTGGCCACCCACCGGGCGTAACGCGGTTCGGTCGGGGGGTGTTCGGCGAGCCGACGACCCAACGTGGAGTAACCCCACATGCACGGCAGCAGCGCGGCGAGCCCGCGACCGTAGTCGGCACAGGCATCGAACAGGAACCCGGTGTAGGCCCGACAGGCCGGGCCGGGCCTGGCGCCGGCCAGGTCGGCGCCGAACTCGGCGGCCAGCGACCGGTGCAGGGCCAACTCGTCGTGCCAGGTCGAGTGGGCCAGGTCCAGCAGGTCGCCCAGGTGGTCCGGACGCCCGACCGGCGCCTGCCCGGCCAGCCGGGCCAGCACCCGCACGTAGTCGCCGAGGAAGAGGTGATCCTGTTCCAACCACGATCGAAACACCGCAGGATCCAGGTCGCCCCGGGCGATCCCGGCCACGGTCGGATGGTTCTGCTGCTCACGCACGGCCGGTAGACCGCGCTCGGTGAGCTGCTGCGACAGGGTGGTCATCGTCCCATCATCCCGTCCGGGGGAGCGCTGATCGACCTTCCGGAGGTCCCGGTGGGTCAGACCGCCTGGGACAGCGACAGGGCGAAACGCCCCTGTTCGTCGGTCCACCACTCCCGGACGCCGAACTGACAACGGGCCAGTTCGGCCTCGATCCGTTCCCGGCGGAACTTCGCCGACACCTCGGTGCGGATCTCCTCACCCGCGTCGATGTGCGCGACCAGGCCGATCGCCCCGACCCGGACGTCCTGGGACCGACGGGCCCGCAGCCGCATCTCCACCCACTCGTTGGCCGCGTCCCACACCGCGACGTGGTCGAAGGAGTCCGCGTCGAAGTTCGCGCGCAGTTCCCGGTTGATCCGACGCAGTACGTTGCGGTTGAACTCGGCGGTGATCCCGGCGTCGTCGTCGTAGGCACGCACCAGCACGTCAGGACTCTTGGCCAGGTCCACGCCCAACAACAACCAGTCATCAGCGTCCATGCTGTCCCGCAGCCCACGCAGGAACCTGATCCGCTCGCGGGGTTCGAACGTGCCGACGGTGCCGCCGAGGAACGCGGTCAGTCGCGGGCCACCACTGGGCAGCAACCCCAGTTGGTTCTCGAAGTCGGCCATCACGCCGTGCACCTCGATGGTCGGGTACTCGGCCATCAGCGCCTCGCCGGCCTCCACCAGCGCGGTGATGCTCACGTCCACCGGGATGTACCGGCGCAGCGTGCCGGTGTCGGCCAGCGCGGTGAGCAGCAACCGGGTCTTCTCCGCGTAGCCAGACCCCAACTCCACCAGTGTGTCCACACCGACCCGGGCCGCGATCTCGCCGGCGTGCGCGCCGATGATCTCCCGCTCGGCCCGGGTCAGGTAGTAGTCGGGCAGTTGGGTGATCCGCTCGAACAGCCGACCACCGCGTTCGTCGTAGAACCATTTCGGCGGTAGCACCTTCGGACTGGCGGTCAGACCGTCCCGCACGTCGGCGCGCAACTTCTCGACGAGAAAGTCGGCCGGCAGGTGGTTGTCCAGTGCGAAGGCTGCCACGAATCTCCCTTGGTCGGACGCGGGTCGGTCGGGCGGGCGGACTCGCGTGTTCCGTGCATGGGCCGCACCGGGCCGGGTGGCCGAAACTGGTGCGGGTACCTGTTGGGCGTTCACCGGGTCGCGGCGAACGGTTGGTGCCGGTTGACCAACTCGCCCGGCAACCTCCTGGTGTGGTGGCGCAGGGCGGGGCCAGACACTGAGGCCACAGCCACACCTTGTCCGATGTAGGCGCCTTGCGCAGCCAAAATCCCTGAACAGGTGTCACCCGATCGGGTGTAAACCGCGGGCGTATGCCGTTCGGCAGGTCGGAGCAGACAGCAGCCGCCAAACCGGGCACCCACCCGTTGGGCGCCGTGTCGCGGTCGGGTGATGACACCGTGTGTACCCACCGGCGGTTCGCCGTCGGCGGTGGGCCGGTCGGGTGAGCGGGATCAGGTGTGGTCGGACCTCTGGCCCGGTCGGTCGAGCAGCACCCGCACGCCGAACGCGTGTTCGGCCCGGGGCACCGGTTGGTAGACCATCCCGCAGCCGTGTCTCGGCCCACCGCTGAGCAGCCCGTAGGCGGTGCTGCCGGACCACACCCCGGCTCCGCTGTCCCCGGGCGCACTGCACGCCGTGGTCACGGTCAACCCGGTTACGGTTCGCCCCGGGTAGTACACGGTGGCGTTCACCCGGGTCACCAGACCACAGGTCAGGCCGCTGGTGGACCCGGTCTTGCAGACGGTGGCTCCGACCAGCGCGGTGCCCACCGACCGGATCGGGTGCTGCGGGTAGACCATCGCGGCGGCCTGCCAGAACGTCGGGTAGTCGATCCTGATCAGCCCCATGTCACCACCGCGACCGAACACGCTGTGCACCCGCGGCCCGATCAGTCGCATACCGTGGGTCGCGGTGACCGCCGCCCAGGTCGGCGCGATCCCGGTGCAGTGGCCGGCGGTGAGCAGGTAGTACCGGCCGGCCGCGCCGGTCAGGAAGCCACTGGTACACCGGGCGCCGCCGGTGTAGATCGCCAACCCGGACCGCAACGGCGGGTCGCAGGCATACCGGCTCGGGCACGACTGCGGCACGTTCTGTCCGGTGTAGGTGTCCAACACCACCGGGCCGTCCCGGCGTCCACGCACCGAGGTGACCAGCCGAAGCTGCGCCGGGGTCAGGTCGACACCGGCCGGCACCCGAAGTTCGACGGTGTTGCGGACGACCGCCACCGACACCTCCAGCCCGAAGCGGGCACCCTGGTTGGCCACGGCAGCCCGCATGCCGAGCTGTTGGGCGGTCCGGTCCAGGTCGGCCGCGGCGCGGCGGGCCCGCACCACCGCGGTGTCGGACAGGTCGACACGTTCGGCGGCCTGCCGCACCCGGGTCGCGGCGTCTGCGTCGAGCACCGCGACGGTGAGCCGACCAGAGTGCGCCTGGTCGATCCAGGCACCACCGAAGCTGGCACCCAGTTGCTCCCGCAGCCGGTCGGCCAGTGCCTGGAGCCGGCCCTGGCGGTGCACCCGGGCAAGGGCCTCGGCCATCGGGATCCGCACGTCCCGGACCAGGGCGGCCGCGGCCGCCTCCACCGCGTCCGGGACCGAAC
>DATCWR010000093.1:0-9101 GCA_036566245.1 Mycobacteriales bacterium | reverse complement strand
GGCGGAGACAACAGTTCGATGAATCGGCCGTTGACGTAGATCCGCCACTCGCTGTCCGCGACGGCCGCCGGGTGCGGCTGCGCAACGAACGTGACGTGGGAACCGTCGATCAGGGCGACGTAGACCACGGTCCAACGCTGCGAGCCATCTAAACCGGCCTGGGCTGAGGTAAGTCCCAGTACCGAGACTGGTCGAGCGCTCGGGCCGACATGCCCGGAAAACAGTCGGACGACCTCACGGATGAAGGAGACCACGCCGTACTCAGCCGGATCGGGCTCTGGGGATACGTGGTAGATGTCAGGCAGATTCTGCATCGTTATCCTCTCTGCGGCGGTGGAACGGACGCGGTCGCCCTGTCAGACCTCGAGGAGTGACCGTCGCGAGTGAGGGAAGCTGGCCCGGCGATGGCGGCGGGGTCACGGCCGCCCTGGCCGGTCTGACAACATCGGGATTGAGAAACCCGAGGTGGCGAACTGCTATGGCGGCGGGGGCACGGCCGGCATAACAGGACGGGTGCCGTACTCGGGCGCGTCCTCGATTCGATCCAGCAACCATCGATGGCCTCACAGCCGCCCTCGTTCTGCCCCTCCGCAGCTCGAGGTCAGGCCGGTCGACGGTGCCTTCCGGGCAGTCGGTTCGGCGCTCACCATCGAGGGCCACCGGCGGCCCTCGGGCGAGCTGAATACCGGTCACCATCCGGTGGTGTCGGGGTCGGTCTGGTCCGCGGCCAGGTTGACGGCGATCAGGACCCGGTAGGCGTCGGAGTCCTCGGCCGGTCGGTAGTCGGGATCGGTCGGCGTCGTGGTGCTGTGGGGGTTCATCGGGGTGGACCTCCTGGGCTCGGTGTCGGTGGGAACGCGGCACCGCCTCAGCGCGCCGTGTGGGGGTCCCGCAGGGGCGACGGGGGTTCCGGCTCGGTCATCCGGGTGGGATCGCCGTAGGCGACCGAGCGCAGCGAGGCCTGTCTCACCCGGATGGCTGGGCCGGGTTCATCGGCGCGTAGCCCCCGCGCGGTGTGCTGACCTTTGGGCGTCCCACCGCCGCCCAGCCGGGCATCCGTGGCGACCCACACTGCGGCGACCAACCGGACCTGGAAAGGCGAGGGATGCCCCAGCGCGCATGTCGGCCCACAAGACGAAAGGGGCGACGTTCGCCGATGCGTGGTGGTCCGGTGCGCGACCGCGGTGTTCAGCGTGAAACGAGCCGCCGCTGCGCGATCGTCCGTGGACCGGTTCGGTGTGCGGCCTGGTCAGGCGAGTAGTCCAGCGGTGTGGAGGAACGGTTGGGCCAGGTCTTCGGCGCCCAGGTCGAGTAGGTACAGCCCGGTGGACACCCGTTCCAGGACGCCCCACTCCCAGATCACGGTCGGGTCGATGCCGGTTCGGTCGGCCAACAGAGTGCAGTAGAGGCGGGTCAACAACCGGGCATCACCGGCAAGCAGTTGCCGACACCAGTCGCGTAGGACGACACCCAGGTCACAGGCGGGGTCGGCGAGGAACCCGTCAGGGTCGACGAAGACGAACTCCGACTCGGCCCCGGCCCTGGGCCTGACGACCCGCAACGCGTTGCCTGGGTGGGGATGGCCGTGGACGACCACGCAGGTGCCCAGGTCGAAGGCCGCGGCCCGTCTCTCGGCGAACCTCAGCGCCCGGGCCAGAACACTCCGCGAACCTCAGCGCCCGGGCCAGAACACTCCGCGAACACCGGTGGCCGTGCTTCTGCCAGAGCCGGGCCACCATTCCAGCCAACCGCTCGGCCTTGTCTTCGGCAGGGCTGACCGTGAGGCTAATGGGCCGGGGCACCCGCCAAGCTCGCTCAGGGGTCTAGCACAGCACCCCGATCGTGCGCCCGGCGGACGGTCTGGGCCTGAGTCCCCCAAGTGGTATGTGCGAGATGGGCGGGAGAGTACCGACCGGGGATTCGCAGCAGGTCACCGGGCCGCCAGCGTTAGCCCAGTGGCCGTTAGACGGGCGGGCTCCGCTTGACCCGAGTATGGGTCGGAAATAAATCCAACACCCGGGCACGTCCCGTCGGTTCAGACTTTACCGACTTGCCAATTCACGAAGGGAGCGACTTGGGCGAACGACGAACCAACATCTCTTAATGCTACAGAGAAATCAACGGCCAACTTTGAAAGCATTGCTTCGAGATCTTTCCGAGTCACAAATTCGACATCAGGGTCTGGCACCCAATCCGTCCGAGACACGCACCTAATTTCTACTAGATCCCCCTCCGAATTAAATTCCAGCGTGCGCTCAACGCCTTGGGAATAGAGGTCCACTTCAACAGAACGCCGCTCACGCACTCCGACGAGGAGCTCGGGAAACTGCTCCATGAAAGCGGACAGATCGTAACCGACATCTACAGTCCACTCGCTGCTGCCAAAGCCTTCTATACGAAAACGACAGTCAGCAACAGCCAATATTTCACAGGCATCCATGACCATCTGCTCGTAGTCCTCGGCGCTCCCCTGACTCCCCCGCGCGATTTCCACACCAGAGGGCGTCGGAGGGCAACTCAGCGAGATTGAGAAAGTCATAAGTCACCACAACCTCAGTTTGGCCCAATAATTGGAAATGACGTCTTATACAGGCCATTCCGGTTTGGAACTACAGTCGCCGCCCTGGCCTGAACGATGGTTCCATCCGGCATTATAACCTGCCCGAGTCCATCAGGAATCCTCACCGACCTGGGGCCAGCACCCTCCACATGCACGCTCTTCAGGAACTCTGCAGCCGCATCATTGTCGAGCCACTGACCCTGCGACTTTCCTGTGCTTCTAGCGCGGTCGATCAGTCTCTGAGTGTTCTTGACGCCAGCGCCATGAGTCTTGAACGTATGACCAAACGTTGGTCCACTCGTAGGACTCCAGTTAGGGCAATCTCCGGCATTGTGGACGAGTACCGGTGTGTTGCCGGCGAGTACATCATACGTGTGGTCGGTGTCGATGGTGAGGTTGTGGACGGTGTCGGCTTGGGTCCAGGTGGTGAGGGTGAGGATGGGTAGGAGGGTGCCTGCGGGGGTGCGCAGCAGGTCGCCGGGGTGGAGGTCACCAGCTTCGGTCCAGTGGCCCTTGGGCAGGTTCGGTCCGGCAGCCGGGTGCGGGTCGGCGACCCAGAACGGGTGGGTGTCGGTGGCGGTGACGGTTCCGGTCTGGCTGGTGACCAGGCCGTGGGTGGCCACGGTCACACCGACCAGGTGCTTCACCCCGGTACTGACCCTGGTCGCGACGACCGTACGCGCCACGGTCTGACCGGTTGCCGGGTCGGTGGCTAAGACTTTGTCGCCGGGTTTGATCTGTTCGATGGGCTTGTGGGTTCTGTCGGCCATCAACACCATGGTGCCGGGCACGAAACTGCTTACCGACTTGACCGGGCAGGCTTCAGCGACCGCCTCGAGGATCTTGTTGGCCTTCCGGCGTTCCTTCATGAAATTGGTGTACGCGTGGTAGGCCCTGTTCAGGACCTTGACCAGGCCGGGCAACTTGCCAATCTTCAACCACGGGACCGCGGTGGTGAGCATCGAAACACACGCGAGGACGTCACCCTTGGTGAAGCAGTTCTTGACGTCGTCGATACCCAGGTAGGCGGAGAGTACCTGGCCGCCGGCCTTGACGATGACCTCGGTGACACTCTTCTTCTTGGTCTCCTGCGCCTTGTGCAGGGGCCGTGTCATGTCAACTGTGTAAGCCGTGGATGGGCCAGGATCGGGTCACGTTCGGTGGCTCAGAAAGGGTTCATTCAGTGGTTTCTCAGAATATGCGCCGTGTGTCGGATGGTGTGAAAGCCGGCGAGTTGCTCGCGAAGACGATCACACCGGACTTGTTGGACGCGTTGGTGGCCGACGCCCACGCGAACGGTGGTTCACTCGGTGTCCACGAGTTGTTGAATCAGATGACGAAAGCCGTCCTGGAACGCGCCTTGGACGTGGAGATGGCCCACCACCTGGGCTACGAGAAGGGCGACCGGGACGGGGCAGGGACGGGGAACTCCCGCAACGGGCACTCGACCAAGACAGTATCCACCACCCACGGCCCGGTCACTCTCGACGTGCCCCGCGACCGGAACGGCGAGTTCGAACCCACCCTGGTACCCAAAAGGTCACGGCGGCTGGGGAACATCGACGAGGTGATCCTGTCGCTGTACTCACGGGGAATGACCACCCGGGATATTGAGGCACACCTGGCCGAAACCTACGGGATATCGGCGTCCCGGGAGTTGATCTCGAACGTGACCGACGTCGTGGTCGACGAGATCACGTTGTGGCAGAACCGTCCTTTGGACGAGGTGTATCCGATCCTCTACATCGACGGGATCCGGATCCGGGTCAAGGACAAGGGTGTGGTCACCGTCAAGACCGCGCACCTGGCCGTCGGGGTGGACCTGGACGGCCGCAAACACGCCCTCGGGTGCTGGATCGCCGACGCCGAAGCGGCGAAGTTCTGGCACAAGGTGTTGACCGACCTTCGGAACCGTGGCCTGCGAGACGTCCTGATCGCCTGCTGCGACGGGCTGACCGGCCTCCCCGACGCGATCCGGGCGGTGTTCCCCGACACGATCGTGCAAACCTGTGTCGTCCACGTCATCCGTAACGCCATGCGGTTCATCTCCTACGGTGACCGGAAGACTGTCGCCGCCGGGATGCGCGCCATCTACACCGCACCCACCCTGGACGCCGCACAGATCGCGTTCAAAGACTTCGACAAACAATTCGGCGCCCGCTACCCCGCCGCCGTCCAGGTCTGAGCTTGGCCCCGTTGTACGGACACCCGTGGTGTGGGGTCAGTGATCATCCTGCGTGGATGTCTGGCGGGGGTTGGAGTGTCTCGAACACGACTGGCGGGAGCATTCCACAACCCGGTGAAGCTATGTGGTCACAGCACTAGCACATGAGTTGGCGGACGAACTCTGCGTCGGCGTGCACGCCACCGTAGGCCAATCGGCGGCCCACCAGTAGCCGTAGTTGCCGTTGGGGTCGGCGAAGACATACTGGATCATGAACTTGAGGTCTTCCCGCGTTTCACGGTTGCCGACGAGGACCGTCTCCACCATTGGAAGTGCGGACTCCGCGCTCCTCTTCCGTTTCTCCACGCTGACCTACAACGCCCACCGCACCCACGACACGGCCCACACTGCGGAGGGGTACCCGGACGGTGGCGCACAGCCCGCTCCAAGCCCTACGCCCAGGTCAGTGCCGACGTCGCTGCGGTGCCCATGCTCCCGCGACCTCTCCCACCGCCTCCAGCCCCCGCGTTCACACGGCCCCGACGACGATGCCGCCACGGGCCGTCCGGACACGAATCTGTCCGTGACGTGACGGTCCGGGACGGCCGGTGCCACGGTCAAATGACGGTCAAATGATCAGGGGCCTGGTCTCCGTCACCGGAAACCAGGCCCCTGACCTGCGGTTTTACCGTCGGGACGACAGGATTTGAACCTGCGACCCCTTGACCCCCAGTCAAGTGCGCTACCAAGCTGCGCCACGTCCCGAGCATGGACGCCGCACGGCGTCCGGTGTGAGGTTACCGCAGTCGCGGGGGTGCTCGCGCACACCCCCGGTGATCAGCGCCTCGCAGCCCGCCGCTCGCGCACCCGCACGCTGATCTCGATCGGCGTGCCGACGAAGCCGAAGTCCTCCCGCAGCCGACGTTCCAGGAACCGCCGGTACGCCGGCTCCAGGAACCCCGTGGTGAACAGCACGAA
This sequence comes from Mycobacteriales bacterium, assembly GCA_036566245.1. Classification (GTDB taxonomy): domain Bacteria; phylum Actinomycetota; class Actinomycetes; order Mycobacteriales; family DASULA01; genus DASULA01. The sequence continues at coordinate 3,399 of DATCWR010000093.1, read as the reverse complement.
CCTGGGTGGGCGGGAGCTGGGCTGGGTGGCGAACAGTACCTTCGGCTGCCGGCCACCGCGCGCCGGTGGCGGCGTTGCCGCGACCACCGTGGCCAGCCAGGAGTTCAGTTGGCCGGTGGGGACGCGCTGGTCCCAGGACGCCAGCACGGTGCGCAGCGCCTGGGGCAGTTTGTCCACACCTCGCCCGGTCATCGCTGAGATGTTCACCCGGGGCGCCCACCGGATCCGCAGCAGTTCGCGGTCGATCTCCTTCTCCAGCCGCAGCCGCCGGTCCTCATCGAGCAGGTCCCACTTGTTGAACGCCAGGACCAGCGCGCGGCCGGCGTCCACCACGGCGCTGATCACCCGCTGGTCCTGCTCGCTGATCGGTTCGCTGGCATCGATGAGGATCACGGCCACCTCGGCGGCCTCGATCGCGGTGGAGGTACGCAGGCTGGCGTAGTACTCCGCCCCCGAGGCGGTGCGTACCCGGCGGCGCAGCCCGGCGGTATCGACGAACCGCCACACCTCACCGCCGAGCGACACCAGGCTGTCCACCGGGTCCACGGTGGTGCCGGCGACCTCGTGCACGACCGCCCGCTCCTCACCGGTGATCCGGTTGAGCAGGCTGGACTTGCCCACGTTCGGCCGTCCCACCAGGGCGACCCGGCGGGGGCCACCCCGCTCCGCGCGTTCCGGTGGCGACTCGGGCAGCGCGGCCACCACCGCGTCGAGCAGGTCCCCGCTCCCCCGCCCGTGCAGGGCGCTGACCGGATACGGCTCACCGAGTCCCAGCGACCACAGGCCGGCCGCGTCGGACTCGGCCCGCTCGTCGTCGACCTTGTTCGCGGCCAGCACCACCGGCCGGTCACCACGCCGCAACACCCGGGCGACCTGTTCGTCGGTCTCGGTCGCCCCCACCCGGGCGTCCACGACCAGCAGCACCGCGTCCGCGGCGGCCACCGCCCGTTCGGCCTGTTCGGCCACCCGGGCGGCCAGACCCCGTGCGTCGGGTTCCCACCCGCCGGTGTCGACCACGGTGAAACGGCGTCCGGACCAGATCGCGTCGTAGGCCACCCGGTCCCGGGTCACCCCGGGGACGTCCTGCACCACCGCCTCGCGGCGTCCGAGGATCCGGTTGACCAGGGTGGACTTCCCCACGTTCGGTCGCCCCACCACGGCCAGTACCGGCAACTCGACGTCGTCGGACACGGCCTGCGGGCCGTCGCCGGACGCGTACGTACCGGTGTCATCAGTCATTGTGGGGTTCCTCCGGGTCATGTTTGTCTACGGCCTGCGCCACGTGCTTGGCCAGCACGATCCGGATCTCCTCAGCCGCCTCGGCCACGGTACGCCTGGCCGGCCCGGACCTACCGGTACCGATCACGAACGGTTCACCGAACACCACCCGAACCTGCCGACGCCGACCCGGCCGCCACCCGGCGAACGCCGAGGCGGTTCCCAGGCAGGCCACCGGGACCACCGGACAACCGGATCGCAGTGCGAGGAAGGCGATTCCGTGCTCCACCCGCGACACGTCACCAACACCCCGGGTGCCTTCCGGAAAAATCCCGACCACACCACCTTCGGCCAGGGTGTCCAACGCGGCGACCAGCGGTGCCCGCTCGGCGATCCCACGCCGCACCGGGATCTGCCCGATGTGGCGCAACAGCACACCGAGCGGCCCACGAAACATCTCGATCTTGATCAGGAACGCGGTGGGTCGGCGAACCACCCCGAACAGGATCGGCCCGTCCACGAACGCGCTGTGGTTGATCGCCAGCAGCACCCCGCCGGTGGCCGGCATGTTCGCCAACCCGTCCACGGTCAGGCGGACCGCGATCCGGGTGAGCATTCGGGCGGTGGCCCGGCCCGGTGCCATGGACCACACTCCCCGGGCACGTTGGCGGGCGGTCCGCTCGATGCTCACGGCTGGCCCTCCGGCACGACCAGGCCGCGGTCTCGCGCCAGGTCCACCATGCGGTCGACCACCTCGGTGAGCGACAGGTGGGTGGTGTCCACCTCCACGGCGTCGGCGGCGGCCCGCAGTGGGCTGGTCGCGCGTCCGCTGTCAAAGGTGTCCCGGCGTCGCATCGCCTCCCGGAGTGCCTCCACCTGCCCGGCGTCGGTCCGGCCAACCTGCCGGGACCGCCGTGCGGCGCGTTCCTCCGGTGAGGCGGTCAGGTACACCTTCAGTGGCGCGTCCGGCGCGACCACGGTGCCGATGTCACGCCCCTCCACCACGATGCCGCACCGGTCCCGGGCCTCGGCGATGAGTGCCCGCTGCCTGGCCACCAGGGTGGCCCGCACCCCGGGCACCGCCGAGACGGCACTGACCGCCGCGGTCACCGGTACCGAACGGATCTGCCGGTCGATCCGCTCACCGTCCGCGCTGACCCGCTGGTCGTCCGGGTCGGTGGTGATCTCCAGTCGCACCCTGTTGGCGACCTCGACGATCGCGTCGGGGTCGTTCAGGTCAACCTCGGCGTCGAGTACCGCCCAGGTCACCGCCCGGTACATGGCGCCGGTGTCCAGGTAACACGCACCGAGAACACGGGCCAGGGAACGGGCCACCGAGGACTTCCCGGTGCCGGACGGTCCGTCCAGCGCGACGACGCCGGTGAGTGGCACGACCGCTCCTTTCCGATGGGTGGTCGGCCGACGCCGAACCTGCGCGCATTCTGCCGCGTCCGTCACGGCGGTGACCAAGCCACCGTCCAAACCGTCACCGGTCAACCACGCAACGGAACGGGCGTCGATATGTTGACCGTCGTGTCCACGACCGGCGACCACGTGCTCGCCTGCCTACCCTGCCAGAACACCGCTGCTGCCGACCCGCCCGCCCGGGAACGGATTGTGCGTACCCGGCACTGGCGGGCAGCCCACGCCTTCACCACCGGGCTGCCCGGCTGGCTCGTGTTGCTGCCCACCCGCCACATCACCGCGCTGACCGAACTCGACCCCGAGGCCGCGGCGGAGTTGGGACCGCTGCTGCGGGATCTCAGCTCGGCGCTGGCGGAGGTTCTCGGCTGTGTGAAGACCTACGTGGTGCTGCTGGCCGAGGCCGAGGGCTTCGGCCACGTCCACTTCCACGTCATCCCTCGGATGCCCGACCAGCCGGCCGAACTCCGTGGACCCGGCATCTTCCAGATGCTCGGCCTGCCCCCGGAGCAGTGTGTGCCAGACGCGGAGATGAACCGGCTTGCCGAGCGCCTCAGCACCGCGCTGAGCACCCACCACCCGGCCCGACGCCCGGTCCCGCCCGACGCGAACTGACCGTCACAGGCCTACCGACCGGTACAGTTTGCCGATCTCGTCGCGGCCCAGGCGGCGGACCGTGCCGGGCTTCTGGTGCCCGAGCCGCACCGGGCCGATGGAGGTGCGGACCAGCCTGGACACCGGATGGCCGACCTCGGCGAG
>DATCWR010000082.1:0-6919 GCA_036566245.1 Mycobacteriales bacterium | reverse complement strand
GCCGCCGCCGTCGGGCGGGGGCGGCGGGGCTGGCTCCTCCGATGTGGACGGAGTGGCGGCCTCTGGCTGGACCGCTGCCGGTCCGCCCGCTCGACCCTCGCCCTTGCCGTCACCACCGTCGAGCAACCGCAACCGGAAGGTCCGGTCCTCGCGCAGCGCCGGAGGTAGCGGTGAGGTCACCGGTGTACTCCTTCCGCCGGCAGCCGGCTGGGCAACGGAGCCGCGCACGCGCGGGCCGCGGCCCGGACCGGCGACCCCTCCGGTGTGCCCAGGGCGTCCAGTTCGTGGTCGAGCGCGGCCAGGCCGCCGGCCAACGGGTGCGTCGGCATCCCCAGACCGGTCAACATCACCCAGGCGGCGTGCCGGCAGTCGATCCGTTCGCGGGCCAGCAGGCGCCCGGCCCGGCCCAACCGGGCTGCCACCGCGTCGTCGGTCGCCAGCAGCCGGGCCTGGCGCAACCGTTCGTCCGGATCAGATCCGACCAGCAGGTGCACCCCGTCGACCGCCCGCAGTGCCGCTGCCGAGCCCGGGTCGGTGACCGTGGGAGCGGCCCAGGCCAGTGCCACCAGCAGACCCGGCCCGGTCGCCACCACCGCGGACGCGGTACCCGCGGCGGTGTCCACCAGGTCGGCCGGCAGGGCGACCGGCGAGTCCCCCCAGTACCAGCGGCCGTCCTCGGCCCGCGCGACCACCGGTTCGGGCAGGCCGCGTGCCGTGCGCACCCGGCGCCGGACGAACGGCGTCACCGGTCGGGCGTCCGAGTGGCCGATCGACTCGGGCACGAACACCCCCCGTGGGCCGGCCGTGTCGGCGGCCTCGGTGGTCTCGCACAGCAGCACCGCGGCGGTCCGGGCCACCGGGTGGTGCACGTCGGCCGGGTCGCCGATCCAGGCCGCGTGGGGCACCTGCTCGGGCGGGTGGGCGGAACTGCCGCACCACAGGTATCCGGCCGGTGCGGGCTCTGGCGGGGGTTCGAGAACCGAGCAGGCCACCGGCCGACACCGGTTGGCCGCGGTGACCAACAGGGATCGCAGCGCCGGCGGGCTGTGCATCCCGACCATCACGCCGAGCACGGGCAGGGTGCGGATCATCTGCCGACCAGTTTGTCCACCGCGGGCCGCCAGGCCAGGTCGGCCACCGCCTGCCGGCCGGCGGCACCCAGTCTCCTGGCCAACTCCCGGTCGCCGGCCAGCCGGTCCAGTGCCGCGGCCATCCCGGCCGGGGTACCGTCGGTGACCAGACCGGTCACCCCGTCGCGCACCCATTCCAGCACGCCGCCGGAGTCGGCCGCGGTGATCACCGGCTTGCCGGCGTAGAAGGCCTGCAGGGTGACGTAGCCGTAGTCCTCGTCCAGCGGCGCATAGACCACCGCGAGCGCCCCGGCCAGCAGTTCGACCAGTTCCTCGTCCGGAACGAAGCCGGCCAGTTCCACCCGCTCGGCCACCCCCAGGCCGGCCGCCCTGCGGGCCACCTTCTCGCGCAGTTCGCCGGTGCCGGCCAGCACCGCCCGCACGCCCGAGTGGCTGTGCGCCAGGGACTCCACCAGCAGCCCGGGCCGCTTGTTCGACGCGAACCGGCTCACCGACAGCACGTAGTCCCCGAACTCGCCGGGTCGCAACCGGTCGGCCAGCGGCGGTGGGTGGGCCAGGGGTTCGCCGGTCAGACCGTTGTAGCGGGCCAGCCGGTCGGCCACCACACCGGAGGTGGTGAACAGTCGGACCGCCTCGGCCAGGGCGACGTTGTCCCACTCGGCGAGCAGCCGTTGGTCCTCCAACGCCGCGTCCTGTAGGTCGAAGTCGGACCAGTCCGCCGCGGCGGCGGCACCGTCGTAGGCGGCCCGATGTTGGTGGAACAGCCACACCACCTTGTTCGGGTGGCGGACGAAGTAGGAGGGGAAGTTGGTCGCGATGACCAGGTCTGCGTCGATCGGGGTGAGCCGCCAGGCCAGCGCGCAGTTGAACAGCCGGCCGCGCTCCCAGGCGACCGGCAACCGGACCAGCTCCGACCGGTGACCGGCCTCGCGCAGCGCCCGGACGAGGTTGTCCTGGTGTTGTTCGGCGCCCCCGCTCATGAATGGTTTCTGCGCACCGCAGACGACCACGTCCACCGGTTCCGGCTCCCTCCACGCCTGTCTCGACGACGACCGGAGGGTGCTGCCCGCGCGTTGACCCCGGTGTCCGCCTGCGGTATTCGGCTGGGTGACCTGTTTCGAAATACTCTGTCGCCTTGTGTCGGAAAAACAGCTACGGCGGGGTTGTGACGTGGCGCCGCCGCGCTGTCGTGCGGCCGAGAAATCGGATGGTCAGTAGCATTGTCGCATGGCATCCCGCCGGCGTATCGCGGCTGGTACCGCGTTCGGGTCGCCGCCCGGGCATGGCTCGGTGAACGTGACCGACCTACCCCTGGAGCGGGTCAACGCACGGCAGCCGTTCGCTCGCGGCTTCATGCGGACAATGCGCGAGATCTGGGATTACCGCGAACTACTGGGACAGCTCGTCCGCAAGGAGCTGAAAGTAAAGTACAAGGACTCGGTCCTTGGCTTCTTCTGGACGCTGCTGCGCCCACTGTTGCAGCTCGTGGTCTACTCGGTGGCGATCGGCGTGTTCCTCGGCAGTGGTCGGACCATCCCCAGCTTTGGTATCTACCTTTTCACCGGTTTGTTGGCCTGGACCCTTTTCACCGACATCATCGGTGGTTGCACGGGAAGCATCGTTGGTAATGCTGGTCTGGTGAAGAAGGTGTACTTTCCCCGTGAGCTGTTCCCGCTGTCGGTGGTGGGTGCGGCCCTGGTGAACTTCGTACTCCAGTCGTCGGTCCTGCTCGGCGCCTACCTGGTCAGCGGGCGCTGGCCGCACCCGGCCGACCTGGTGCTGGTGCCGGTGGCGCTGGTGGTGCTGGTCCTGTTCGGCGTCGCACTGGGACTGGTGCTGGCCGCCACGAACGTGTACCTGCGCGACGTGACCTACCTGGTCGAGGTTGGCCTGCTGCTGTGGTTCTGGATGACCCCCATCGTCTACGACTGGACCAAGGTCCGTGAACAGCTCGTGGACAGTCACCACCTCACCTGGCTGTTCCACCTCTACCTGGCCAACCCGATGGCCAACGCGGTGCTGGCCTTCCAGCGGGCGCTGTGGCCGGGAGGGCTGACCCGCCAGGGCGCGCCCTTCTACTACGGCGGGAACCTCTACCTCAGGTTGGCCGTGCTCGCCGCGGTGTGTGCCGGGCTTGTCTGGTTGGCCCAGCGAGTATTCGCCCGGGCCCAGGGTAACTTCGCCCAGGAGCTGTGAGCCGTGGACACGGTGGTCCGGGTGGTGGACATCTCAAAGCGTTTCAACATCCGCAAGGACAAGTCCCTCAAGGAAAGGTTGGTCAATTTTCGGCGGTCCCAACGGCACGCCGCCGACTTCTGGGCGTTGCGCGACATATCGTTCGACGTGAGATCGGGATCCACGGTCGGGCTGATAGGACCGAATGGTTCGGGAAAGAGCACCCTGTTGAAGATCATAGGTGGCATTCTGTCGCCAAACGGGGGTTATGTGCAGCGCCGGGGTCGGCTGGCCGCGCTGCTCGAACTGGGCGCCGGCTTCCACGGCGACCTGACCGGGCGGGAGAACGTCTACCTCAACGCGTCCATTCTCGGCCTGGCTCGATCCCAGACCCGGCACTACTTCGACGAGATCGTCCAGTTCTCCGGAATCGAACCGTTCATCGACACCCAGGTGAAGTTCTACTCCTCGGGTATGTACGTGCGACTGGCGTTCGCGGTGGCCGTGCACGTGGACCCGGAGATCCTGTTGGTCGACGAGGTGCTCTCGGTGGGCGACGAACCGTTCCAGCGCAGGTGCATGGACAAGATCCGACAGTTCCAGCGGGACGGTCGGACCATCATCTTCGTCACCCACGGGCTGGACCAGATCCGGCAACTCTGTGACCGGGTGATCATGCTCGAACAGGGACGGATGCTGGTGGACGGGACACCGGTCGAGGCGATCCGGGTGTTCCGTGACCGGTACAGCGAACAGGCCGGGGTGCAACCGGCGGTGGGGGACCGGCGACTGGAGATCAGCGACGTCACGGTGACCGACGGGACCGGAGCGCCCAGGTTGCGGTTCAGCCCGGGCGACAGCCTCGGCGTGGAGTTCGACGTACGGGCCCACCAGCCCACCGACGACTGGGTCGCCGGCATCGCCATCACCGACAGTGTGGACCTGACGGTGTACGGGACGAACACCCAGATAGAACACCTGGACCTGCCGCCGGTGTCAGGATGCCGCCGGGTGCGGTTCCGGTTCGACACCATCCCGATGGTCGAGGGGCAGTACTACGTCACCGTGGCCGTGCACCCCCGGGTCGGTCCGGAGTACCACCGACTGGACCGGGTCGCCACGTTCAAGGTGTTCAGCGACTCGGGATGTTCCGGGGTCGTTCACCTGACGCCCCGGTTCGACCTACTCGACGTGGGGATGTCGAGGGGATGACCGCCGCGGACACTCCTCGTCGCCACCAGGCCGCCGCGGTGGATCCCGGCGTTGGCGAACGATCCGGGCGGATCGGCCTGGTTCCGGCCAGGTTCGGTGCTGGCACGGTCGGCGGCGCGGAGACCGTGCTGGCCGAGATGGCCCACGGACTGGCCGACCGGGGCTGGCAGGTGGAGATCCTCACCACCTGCGCGACCGACCACTTCGGGTGGGCCAACGAACTGCCCGCCGGGGTGTCCGAACAGGATGGTCTGTTGGTCCGGCGGTTCCCGACGGTGTTCGAACCCACCGCCGAGCGGGCCGGCTACGAGCGGGCCATCCTGGCCGGGGACCGGCTTCCGATCGAGGCACAGCAGCGCTGGATGAACGGCGGTATGCGGGTGCCCGAGCTGTACCACCACCTGCTTGACCACGCCGAGGAGTATCGGGCGCTGGTGTTCACCCCGTACCTGTTCTGGGTGGCGTTCGCGTGTTCGCAGATCGCGCCGTCGCGCAGTGTGCTGTGGACCTGTCTGCACGACGAGCCGTACGCCTACCTGGAACTGTTCCAGCCGGTGCTGACCGGGGTGGCCGGGTTGTTCTTCCAGAGTGGACCCGAACACGAACTGGCCCACCGGCTGGCCGCACCACTGGCCCCGCACGCCGAGGTCGGCTGCGGGGTACCGGTTCCCGGCGGGTACGACCCGGCCGGATTTCGCCGGCGGTACGGCATCGACGGCCGGTTCCTGCTCTACGCCGGGCGGCGTGAGGGAGCCAAGGGCTGGGACGAGATGCTGGCCGCCTTCGCCGCGGCGACCCGACGAGCGCCGTTGCCGTTCTCGCTGGTGACCATGGGAGCCGGGCCGGTCAGCCCACCGGCCGAGATCGCCGACCGGGTGATCGACGTGGGTTTCCTGCCCGACCACGAGCGGGACAACGCCTTCGCCGCCGCCGACGGCTACCTGCAACCCAGCCGATACGAGGCGTTCTCCCGCACCATCATGGAGGCGTGGCTGGCCGGCACCCCGGTGGTCGGCAACGCGGCCAGCGAGGTGGTGGCCTGGCACTGTCGACGGTCCGGTGCCGGGCTGCTCTACGACGACGCGCACGAGTTCGAACAGTGTCTGCGGTTTCTGGCCGAGGCACCCGAGGTGGCCGAGGAGTTGGCCCGGTCCGGGCGGAGTTACGTGCTCGCCCACTACACCTGGGATGCCGTGCTGGACCGGGTGGAGACGGGTCTGCGGCGATGGACCGCGAGTCCGGCCGCGGCCCGGGCGGGCGGGTGAGGTCGATGCGTATCCTGATGGTCACCCCCTACCCCCCGACCCGGGACGGGATCGCGGCCTACGCGGTGCAGTCGGTGCGGGCGCTACGCGCCGCCGGGCACCAGGTCGAGGTGCTCTCCCCGGGCCCCTCGGCGGCCCACCACCACCTGGACCTGGTCGGCCCGCGAGGTGCGCTGGCCCTGGCCCGACGGGTTCGGGACTACCACCGGGTGATCGTGCAGTTCCATCCGGACTTCTTCTACCGGCCCGGGGCGTCGGCGTGGCAGCGGGCGCTGGAGGGACTCGCCCTCACCGCGGCGTTCGGTCGGGCCCGCTCGGTGGAGGTGGTGGTCCACGAGGTTGACGGTCGACATGGCCGTCGCACCACCCTGCACGGTCAGGTCACCCGGCGGATGTGGCGTTCGGTGGACCTGGTGCGGGTGCACACCGAACGGGACCGACAGAACTTCTCCCGGGACTTCGGCGTGCCGCGGGCCAGGATCCAGGTGATCGACCACGGCGCGCACTTCGTGGCCTGCACCGGCCATGACCGGGCCAGCGCCCGGGCCAGCCTGCACGTGCCGCCGGGCGCCTTCGTCTTCCTGTCCATCGGGTTCATCCAGCCACACAAGGGCTTCGACCGTGCGGTGCGTGCGTTCGCCGACCTGGGTGTGCGTCACGGTCGGCTGGACGTGGTGGGCTCTGTGCGGGTCGAGGAGCCGGCCTACCTGGCCCACCGCGACGAGTTGGCCGCGCTGGTGGACGCCACCCAGGGCGCCTACCTGCACGACGGCTTCGTCAGTGACGAACTGTTCGACCGGTGGATCGTCGCCTCCGACGTGGTGGTGTTGCCCTACCGGTCAATCTGGTCGTCGGGTGTGCTGGAACGGGCCCGGCTGTTCGGCCGGCCGGTCATCGCCACCGCGGTGGGTGGACTGCCCGAGCAGGCCACGGCGGCCGGGGTGGTGTTGGTGTCCGACGAGGTGGAACTGCGTCAGGCCATGCGGGCAGCCGCCGGACTGGGGGCGGACCGGGCGGTTCGGTCCCGGCCGTGGCCTGGCCCGGATACGGGGTCAGGTACCGGACCGGACACGGATCTGCGGGCAAGGGTCCAGGAGGAGGTGGTTGCCCGGGCCGCGGCGGAGCGCGGTTACCGGCGACCGGCCACCCGCGCCGACGGGCAACCGACGCTCGGCC
>DATCWR010000074.1:0-5920 GCA_036566245.1 Mycobacteriales bacterium | reverse complement strand
GCCGCCGCGACGGCCGCCCAGACCGCCAGCACGTCAACCGACCGCGGCGAGATCGGCGCTGCCTACCGCGCCGCACTCAAGTCCGACAAGGACGCCAAGGAGGCGGCCGAAAAGGCCGCGCAGGACAGGCAGACCGTGGAGGGCGGCACCACCGGGATGCCGGGTGGCCCTGACGGGTCCCAGCAGGCGTGCGAGCAACTGCGCCAGCAGTTGTGGGAGTGTGAGCAGAGCGGTTGGGACTCCTCCTCCTGCCAGCAGCTTGCCAACATGCTCGAGGGTTGCCAGGCGGACATGACGGTCGCCCTGGTAACCGAGGACGGGCAGTTGTGCGGCTCGGCGTACCTGGACCCGGACGTGGCGCAGGCCGCCCTCGACCAGGCCTGTGGGCTACAGATTTCGAAATACGGACCAGACGCCGACCCCTGCGGCCAGTACGTCGACGGCGTGGCCACGATCAGCCACTACGACGGGTGCGACCCGACCGTCGCCTACGGCGGCTGCCCGTCGGAGGCCGGAGAGACGGTGGAACTGCCCGACAAGGGCGTGCTCTGCTTCGAGGTACCGTCCGTACTTCCGCCGGTGCCGTGCTTCCAGTTCGGGGGAGCACCCGACGGTGCGCCCCTGCTCAGCTACCTGGTCGACTCGGCCGGAATCCTGTCCGTCCCCGGCAGGGGCGGCGTCATGGCGGTCGGCGGCGTCGACCCAGAACTGCTGCCGCCGTACCTGCTCACACCCTGACCCACAGCACAGCGCGTCATCCCGGTGCCCCGGCCAACCGGCCGGGGCACCGGTGCGCTACCTCAGTAGTTGGCGGGCCATCACCATCCGCTGGATCTGGTTGGTGCCCTCGTAGATCTGGGTGATCTTGGCGTCGCGCATCATCCGCTCCACCGGGAAGTCCTTGGTGTAGCCGTATCCGCCGAACAGTTGCACCGCGTCGGTGGTCACCTGCATGGCGGTGTCGCTGGCCAGACACTTGGCCGCGGCCGAGACGAAGGTCAGGTCCGGCTCGCCCCGTTCGGCCCGGGCCGCGCCCACGTAGACCAGTTGCCGGGCCGCCTCGGTCTTCATGGCCATGTCGGCCAGCATGAACTGGACACCCTGGAAGTCGGCTATCCGACTGCCGAACTGACGGCGTTCCTTGACGTAGGTCAGGCTGGCGTCGATGGCCCCCTGGGCGATACCGACCGCCTGTGCGCCAATGGTCAGCCTGGTGTGGTCCAACGTGCGCAGCGCGGTCTTCAGCCCGGTACCGGGCTCACCGATGATCCGGTCCGCGGGGATCGCGCAGTTGTCGAAGTGGATCTCGCAGGTGGGCGAGCCCTTGATGCCCAGCTTGCGTTCCTTCGTACCGACCGAGAACCCGGGGTCGTCCTTGTGCACCACGAACGCGGACACGCCACGGGCACCGGCGTCCGGATCGGTCTTGGCCATCACCGTGTAGTAGGTCGACGTACCCGCACCGGTGATCCAGCACTTGGTGCCGTTGAGCACCCACCGGTCGCCGTCACGCACCGCACGGGTCCGCATCGACGCGGTGTCCGATCCGGCCTCCCGCTCGGACAGTGCGTAGGAGAACATCGCCTCCCCGCTGGCCACCTGGGGCAGTACCCGCTTCTTCAGGTCCTCCGAGCCGGCCAACAGGATCGGCATGGTACCCAGCTTGTTCACCGCCGGGATCAGCGAGCTGGACGCGCAGACCCGGGCCACCTCCTCGATCACGATGCAGGTGGCCACCGCGTCGGCGCCAGCGCCGCCGTACTGCTCCGGGATGTGCACGGCGTGCAGTTCGGCCCGTCGCAACGCCTCGTAGACGTCCCACGGGAACTCCCCGGTGGCGTCGATCTCGGCGGCCCTGGGAGCGATCTTGTCCTCGGCGAGCTCACGAACTGTCGCACGGAGCATCTCGTGCTCGTCACTGAGTCGGTAGATGTCAAACTGCGCGTCCACAGTTACCTCCTGTCACCCACTTTACGGGCCACCCGGCCGGGTGACAGGCCAACCGGTCAGCGAGCCACCCGAGCGTCACGCCGCCCCTCGCCTTCGGGGCGGGCCAACGGGTGGCCTACTCTGCACCGGGACGAGGTCACCGCAACGGTGCGAGCTTTGAGGAGTTTGTCACGTGGGCATCACCGACCGGCCGCGCCTGACCGTGCTGGGCACGGGTTACCTGGGCGCCACCCACGCGGTGTGCATGACCGAACTCGGCTTCGAGGTCCTGGGCATGGACGTGGACCGGGACAAGATCGCCCGGCTGGCGGCCGGCGAGGCCCCGTTCTTCGAACCCGGCCTTGCCGAGTTGTTGCAGAAGAACCTGGACACTGGTCGGCTCCGGTTCACCACCTCGATGGCCGAGGTCGCCGAGTTCGGTGACGTGCACTTCATCTGTGTGGGGACTCCGCAGAAGAACGGCGAGTACGCCGCCGACCTGTCCTACGTGGAAGCCTCCTGCACGGACCTGGCCAGGCACCTGACCCGGCCGGCGCTGGTGGTGGGCAAGTCCACCGTACCGGTCGGCACCGCCGCCGACCTGCTGGAACGGATCCGTGCGTTGGCCCCGGCCGGCACCGAGGTCGACCTGGCCTGGAACCCCGAGTTCCTGCGTGAGGGTTTCGCCGTCGAGGACACCCTGCGGCCCAACCGACTGGTGTTCGGGGTGGCCTCCGAACAGGCCGAGCAACGACTACGCGAGGTGTACGCCCCGGTGATCAGCGCCGGCTGCCCGGTCGTGGTCACCGACTACGCCACCGCCGAGTTGGTCAAGGTCGCGGCCAACTCGTTCCTGGCCACCAAGATCTCCTTCATCAACGCCATGGCCGAGGTGTGCGAGACGGTGCACGCGGACGTGACCAGTCTGGCCGAGGCGCTGGGGTACGACGAGCGGATCGGGCACCGGTTCCTGCACGCCGGCCTGGGCTTCGGTGGCGGATGCCTGCCCAAGGACATCCGGGCGTTCATGGCCCGGGCCGGTGAGTTGGGCGCCGACCAGGCGTTGACCTTCCTCAAGGATGTCGACGCGATCAACATGCGTCGGCGGGCCCGCACCGTGGACCTGGCCCGGGAACTGCTGGACGGGTCCTTCCACGGCGCCCGGGTGACCGCCCTGGGCGCCGCCTTCAAACCGAACTCGGACGACATCCGCGACTCGCCGGCCCTGGACGTGGCGGCCAGCATCCATCGGCAGGGCGCCAGGGTGACCGTCTACGACCCGGCCGCGATCGAGAACGCGCGCCGGGCCCAGCCGGAACTGAACTACGCGAGTACAGCCGCGGAGGCCGCCCAGGACGCCGACCTGGTGCTGCTGCTGACCGAGTGGACCGAGTTCCGCCAGATGCACCCGGACACCCTCGGACCGGTGGTGGCACGGCGGAACCTGGTGGACGGACGCAACGCGCTGGACCCACAGCGGTGGCGTGACGCGGGCTGGACCTACCGGGCCCTGGGTCGCCCCTGACCGCTCCCGACCGTCCGTGCCCCGCCACGGTCGCTCGACCGTCCCGAGGCCCCGTACGGACACCGGTCGGGTTGAGTGGAATCTGAACCACCGGTGATGGAGTCCTGACCCCGGCACCGGACCATGATCTCCCCGGTGCCGGGCGCTGCGGGTGCGACGCGACCGCGTCGCCAACGGCGTGCCCGGCACCGAGGTTCCATCCGGACCGTGGGTTCCCCGGCCAACCTGTTGGTGGTCAGTCAGCCGTCCCAGACATCACGCTGCGGATCACGGGTGCCCACCGGCCGGCCCGGTTCGCCGGGTTCGGCCGGGTTCACCGGACGCTCCCGACGAACCCGTCGTCCCTGGTCGCCGTCCCCGTCGCCACCCGGGTGGTGACCACGCCCCTCGTCCCGGTACAGATCGGCCTCGTGGTCGTCCGGCCACCCGGCCAGGGCAGAACGTTCACTTTGCCTACCGCGCACATCGCCGTCCTTCCCACCATTCATGCGGATACTCCCAATGTGCCGGGATTGGATCATGACCGTGATGGACGTGGCCTGGCGACCAGATCAGTGCACCACACCTACCCGGATGGCGAGCCCCCGCAACTCGTGCGTGATCGTCTTGCGGTCCCGCCGGAGCATCTCGCGCACCATCTCGTGCACGATGAGGTTGTGCGCCACCTCCTCGGGCGACTGTCGCTCGGCCTGGAGCAACACATGCAGCGCGGCCACGTCGTCCCGTCGGCCCACATACCCCCGCGCCACGTCCACCAGGTACCGGGCGCGGCGCTCCACCGACCGGAGGTTCGCCACGTCCAGCCGCTCGGCCGCACGCACCGCCTCACCGGCCTTGCCCAACTCGACCGGAATACCCACCGCGTAGGCACCCACGTTGGTCTGGCCGAAAATGGTCCACGGGTGGCAGTAGTCCGGACCGAGCCGTCGGGCCGCCTGGTCGGCGGCATCCCACATCCGCCACGCCGTACCGGCGTCGCCACAACGCGCGGTGGCGATCGACGCGTAGAGTTGCAGCGAACCCCACATGGCCAGGTGGTGCTCCGACCCGTCGGACAACAACGGATCGAGCATCGCGATGCCGTCCCGGGCCACCGCCTGGGCCTCCTCGGCACGCCCCATCGCGTTGTACAGCGCGACGATGTTCCACGCCGACGCGGCGATCAGGTACGGGTCGTCGGCCTCCTGCGCGGTGGCCATGCCCCGGTCGGCGGCGATCCACGACAACTCGTACTCGCCGACCTTGCGCAACCACTGCCGGGCCAGGTGGTAGGTCTCCGACAGTGCACGGGCCGCGGCCCGGCGGTCCTCAACCTCGGCGTAGCGGTAGGCCGCGGTGGCGTCGGTCACCAGGTTCGGCAGTAACTCGCCGGTGCGGGTGTAGAAGTGGGGTTCCTCGTGCCAGATCCGCCACACCTCGGCGTTGCGCGCGGCGATCCCGGCGGGGCTGGGCGCGGACTCGGGTTGGTCGGCGACGATGTCGTAGGACACCAACGCCTGTCGGACGGCGACCAGCGCCGGGTGGTCACACTTGGCGTCACGGGACAGGGTGAGTTCGAAGGCACCGGTCAGGTCGGACAGTTCCCTGATCCTCAGCACCTGCGCGATGGTGATCAGGTCAGACAGTTTCTCCACATGGCGGACGCCCTGCTCAACCTTCTTCCACCAGGACAGTGACTTACCGCATAACCCGGCACAGGCCTCCTGGGTCAGGCCGCGGTACACGCGCCAGATGGTGATTCGCTCGCCGATGGACATGCTCGGATGCAGATGCGGCACGGTGGCCACCTCCGTCGGGGGTCAGGCGACGAGGGGAGGTCGGCACGGGATCACGGGCGGGTCCCGCGGCCGAGTCGCGGCGGTCGGTTCGGACTGACGGCGACCAGGCGAAGGGAACGTCGATCACCAACACCCTCCTCCGCGTGGTCTGATGTACGCATGGCACGTGGTGACGACGAAACGATCGAGCGCCTGTTGCGCTACGACGTGTGGGCCGTGGTCGGCCTCACACCCAACCAACGACGGCCGGCCTACGGCGTTGCGGGGTTCCTTGCCTCGCAGGGCAAGAGAATCGTGCCGATCAATCCGAACGCCGAACCGGTACACGACCAACCGGGGTTCCGCTCGCTGGCCGAGGTGCCCTTTCCGGTGGACGTGGTGGACATCTTCCGTCGCAGTGAACAGGCCGGCGAGCACGTGGACGAGGCCGTCGCGATCGGCGCGAAGGCGGTGTGGATGCAACTCGGCGTGATCGACGAGGACGCCGCCGACCGGGCCTCGGCAGCCGGACTTGACGTGGTGATGGACCACTGCCCGGCCATCGAGTGGTCCGCCCACGGCCCGGCCTGACGGTCCCCGCGGCAGCAGACAACCGGGCGGACGCCGCGGGCGGGTGTCGTGGGTGGTCGGTGCGGGTCAGATACCGGACAGGCGGGCCTGGAGCGCGGTGTCCTTGTCCGCGACCAGG
>DATCWR010000070.1:0-4274 GCA_036566245.1 Mycobacteriales bacterium | reverse complement strand
GTCGGCCGGAGCCGACGGGCCGACCCAGGCTCCCCTGGCGCGGT
This sequence comes from Mycobacteriales bacterium, assembly GCA_036566245.1. GTDB lineage: Bacteria > Actinomycetota > Actinomycetes > Mycobacteriales > DASULA01 > DASULA01. The sequence goes on along the minus strand of DATCWR010000070.1, from coordinate 4,230 downwards.
CCGGCGCACCGGTCGGTGACGGCACCGGTGAGCACGCCCACCCGACTCCGGCACTGTCCGCCAAGGGGCTGACCACGCCGGCCCGGCCGGCCAACCTGCGGTACTCGGCGCCGACGTTGGACTCGGCCGAACCCCGAGGCGCCGAGGCGAAGACGTCCACCGCGACGGCGTCGAGCAGTGAACCAGCCCGCAACGCACCCTGTCCGTGTGGTTCGGGCAAGAAGTACAAGCGTTGCCACGGCGCGCCCGGAGCACACTGAGACGGTCGACTCTGGCCTGGTGCCGGTACCGGTACCAGGCCGCAACCACCCGTTCGAGGCGGTTCGGACACGGGTCAGAGCAGTCGCAGGCTGACACACCGCCATCGACCGTCCGGCGCCTCGAGCCGGGCCGCCAGTGCCTGGTAGCGCTCGCCCTGCCGAACCACCGCGCACACCTCGGCCACGCCGTCGGCTGGTTCGGTGACGTGGACCGAATGCAGCGTTCGGGTCGGTACCGCCGATCCCGCCGGCGCGGTGGGGAGTCCCGGGAGGGCGCCAACCGCCGGCCTGGTAGGTCTGGCCGGGGCTGACGCCCGTGCCGGTCGCTTCGGGCCACGGGGTGTCGTCGGGTTGGTTCTGTTGGTCGGACTGGTGACCCCGGCCCTCCGGGGGGTGCCGGTCGACCCCGGCCGGCCGGTGACCGGTTGGGCGGCCAACCGCACGCCCTCGATGGCCGCCGCACTCGCCCACCGCGGCAACTGGTCCGCCGGCCGTCGGCCGGCCAGGATCTCCAGGGTGACCCGGAGGAACTGGACGGACCAGGACCGTGGGTCGGGCAGGTGGCGAGGGAGGGTTCGTTGGCGGTCCGGTTTCACCGGTTCGGGCCGGTCAGGCCATGGTTGGTCGTCGAACGGCAGCAGCCCGGTGCCACCCGGGTCGATGTCCGACGACAGCTCGTCGTCGTACCTGGGTTCGAGCGGAGGGGGCGGTCGGAACGTGGGGACCTGGCGGGTGGCCTGACCGTGGCCGCCGAGCGCTGATCGGGCGTCGGCGGGTACGGCCACAGCGAGGATCGCGGTCATCGGCGGCTCCCGTGCCTGCTGGATGGTGCGGAGACTGGGACGGGGTCGGCCGAACTGGTGGTCGGTGGCGTTCACCGTCGTTTCCCCCACCCTGCATGCGGATGTCCTCCGCCTCGGGCGGGTGTCCGGGGTGCGGACACCTTGGATGAGTCGTGACTGCTGCGTCTGATACAGGCGTGGGAGCCCGAACGGACGCATCGAACAGGGCCGCCCCGAACCCCACAGCAGGTGCGGCGGCGCGCCTCCGGGGTGCGGACCTGTGCTCCACCGCGGGCCACACGGTGGGCCGAGCGACCGCGACGGCCATACCTTGGCACGCGCGCGGCACGGCGGGACAGCCGAGACGGCGGGCCAGGCAGCCGGTTGGCCGATGGCCCGTCGCTCGGCGGTTCAGATCCCTTACTGACCCAGGGTCAGTCCTGCGGGATCACCTCGTCGCGGGTCAGTGGATGAGTACTCACGAACCGGCGGGTCTCGTCGTACATCCGCTCGATGTATGACTCCAGCTGGCTACGTTCGACTCGCCACTGACCTCGCCCTCCGATCTTGATGGCAGGCAACTCCCCACTGCGGACGAGCGCGTAGGTCTGCGACGCCGAGATGTTGAGGATCTCTGCGACGTCGCTCAAGGTGAGGAACCGGTCGGCGGCCATGGTTCTCCACTCGCGTGCGGATTTTTCGGGGCACTGGTCAGTGTGACATTAGATCGGCCTGGATTGTGGCCAGTGCGGCCAGTGTGACGCTCTGTGGGCGATCCTGTGCCGTCTGCAATCAATCGACCACGCTTCCTCTCGATGATCCCCGACTTCCTTGATGCGGCCAGATTGACGGTGTCTGCTCTGCCTGCCATTCGGTGATCGGCCAAACGGATCCTCCCCCTGGCTCGCTGATCGACCGCCGTGTACACAACGGGTGTGACCACACCCAGGGCGCTGATTGTCGACTACGGGGGAGTACTGACGAATCCGTTGGCCGAGGTGATGGCCGGTTGGTTGCGGGATGATCGGATAGACGCGAAACGGTTCCGGTCGCTGATGCGGGAGTGGCTGTCGGCCGACTCGGTGCGGAACATCGCACATGACCTGGAAACCGGCCGGCTGGCCCCCGCGGAGTTCGAACGGCTGCTGGCCGTGCGGTTGTCCCGGGCCGACGGGACCGCGCCGGAGGCCGAGGGGCTGCTGGCCCGGATGTTCGCCGGCTTCCGGGCCGACACCGGGATGGTCGGGGCGGTCCGACGGGCTCGCCAGGCTGGTGTGCGCACCGGCCTGCTGTCGAACTCGTGGGGCCAGGACTATCCGCGTGACGGGTGGGCCGACCTGTTCGACGACACCGTGATCTCCGGTGAGGTGGGCCTGCGTAAGCCCGACCCGGCGATCTACCTGCACGCCTGTTCCCGGCTCGGGGTACCGCCGGAGGACTGTGTCTTCGTTGACGACCTACGCCCCAACGTCCGGGCAGCGGTCGCGGTGGGCATGGTGGGGGTGCATCACACCGACCCCGAGGCCACCCTCGTCGAACTGGAGATCCTGTTCGGCCTACCGCTGCGGTGACCCACGCCCATCCCGCCCGGATGGTGGCCGGTCGCGCGGACGTTGGTGTGGACCGGGCATTATCCGGTCCGCACCGACAGGAACGTCCGGTGCACGGCTGGTTTTCCACACCCGGCGACGTTGTCCACAACCGGGCGTCGGAAGCTGGGATGGGCGCGCGGGTCGGCCTAGCGTCGCAGACATGACAACACCCAGCCGCACCCTCGGGACACCCGTTGTGGACCCACCTCCCCGGCGCCGTGGGTCGCCGGTCGTGATCGGAGTTGGCCTCGGCATGCGACCATGGACCGTCGGAACCGGACCTGTCGGGGAGGTGGCGCCGGCGATGACCGACCGCTGCGCGGGCAGTGGCGTCCCTGGCGTCCCACCGCGTCGGGGTGACGGGGGAGCCCGCGCACCCGTGCACCCGGACGCCGGCCAGGCTCTGTCTGTGGGGGCGCCCCACCGTGGCGGTACCCCCTGTCGATGGTCTGCCGTGGTTCGCGGCGTGCCGGCTGACGTCGAGAACCTACGGACCGAGGAAGTGTGGACGGGATGAGGGTCTATCTGCCGGGGACGGCCGGGACGCTTCGGGCGCTGCTCGACAGCGGTGAGGTGGCACCGGCGCCGTTGACCGGGTTCGCGGTCACCCCTGCGCTTCGCGAGTGGTACCTCGATGACGACATCGAGGCACTGGAGTACGCCGCTCTGCTGGAGGCGGCTCGCGGCTCGTTGCGCCTGCTCGACGAGGACCCGACGGCCCCCCGCCGCCGGGTGGTGATCGCCGCCGACGTACCCGACCACGCGGTCGCCTTCCATCCCGACCTGGACCGCGCCGTGGTCCGGGTGAACCAGACCGTGCCGCTCCGCCTGGTCGCCTCGGTGCACGTTGACGGCAGTGAGGCCGAGAAGGATGTACGCGCTGCCGCGGAGGCCGTCCTGGACGCGGATCTGGGCAGCACTGACGCGCAGTTCGTGGTGGACGGGGCCGAGGGCCACGAGCTGGCCTGGTATGCCACCCAGGAGATCGGGGCGCTGGTCGAACTACTGTGAGCACACCGGCGGCGACCCGGACGTCCGCCGCCGCGCACCGCCGCCGTCTGCCACCGCCCCCTGTCCACCGCCGCTGTCACGTTGGTCGACACCGTCGACACCCGTCGAACCGTCGACACCGTCCGTGACCGCGCCGATCGCCGTCGACCCGGGATGGGACCATGGGGTGTGGCGTCCGTCGCACGTTCGGTCCCGATCGATCGGCACCGGACGCCAGGGGTGCTCGGTGCGCAGGTCACGCCGAGCCCGACCAGGCATGGTCCACCGTCGTACCCGGGAGAGGTCATGGACGCCATCACGAACACCCCTGTCCCCGACAACGAACCGATCAGGAGTTACGCCCCGGGCAGTCCGGAGCGGGCCAGCCTGGAGGAGCGGCTGAAGGAACTCGCCGCGACTCCGGTGGCGCTGACCATGACGATCGGTGGGGTACAACGGATGGCCGGCGGTGACCCGGTCGACGTGGTACAGCCGCACCGGCATGCCGCGGTGTTGGGCACCACCGCACAGGCGACGGTGGCAGACGTGCGGGCCGCCGTCGACGCCGCGCTGGCCGCGGCTCCGGCCTGGCGTGACCTGCCCTTC
>DATCWR010000102.1:0-6795 GCA_036566245.1 Mycobacteriales bacterium | reverse complement strand
GGTGTGGTGCCCTGGGCAGCGGCGCCCTCCGGGGCGGGGGCACCGACCCGGTCACCATCCACGGTGTGGCGCTGCCTTGCGCCGCCGACCAGTTCCCGTACCAACACGTACTGCGCGTGGTTGGTGTCCTGGTACTCGTCCACCAGGACGTGCCGGAACCGCCGGCGGTAGTACTCGGCGACATCCGGAAAGGCCTGAAACAGGTGCACCGTGGTCATGATCAGGTCGTCGAAGTCGAACGCGTTCGCCTCGCGCAACCGCCGCTGGTACAGCGTGTACGCCTCGGCCAGCACCTTCTCGGCGTACGTGCTGGCCCTGGCCGCCCAGTCCTCCGGGTCGACCAGTTCGTTCTTCAGGTTGCTGACCTGGCCAACCAGCGACCTGGCGGGGTAGCGCTTGAGGTCGATGTCCAGTTCCCGCAGCACCAGGCCCATCAACCGCTGGGAGTCACCCTGGTCGTAGATGGTGAAGCTGGACCTGAGCCCGATCCGGTTGGCCTGGGCGCGCAGGATGCGCACACACATCGAGTGGAAGGTCGACACCCACATCGACCTGGCCCGGGGGCCGACCAGTGCCTCCACCCGCTCCTTCATCTCACCGGCGGCCTTGTTGGTGAAGGTGATGGCCAGGATCTCACCAGGGTGTACCTGGCGGTGGGCCAGCAGGTAGGCGATGCGGTAGGTGAGCACCCGGGTCTTGCCCGATCCGGCCCCGGCGACGATGAGCAGGGGTGGACCCTCGTGCGTGACGGCGATCCGCTGGTGCGGGTTCAACTCGTCCAGCAGGGTGTCGGGGTCAACGGTGAGTCGCGCAGCAGGCCGTGGCTGGCGGGCTCGGGGGACAGCGTCGGTAACGTCGGAGCCGCTCATCGACCGCAACTGTACGACCACCCGAGACTTTCCGGCCGGCCCGGTGTGTGGCACACTGACGGGGTGACCAACAGCGCACGTCGATTTTTTTATGGATGCCGCAGTCCGGTATCCGTCGACGACGTCTGACCGCAGACCCTCACCGACGCCCCGGGACGCGAGCCCTGGGGCGTTTGTCGTTCCGGGGCCCGGGGCCGGTCGGCGAACCGAGTCCAGGAGATTTCGATGACCGCCAGTCCCGACCTGATCAGTGACCCGTCCAGTCCGCTCGGCGTGCCGCAGGTGGACTCACCGGATCAGATTCCGGTACTCAGGTCCCAGATCGACGCGCTGGATGGCGCCATTGTCCAGCTTATTGCCGAACGTGCCAGGTTGTCGCGTCGGATACAGGCCGCCCGGATCGCCGCTGGTGGGGTGCGGATCGAACTGGGTCGTGAGCAGACCGTGCTGGAGGGCTACCGGGAGCGGCTCGGTGAGAACGGGGCCGGGTTGGCCGACGCGGTGCTGCGCGCCTGCCGCGGCCCGCTCTGAGGCCGAACCCGGTCCACCCGTACGATGCGTGATCGTGACCAACGTACTGTCCGACGTCGAGCGGATACTCGTCGTGACCGCCCATCCGGACGACATCGACTTCGGCGCCGCGGCCACGATCGCCGGCTGGGTGGATGACGGCATCGAGGTGCGGTACTGCCTGGTGACCCGTGGCGACGCCGGTGGCTTCGACAACACCCCGCGCGAACAGATGCCGGTGTTGCGGGAGGAGGAGCAGCGGGCCGCCGCTGCCGAGGTTGGGGTGAAGCACCTGACCTTCCTCGACTATCCGGACGGGCAGGTGTACCTGACGCACGAACTGCGGCGGGACCTGACCCGGCAGATCCGGGAGTTCCGACCGGACCGGGTGCTGACCCACTCCCCGCAGCGGAACTGGGCGCGGATCGGCACCGGGCATCCGGACCACCTCGCGGTCGGCGAGGCCACCCTGTGTGCGGTGTACCCCGACGCCCGGAACCCGTTCGCGCACCCGGGACTCCTCGCCACCGAGGGACTCGGGGCGTGGACGGTGCGCGAGGTGTGGCTGATGGGTGGTCCGGACCCGGACCACGCGGTGGACGTGACCGACACGGTCGACCGCAAGATCGCCGCCCTGCGCCGGCACGTCAGTCAGACCTCGCACCTGCCCGACCTGGCCGGGATGGTCCGCGGATGGCTCACCGCCAACGCCGCCGAGAAGGGGCTACCCGACGGCCGGCTGGCCGAGGTGTTCCAGGTGGTGAACACGAGCTGAACCGCGGACGGGCCGGGCCTGGCCGGGTGCGGATGGGTGCGGCCAGGGCTGGGTCAGACCAGGCGGCGGTCGCTCGCCCACCGGGACAGCTCACGCCGGTTCGACAGTTGCAGCTTGCGCAGCACCGACGAGACGTGTGTCTCCACCGTCTTGACCGAGATGAACAACTGCGAGGCCAACTCGCGGTACGAGTACCCCCGGGCCAGCAGGCGGAGCACCTCGCGTTCCCGGTTGGTGAGCACGTCCAGTTCCGCATCCACCGCCGCCGTCCGGGGAGGTCGGGAGAAGGCGTCCAGCACGAACCCGGCCAGCCGGGGTGAGAACACCGCGTCACCCTCGGCCACCCGGTGAATGGCGTCGGCCAGATCCGGGCCGGAGATCGTCTTGGTGACGTAACCGCGGGCTCCGGCCCGGATCACCCCGATCACGTCCTCGGCCGCGTCACTCACCGACAGGGCCAGGAACCGCACCTGCGGTTGTTCACGACGCACCTGTTCCAACACGGCCCGCCCACCACCGTCGGGCATGTGGACGTCGAGCAACACCACGTCGGGGAGGCTGTGGCTGATGCCGGCCACGGCCGCGGCGACACCGTCCGCCTCACCGACCACCTCGATGGTGTCCCCGGCAGCCTCACCCAACTCCGCGCGGACCCCGGACCGGAACAGCCGGTGGTCGTCGACCAGAAACACCCGGATCACCTCGGCCATCGACTCGGTCACCCACCCAGTTCCACGGACAACTCCACCTCGGTACCGGCACCTGGCGCGCTGCGCACCGTGGCGGACCCGCCGTGCCGGCGCATCCGGCCAATGATCGACCCGTTGACACCGTGCCGGTCGGCCGGTACCGCGTCCCGGTCGAACCCGACGCCCCGGTCACGCACGTAGACGCTGACCCGACCCGGTTCGACCTCGGCGTACAGCGACACCTCCGCCACACCAGCGTGCCGGGCCGCGTTGACCAGCGCCTCCCGGGTCGCCTGCACCAGCACACCCAGCCGTTCGTCCATCTCCGTGTCTCCGACGACGACCGCCTCGACCACCACCGCGTAGGCGTCCTCGACCTGGGCGGTGACGGTCTCCAACGCCGCGGAGAACCGCGCGGAGGCGTCGGCCGGTTCGGTCCGGTACAGCCAGGACCGCAGTTCCCGCTCCTGGCCGCGGGCCAGTCGGGCCACCTCGCGTGGCGAGTCGGCGTGCCGTTGGATCAGGGCGAGGGTGTGCAGCACCGAGTCATGCAGGTGGGCGGCGAGGTCGGCCCGTTCCTGGGACCGGATCCGCTCCCGACGCTCGGCGGCCAGCACCTGCACCACCCGCCACCACCACGGCCCGCTGATCAGCGCCGCACCGAGGATGACCACCAGCGTGGCCACCGCGGCGTCACGGGTGGCGACCAGCCCGCCGGCCTGGAACACGAACGCGGCCAGGCCGACCACCACCAGGCCGGATCCGGCGGCGAGCCGCAACGCGCCGGCCGACCGGGCCTGGTCACCGGGGACGCCACGGGTCCGACCGGTGATCTCCAACAGACGCCGACGCTGTGTCTCGTCGGCCTGCCACCAGATCAGCGCCACCCCGCCGCCGACCAGAATGCCGGCGTAGAGCACCGAGTCACTGACGAACGGCCGGACCCACTGCCACAGCAGTGCCAGACCCACGGCCAACAGGCCGAACGCGACCAACCGGCCACCGTTCGACCGGCGGTACCCGGTGTCGTCGGTCGGCCGCTGGGGCAGCACCATCCAGTAGGCGCAGTACAACACCACCCCGAACCCCTTCACCGCGGCCAGCAGGATGAACCCGGCACGCACCCAGGCCGGTGCGATCCGCAGGTGCTCGGCAAGTCCCTGGGCCACCCCGGCCAGGATCCGGCCGTCAACCGACCGGTACGCCCGGCGCGGCGGGGTGTGGACGGGCGTGGTGGCGATGGGATCCTCCCTGTGCTGTCCCGTCTCGATGTTGACACGGCCACGATCGGCCACACCACCGGGTGGCGCCCCGGTTGTGGAAGGCTCCGAACCAGGGTCAGATCAGGGTTTGTCCCTGATGTGCGGGGAGTTGGGGTCCGTCACGATCCGGGCATGAGCCGAGACAATGACGTGTCGGGCACGCGCCGACCGGATCACCGCGGTTCCGAACCTCGTCCCGAACCCGACGCCGCCGACGTCACCAGCCCGACCGGCACGGCCGGCGAGACCGAACGCACACCGCGGGTGGAGCCCGGCGAGGACCCCGAGCAGACCGAACGCATCGGGGTTACCACCCGCACCGACGGCCAGGGACCCGGCACAGGCACGGACACCCCGGCAACGGACACCCCGGCAACGGACACCCGGGCATCAGAGACCCGTGCGTCAGAGGCGGGGAACCCCACGCCGGACCAACCGCCGTCCGGTCCACCGCCGTCCGGGCCCCCACCCTCCACGTCACCACCGTTCGGGTCGGTGCCGCCGGGTTCCGGTCCGGGCCGGCCGACCCGCCGGCTGTACCGCAGCCGGGACCAACGCATGGTGGCGGGTGTGGCCGGCGGTATCGGCGAGTACCTCGGAGTGGATCCGGTGCTGCTGCGGGTCGTGTTCGCGGTGCTCACCGTGTTCGGCGGCCTGGGTGTCCTGCTGTACCTGATGTGCTGGCTGGTGATGCCCACCCGGGGCGAACAGTTCTCACCGTTCGACACCGTGCTCGGCCGCGGCTCCCGGCGCCGGACCGGGTTGACCGGGGAGACCCTGCTGCTGGTCTCGGCCGCGGTGGTGCTGGCGCTCTTCCTGGTCAGGCACGACGGTGCCGACTACGTGTTGCTGGCCGTCCTGGTCATCATCGGGCTGCTGGTGTACCGGCACCTGGAGTCGCAGGGCCCGCCGCCGGGCACCGACGCCACCACACCACCGCCCGGCACACCAGGCACCCATGGCATGGCTGGCCCATCCGGGCCCACCGGCCCATCCGGGCCCACCGGTGCATCCGAGCCGCCCGGTGCCTCAGGTGCAGCCGGTACAGCCGGAACAGCGGGGTTCGCCACCTGGTCGACCACCCGTCCGTGGCCCACCGACCCTCGGCCGCCGCACCGCACGGGTGGCCGGACCGAGACCGTCAGGCGGCGGTCCGGACTGGGGATTGTCGGGTTGTGTCTGGCCCTGATCCTGGGCGGCCTGTTGGTCGGGCTGCACCAGGGCACGGGCGTGGACCTGTCCAGGCGTTCGTTCCTCGCCCTGGTCCTCGCCCTGGTCGGTGCGACGCTGGTGGTCGGCACCTGGTGGGGACGGGCCAGGAGCCTGATCCTGCTCGGTGTCCCGCTGGCCGTGGTGCTGGTGGTGGCCGGCGATCCGCTGCTCAGCGACTGGAGCGCCCGGGAGCAGACCTGGGCTCCGGCCAGTGTCGGTGAACTCGCCGGCAGCTACGAACTGGGTGCCGGCCGCGGCCTGCTCGACCTGCGCGACGTGGACTTCACCGAGACCGACCGAACCATCGCGGTGGAGTTGGGTGCCGGCGAACTGCGGATAGAACTGCCCCCGAACGTGGACGTACAGGCGGACGGAAGGGTGAAGGTGGGCTCGATGGACCTGTTCGGTTCCTTCACCAACGGGGTGAAACAGGCCCGCTCCGTCTTCGACGACGGATTTGACGGCCCCGGTGGTGGGCGGCTGGAGATCCTGGCCGCGGTGGACTTCGGTCGTCTGGAGGTGGTCCGGTGAGGAGGCATCCGACCGACCCGGTGTCCCTGGTGTTCGGCCTGCTCTTCCTGGGCGTCGCCCTGCTGTGGGGTACCACCGGGCGCGGCACCCTCACCCGGCAGAGCATCATCGACGAACCGGGCTGGCGGCTGCCGCTGTTGCTGGTCGGCGTCGGCACGGCGGGCCTGGTGGCCAGCCTGTGGGGGCGACGCGACGACAGTTCCTGATCATGCGTGGGTGGGGCGGGCGTCCGGTCTGGTCGGGATGGACCGGCCCGGGCGCCGGCCACGCCGGTGGTTCGAACAGACGAAGCCCTAACCTGTACGCGACACCAGACTGCCGGGCCGGACCGGTGGCCCGACGGCCCTGACGGTCGCGGCCGAGGGAGCGGGTATGACGTCGCAGGACGACATCGCCGTGCTGCGGGCCATGCGTGAACGCGGCGAGATCTCCGACGACCAGTACACCGCGTTGCGCCGATACGCCCTGTGGGGGACCCCACTGCCGCCCCATCTGCGGGCTCACCCACTGGCGGCCCGGCTCGCTCCGGCGCCAGGCCACCCACCGGAGTACGCACCGGACCACACACCGGACCGGTACCCGGGTCCCGGCCGGGACCGGGGTCACCCCGGGGAGTCCACCGGCGGCGGCCGACCCACCCGCCAGCCTCCACCCCGACACCCTGGCCGACCGCCTGCCGACCGGCGCGTTGCCGACCCGGAGATTTCCCACCGCAGGATGCCCGACCGGACGCCCGACCGGACGCCCGACCGGCTTCCAGACCGGCCTGCAGACCGGCCTGCAGACCGGCGCGTTGTCGACCGGCGGTCCGTTCCGGCGGTCCGCCCGGCTGCGCCGGGCAAGGAACTGGAACTGCGGACACTGGTGCCGGCCGAGCGGGCCCCGGCCACGGTGCGAACCCGGGAGGCCACGGCACGGCCGGCCCGCCCGGCAGGTGCCACCCGCAG
>DATCWR010000054.1:0-3625 GCA_036566245.1 Mycobacteriales bacterium | reverse complement strand
GCTGGCCCGTCGCCTGTTGGAGGTGATGCGGCCGGGCGCGATCGTGCTCGACCCGGCCGGCGAGGTGCTGCTGGTCAACCCGGCCGCCCAGGCCATGGCCGTCCTGCGGGACGGACGCCTGGTCGCGGAGGAACTGCTCGGCGCGGCCGAGCAGGCACGGTCGGGTGGGACGCCGGTCCGGCTGGTGGTCGACCTGCCCAGGGACCGGCCGGGACGGCTCCCCACCGCCGTCAGCGTGCACGCCGTCAGGCTGGACGAATCTGGACATGTCGCAGTGGTGTTGGAGGATGTGACCGAGACCCGTCGGTTGGCCGCGGTGCGGCGGGACTTCGTGGCCAACGTCGGCCACGAACTCAAGACCCCGGTCGGTGCCCTCACCCTGCTCGCCGAGGCGGTACAGGACGCCGCGGACGACCCCGAGGCGGTGCGCCGGTTCGCCGGTCGGATGCAGCACGAGGGCAACCGGCTGGCCCGCCTGGTGCAGGAACTGATCGCACTGTCCCGGCTACAGGGTGCCGATCCGTTGCCCGCGCAGCGGGTGGTCTCGGTGGACCGGGTGGTCGCCGAGGCGCTCGACCGTACCCGGCTGGCTGCCGAGAAGGCCGGCATCACCGTGCTGCACGGCGGTGAGCAGGGACTGGCCGTGTGCGGCAACGAGCCCATGCTGGTGACCGCGTTGGTGAACCTGGTGGACAACGCGATCGCCTACAGCCCGTCGGGGACCAGGGTGGCCTTGGGCACCCGGTTCCGACCCGGTGACCACCGTTCGGGAGACGCTGGGAGCGGTGAACCGCGATCCGGGGACCAGGTGGAGATCTCGGTGACCGACCAGGGCATCGGCATCGCCAAAGGCGACCTGGAACGGATCTTCGAACGCTTCTACCGGATCGATCCGGCCCGGTCCCGGGCAACCGGCGGCACCGGACTGGGGCTGGCCATCGTCAAGCACGTCGCGAGCAACCACGGCGGCAGCGTCCGGGTGTGGAGCGAACCCGGGTCCGGGTCCACCTTCACCCTGCGACTGCCCGCCCACGCGGATCAGGTCGAGGGGAACTCATGACCCGGGTACTCGTGGTGGAGGACGAGGAGTCCTTCTCCGAGGCACTGTCGTACATGCTCCGACGGGAGGGGTTCGAGGTGGTGGTGGCCGCCACCGGTCCGGACGCACTGTCAGAGTTTGACCGCTCCGGCGCGGACCTGGTCCTGCTGGACCTGATGCTGCCCGGGCTGCCCGGCACCGAGGTGTGCCGGCAGCTTCGCCACCGCTCCGGGGTTCCGGTGATCATGCTGACCGCCCGGGACAGCGAGATCGACAAGGTGGTCGGGCTGGAACTGGGCGCGGACGACTACGTGACCAAGCCGTTCTCCTCGCGTGAACTGGTGGCCCGCATCCGCGCCGTACTGCGCCGGCGGGGTGAACCGGTCGAACCGGAGACGGCCGTGCTGGAGGTCGGTCCGGTGCGCATGGACACCGACCGGCACGTGGTGACCGTGCGCGGCGAGGTGGTGCGGCTGCCCCTCAAGGAGTTCGACCTGCTGGAGATCCTGCTGCGCAACGCGGGGCGGGTGCTCACCCGGGCCCAACTCATCGACCGGGTCTGGGGCGCCGACTACGTCGGGGACACCAAGACCCTGGACGTGCACGTGAAACGGCTGCGCGCCAAGATCGAGGTGGACCCGGGAACACCGCGTCTCCTGCTGACCGTGCGGGGGCTCGGCTACCGGGTTGCGGGTTAGTGCTCCGGCCTTCAGGCCGGAGCGAAGGCCCGTTTCCGTGTGGGACGGTCGACGACTGCGATATCAACGCCGCAGGCAACATCCTGGCCACCGGGCAGGCGGGCAGGCTAACGACTGTCGGGCGCAGGTAAGACCGGCACCCGTGCCGGCACCGTGCTGAGAAGCAGTACCCCACCCAGGCGCCACGCTACCCCCGTGACGCGGAAGGAATCCCCGCCCTCCAAGGCGGGGAGGATGTCAACGGTTCGACGTCTGATCCTGCCGGGCGGCGACGTCCGCGGGGTGCGGCGCGACCAGACCGCCGGTCAGGCGCGCCCGACACAGCCGGGCCAGTTCGGTGTATGCCGGTTCGCCCACCAGCGCGGTCAACTCGGCACGGTACGACTCGAACAGCGGTTCCCCACCCACGTGCGCGTCGGGCGAGGAGGTGCACCACCAGTGCAGGTCGTGCCCACCCTCGCCCCAACTCCGACGGTCGAACTCGGTGATCGTGCTCACCAGCACCCGGGTTCCGTCGGTCCGGTCCACCCAGTCCTGTTCCCGGCGGATCGGCAGTTGCCAGCACACGTCAGGCTTGGTCTCCAGCGGGTGTCGGCCGGTGCGCAGTGCCAGCGCGTGCAGGGCACACCCCTCGCCGCCGGCGAACCCGGGCCGGTTCAGGAAGATGCAGGCGCCGTCCACGGTCCGGGTGCGACGCCGGTTGTGGTCGTCGCCGACGCTGTCCCGTGCCACCAGACCCCGTCGGGCCGCCCCGGCGAACTGCCAGACCGTCGGGTCCAGTTCGGCGGCGGCCCGCCGGACCCGCTTCTCGTCGGCGGTGTCGGTGAAGAACGCGCCGTGGCTGCAACATCCGTCGTTGCCGCGCCCGGGCACGATGCCCTGACAGCCACGGCCGAACACACAGGCCCACCGCGAGCACAGCCAGGTCAGGTCGGCGCGGACGAGGTGTTCGGAGTCGGCGGGATCGACGAACTCCACCCACTCGCGGGCGAAGTCCAACCCCACCTCCTGGCCTGGTTGGGTGGTCATTCAGCAGAGCCTAGGTCACATCGGGTCCGGTCGGCACGTACCCTCGTGCCGACACGATGCGGCACGATGTGAACAGGTCAGGGTCTGGTCGGGGGATGGTCGACGTCGCGACAACCTGAGCCGGCGGCCGTGGCAGGCTGGCCTGTTGACAGGTGCCGCCGGCGCCCGACGAACCCCACTCGGGCGCCCTGACGGGTTGGACGGTACGCGATGGGACGCCACCGACGTCCTCTTCCGGACGAGTCGCCGGACGAGCACGAGGCGCCGAGGTCTGCCTCGGAGATGGTGCGCTCGACCGGTTACGACCCGCCCGACGGTGGGCGTGGCTACCGGGACCGCAACCCCCACGGTGAATCACCCCCGTTGCCAGCCCAACGGCCACCCGGGCCCGGGAGGCCGGGATCGGGGCAGCCGCCACCGCCGTACCGGACCGGATCACAGCCCCGGCTCGATCCCGGATCGGGCCGGTTCGGTCGTCCGGGCGAACCCGGCCGTCCCGGTGAACCCGGCCGTCCCGGTGACCCAGGTGATTCAGGCTTCTCCCGTCGCCCCGGGATGGCGGCGCCGCGCCAGGATGCCCGCACGGACTTTCGCGACCCACGCACCGGGCCCCACCCAGACTCCCGGCCCCGACCAGACCCCCGAACCGGCCCGTACCGTGACCCGCGACAACCCGCGCCGCCGGATGATCGGTGGACGGCACGTCCGGACCCCCGACCGGGCCCCGAACCGAGACCGCAGCCGCGTCGTCGGGTGCCGCCACCGCCTCACCCCGACGGCACCGCACGTCGTGGGCACGCTTCCACACCTCCACCACCCCCCTCGGGGGAGCGGTCCGCGGGGCCCCCGCCGCGGCGGG
>DATCWR010000034.1:0-2502 GCA_036566245.1 Mycobacteriales bacterium | reverse complement strand
CGCGGAGCCGGGTCGCATCCTCGCCATGCGCCGTGAGCACACAGCGGCACATGTCGCACTCGACGTCGAGCACCAGGTACGGCGACGGCTTCGGCGCGGTCACCGTGCCACCGCCCGGTGCCTGCCGCCCAGGGTGCGCGGCGAGTGGCGCTCCGACCGTGGCGGGCGGGTCGCCGCGCCGACGAGGGTGGAGCCGATCAGCGAGCCGATCAGGGCGAGGATGCCGATGATGGCCAGCAGTTCGGCGGCGGTCGCCGGGGGCATCCGGGCGGGTCGTTGTCCACCCAGTGACCGGAGGCCACGTGGGGGGGCAGCGGTCGGCCGGCCTGCCGGTCGGCCTCGGCCAGGAGGGTGGCGTACGTGGTGTCGGGCGGTCCCAGCACCGGGGCGGTCGCCTCGGCGATGGCCGGCCGGCCGTCGTCCGGCAGCTCCCGCACACCGGCCCGTTCCACGGCCGTCCGGTAGTCCTCTTCCTCGAACAGCATGATCATCCCTCCGTCACCGCGTCGGTGCGGTACGTGATGGAAGGATGATCGGACGGCCCGCCGAGGCAGTTTCCACAGAACGTGGAAATCCGGCCATGTCCCCCGATCGGACTACGGCAGGGCGCCCATCCTGTGCGCGAACGCCCTCAGCGGCGACGACACAGCGGACCGGGTCGCCCTGTTGATGATCTGCTCCGTCGCCGACCTGACCAACGGATTCCTGGCCGTCCGTTCCGGTGAGAACCGCTCGGCGGTCAGGAACGCGTTCAGCGCCTGTTCGTCGCGGTGTTCCTGGGCGAACCCGCGTCCCAGGTCCATGTAGAAGTTGGCGTGCCGACCGGCCGAGGGCATCGGGCGGATGTCGATCTTGCGGGCGATCTCCGCCGCCCGGCCGCCCTCACCCTGTTCGACTGCGATCGACACCCGCCAGATCCCCAGGTTCGTCGGGCCGAAGAACAGCCCGAAGTCGGTACGGTCGCCGGTGCGCCGGGCCAGGTCCTCGGCCTCGCCAAGGTGTGCGGCTACGTCGTCGGTCCGGCCGACCACTGCCGCGCCGAACGCGGCCATCTGGTGCAGCATCCCGTAGACCTGCATGGCCGACAGGTTGTCGCCGACGTGGGGTTGGAGTCGACCGACCGCGGCCAGCGTGTTGGCCAGGGCGTCCGCGTATGGGGCGAGGGCGTGGGAGGCGTAGAAGTCGGCCAGGCCGACGTGCACTGGGTCGTCGGTCCGCGCGGCGGCCTGCCTGCCCAGCACGGCAGCGGTCCACGAGAGGTCGAGGAACCCGAGCCACTTCGCGGTGGAGCACGCCGCCGCGCAGGCGATGACGAACGCGCGGGACGCGGCGAGCTGCTCTTCCTCGGTGCCGGTGGTGGCCCAGGTGTGCAGGTCGGTGAGCACGTCGGGAACGATGCGGGCGGCGCCGATGACGTCGCCGGCTAGGTGGGTGTCGTGTGCCCGGTCCGCCTGTTCCACACACAGTGCCAGCGGACGCGGTTCGACCGTGCCGGTGCCCAGTTCGCAGCGCACCAGGGCGAGACGGATCCGCTCGGCGTGGGCGTAGGCGGCGCTGCCGGCGGCCGTGTCGGGTGAGTCGGGCTGGCCCAGCAACCAGGCTCGGGAGACGCTGAGCGCCTCGGCGAGCGCGTCGATCGTGTTCATCCGGTGTAGGTCGCGGTCGCCGGTTTCGTACGCCCACAGTGCTGACCTGGAGATGCCGGCGAGGCCGGCTACTGCTTCCAGGGTCAGGCCCTTGGCTTTTCTGACTGCGCGCACGCGCGCGCCGATGCCGTCCATGGGACACCTCCGCCGCAGGAGTTCGACCCGCCGCGTGCCGGCCCGTTGGTGGCCACCGCTGGGCCGGCGTCCCTGCGACGGGATGTGACGGCGAGGGTACGCCCGGTCGCGGCCTGTTGACGATTCCCCTTGACTTTACAGCGTCGCGCTGTAAAGTAGTGGCACAGAGAGAGCAGGGAGGGCGAGATGACCACCACCACCGCAGCCACACAGGCCAACCGGACCGCCGGCACCATCCGCCGCTGGTGCCGCACCGGCGTCATCACCGCCACCAAGGTCGCCGGCCGGTGGGTCATCGACGCCGCATCCCTGCTCCGCCACATCCACCCCGCCAAGGAGGCCACGGTGACCCAGATCGACACCGACCGGGAGAAGCAGCGGATCATCGCCGCCCTGCGGCTCCCCGAGCTGACCGGTTCCCCCAAGCAGATCGCCTGGGCCGAGGATCTGCGCGCCACCCGAATCGACCAGGCACTGACCGTCCACAACACCCGCAGGGGCGTGGTGTACACGCTGCGCAGCCAGTGGTCCGACCCGCTCGGCATCAACTACATCAACACCATCAGCGACCGGTCCGGCCGGTACACCAGCGCGGACGAAACGCTGGCCGTCCTCCAGACCGCAGTGGCCTACGGCCGGCGGTCCACCGCCCGCTGGTGGATCGACAACCGCGACGCGCACGCCCCGATGGGCTGACCCGGCACACCGGCCCCTACCCCAG
>DATCWR010000469.1:0-12606 GCA_036566245.1 Mycobacteriales bacterium | reverse complement strand
GCCGCCGGCTGTTCGGCCGGCTGCTCACCGCGACGGCGCTTGGCCTCCTCGACACTGCGCCGGAGCGCTGCCATCAGGTCGACCGCGCGCTCGGTGGGCGGAGCGAGTTCCCGCTCGGGTTCGACCACCTCGCGGCCGGCGATCTTGGCCTCGATCATCTCCTGGAGTGCCTCCCGGTAGTGATCGTGGTACTGGGACGGGTCGAAGTCTCCGGCCATACTGTCGATCAGTGAGGAGGCCATGGACAGTTCCTGTGGTCGGGGTGAGACGTCCTCGTCCAGAAAGGCGAAGTCCGGGGCGCGTACCTCGTCGGGCCAGACCATGGTGGCCAGCACCAGTACCCCCTCCCGGGTGCGCAGCGTGGCCAGTGCCTCACGGGTGCGGATGGCGACCTTGACCAGCGCCACCATCTCGGAACGCTCCAGGGCGTCCCGGAGCAGGATGTACGGCTTCGTGCCTTGTTTGTCTGGTTCGAGGTAGTAACTCTTTGAGAAGTAGATGGGATCAACCTGCTCCAACGGCACGAACTCCAGCACCTCAACCAGCCGGCTGCTGGACAACGGCAGTTCGGCGAAGTCCTCGTCGGAGAGCACCACGACCTCGCCGGTGGGCAGCTCGTAGCCCTTGGCGATGTCGGCGTAGGACACCTCGTCACCGTCGGCCTGGCAGACCCGTCGGTAACGGATCCTGGCGCCGTCGGTGCGGTGTACCTGGTGGAACGTCACACCGCGTTCCTCGGTGGCCGTGTACAGACGAACCGGGATGTTGACCAACCCGAAGGAGATCGCCCCCTTCCAGATCGCGCGCATCCGCCCAGCCCCCTCCATCGTGGCCGTACCGGTCACCTCCAGCGTGACGTGTACCCGGCCCGGCCGCCAGCGTGTCCGAGGCCCGATCGCGCGTGAGAAACGGCCGGGTACGGGAAGGTGTGCCAGGTGAAGCCCATGCTCGCCACCACCGGGCCACTGCCGAGCGGTCCGGGTTGGGCCTACGAACTGGACTGGGGCGGGGTCCGCGCCCTGGTCGACGTCGGCCCCGAGGTACCCGGCGGCCTGGTGGTGACCGGACAACTCGGCGAGGACCTCACCACGGTCTACCCCGAGTTGACCGGCCTGGCCGGGGTGGTGCGCGACGCACTGCTCGACGGAGAGGTCGTGTCGTTCGTCAACGGCCGCCCCTCGGCCCAGGCCCTGGAGGAACGGTCGGCGCCGGTGACCTATCTGGCCTTCGACGTGGTGCGCCTCTACGGGGTGGACCTGCGCCCGCGCCCCTACCGGGAACGCCGGGCCACGCTGGAACGACTACGCCTGGACGATCCGTTCTGGACCGTGCCACCGGCCTTCGACGACGGCGAGGCCACCATGGCCGCGGCCCGCGAGTTCGGCCTGGACGGGGT
The DNA here is from genome assembly GCA_036566245.1 of Mycobacteriales bacterium. GTDB lineage: Bacteria > Actinomycetota > Actinomycetes > Mycobacteriales > DASULA01 > DASULA01. The sequence goes on along the minus strand of DATCWR010000469.1, from coordinate 11,210 downwards.
GGTGGCCAAACGGCTGGACGCCCCGTACCAGGACGGTGTCCGTGCCACCGAATGGGTGAACGTGCCGTTCACCCGGGAGCAGGACTTCGTGCTCGGCGGCTGGCGGTGGGGACGGGGCGAACGGGCCGCCGGTATCGGCGCGCTACTGCTCGGGTACCACGACCGGATGCGGTTGTGCTACGCCGGCCAGGTCGAGACCGGTTTCGACACCGAGGCGCTGCGGGACCTGCTGGTGCGGCTGGCACCACTGCGCCGGACCGGGTCACCGTTCGACGATCTGGTCCCGGCCGAACACCGGCACGACGTGGTGTGGTGCGAGCCGAAACTGGTGGCCCGGGTGGCGTTCGGGGGATGGACCCGACGGGGCCTGGTCCGCCACGCCAGCTACCAGGGACTGGCCGAGGGAACCGAACCACGGGAGGTGCACCGTGCCTGAGGCCCTGCCGGTCACCGTGGAGGTGGACGGCCACCGCCTGCGCCTGTCCAACCTCGACAAGGTGCTGTACCCCGACGTCGGGGTGACCAAGGCCGAGGTCATCGACTACTACACCCGGATCGCCCCGGCGATGCTGCCCCACCTGGCCGGTCGGCCGCTGACCCTGCGGCGGTATCCCAACGGGGTCGCGGCACAGTCGTTCTTCGAGAAGAACGCGCCATCACACGCGCCCGAGTGGGTGCGCACGGTGCGGCTGCCGGTACCGGGCAGCACCCGGGACCGCGACGAGATCGACTACCTGGTCTGCGACAACCTGCCCACCCTGGTCTGGGTGGCCAACCTGGCCGCGATCGAACTACACACCCCGCAGTGGACGGTGGGGCCGGACGACTCGGTGTGCGGCGCCGGCCAGATCGTCTTCGATCTCGACCCGGGGGCACCGGCCACCATCGCCGAGTGTTGCCAGGTGGCCGTCCTGCTGCGCGAACTGCTCGACGCCGACGGGCTGGCCGGCTACCCGAAGACCAGTGGGCGAAAGGGCCTACAGCTGTACGCGCCGGTGGGTGAGGTCGACCCCCGGCAGGCGTCCGCCTACGCCAGGGAGCTGGCGGTCCGGTTGGAACGCGCCCACCCGGACCTGGTGGTGTCCCGGATGGCCAGGAGTCTGCGCGCCGGTCGGGTACTCATCGACTGGAGTCAGAACAACGCGGCCAAGACCACGGTGGCGCCCTACTCGCTGCGCGCCCAGGACAGCCCCACCGTGTCCACCCCGCTGCGCTGGGACGAGGTGGTGTCCGGCCCCCCACTGGCACACACCGCACCGCAGGTGCTGGACCGGGTGCGCCGGCACGGCGACCTGTTCGCCGGGGTGCTGGCCGGTGGCGCCGAACCACCGGGGGCGACTCCCGGCCCAGGTACCGGTCGGGGATGAACGCGAACGCACGGGTGCACGCGGGTGCACGCGACCTGCCGGGCCAGGATCGCCCGTGACGTGCCCGGGCCGGGCACAATGGCGACCGCCGTCCGCACCGATCCCTCGACACCGTCTTGGCCGACCATCGCATGGAGGTAGTCATGAGCGAGACCCCCTGGGAGACTCCCGCCGAGGACGCTGCCGAACAGCGGGCCGAGGTCGTCCCGGACATCGTCCAGGTGACCGTGCCGCGTCGGCGGGGCTGGGAGGTGAACCCGGCCGACGCCGTCGAACAGGAGCGGGAGGTGCCGCTGGACGAGGAGGAGTGGCGCTGAGCGCACACTGATCTCGGGTCAAGTATGGTTCGCCCTCGGCGTGGATGTGCCGGTCACATCCACCCGGTCGGGCCAGGTGCACACACACCGGGTCGGGTCACTGACTGGTGGGTCGGGGGTGGGAGGCGGCATGTCCATGACACCTGCGGAGACGCCCTCGTCGACGCGGGGCTCCCGGATGCCCCGTCCGGCACGGCGTAAGCAGTTGCTCAAGGCCGCCCAGCAGGTCTTCGTCGCACACGGCTACCACGCGGCGGCGATGGACGACATCGCCGAGCGGGCGGGCGTGTCGAAGCCAGTCCTCTACCAGCACTTTCCCGGCAAACTCGACCTCTACCTGGCGTTGCTCGAAACCCACGCCGAGGGACTGGTGCAACGGGTCCGTGACGCTATGGCTGTCACCACCGACAACAAGGTTCGGGTGCACAACGCGATCAGCGCCTACTTCGAGTTCGTCGATGGCGAGGGGGAGGCGTTCCGTCTCGTCTTCGAGTCGGACCTGCGTAACGATCCGGCCGTGCGGGAGCGGATGGAACGCACCTCGCGGGAGTGCATGGAGGCGATCGCGGACACGATCGTGGCCGACACCGGTCTGCCTCGCCCGCAGGCGGAGCTGCTGTCGATGGGTCTGACCGGCGTGTCCGAGGTGGCGGCCCGGTACTGGCTCGACACCGACCGGGCGGTACCCATGCCCGAGGCGGTGCGCCTGCTGGAGGCACTGGTATGGCGCGGAATCTCCAGCTTCCCGCTACAGGGCTGACCGTGCCGTGCCACCCGCGGGCGGTGACCGGACGACCGGCTGCGCCGGCGGGTGCTCGCGTGTTCACTCAGGGCGGAGTGCTCCCGCAGCGATGATCTCCGTTAGCCTCGCAGCAGTCCGCTCAACGACAGGAGGCAACCGCCGGTGGAGGTAAAGATCGGTGTGCTGCGCACGCCGCGGGAGATCGTGCTGGACAGTTCCCAGACCCAGGACGAGGTCGAACAGGCCGTCACCGCGGCGCTACAGAACCGGGACGGAGCCCTTGTCCTGGTCGACGTGAAGGGGCGGCGGGTGATCGTTCCGTCCTCGTCGGTGGGCTACGTGGAAATCGCCGAGGCAGACCACCGGCCGGTCGGGTTCGCCATCTCCGAATGAGGCCGCCCGGGCGACCGACCGCGGGATGACTCTGCTCAGTGGTCGGTCGCCTGGTCGGGTCGGGACAGGTGGTGGTCGGCAGGGTCGATCTGGTCGATCTGGTCGACCCCGGTGATCTGGCGGCCAGGGTCGTCGCCCGCGCCGGGTCCACCCACCACCGCGTCAGGGTCGGACCAGGCCGGCCACGGTCGGTCCGCGCCGTCGTGCCCGGCCACCAGATGCCCGGCCACCTCGGTCGCCGAGGACGGGTCCACCATCAGCCGTAACGCCAGCAGTGCGGGTATCCCCGACTCGACCACGTTCTGGTAGAAGGCCAGCCGGACCTGCCAGGCGGCGACCTCGTTGCGTGCCCGCAGTAACGCCAGCCTGCCTCGTTCCTGCTCGACCAGGATGTCGTGGCGAACCTGGGCCAACGGGTCGTCAACGCGCGCCGGTGCGGGGTCCACCCGGGCCCGGTCCACCCGCAGGATCACCGCCAGTGACCGGACGGTCAGGCCGATGTCCAGGGGCAGGTCCCCGGCCAGTTCCCGGCGGACCCGGTCCTCGGCGGTGGCCAGTTCGGTCACCGGGTGTTCGCGGGTGATCCGACCCAGGTACGCCTCCAGGATGGGTTCCACCGCATGCCTGACGTCACCAACCCTGGCCTGCACCACCTGCTCCACGTCGTGCACCCACCACAGCATCCGCAGCCTGGCCTGGAACGGTGGATCGCCGTCCCGGCTGGGTAGCTCGCAGTCCAGGTCGGCGGTGTGTCCGTCCTCGTCGACGTGGTATATGCCGCGAACCGAACCGTGGAACGCGTCCCGTAACGGCAACCGTTCGCCGCGTCGGACCACCCGACAGGCACCGTCGGTAAGCACCAACACCCGGGCCTGCGCGGTCGCCCCACCCATCCAGTGCAGTAACGCCCGGCGGCGGGACATCGGATGCGGTCCGGTCAACGGGGTCGGCGCGGCGAACGAGTCGTACATCGGCGCTCCTTCGCGCGACCGTCGCCGTCCAGAACCAGGGCACAATCTCGTCGTGCACGGTACGAGAAGGAAGTGTTACACACCGCATCGTCACCAGACCACCGTCCGACCGAAGACGGCGCAGGCCCCAACCGCACGCCGGAGCCGCCGGTGCGTCTTCCCGCCGGCCGGGTCGGCTGTCAGGTCTGTTGGTGCCCCAACGGGTTCACAGGCCGAGCAGGTCCCGGGCGATCAGCATCCGCTGCACCTCCGAGGTGCCCTCGCCGATCTCCAGGATCTTGCTGTCCCGCCACATCCGGGCCACCGGGAACTCGTTCATGAACCCGTAGCCACCGTGCACCTGGGTGGCCTCCCGGGCGTTGGTGACCGCGGCCTCCGAACTGTAGAGCTTGGCGATCGCGGCCTCGCGTTTGAACGGTTCTCCGCGCAGCATCTTCTCCGCGGCCCGGTAGTAGGCCAGCCGGGCGGTGTGCGCCCGCACCTCCATGTCGGCGATCTTGAACGCGATGGCCTGGTACCGGCCGATGGCCTGCCCGAACGCCTGGCGTTCCCGGGCGTAGCGCACCGACTCGTCCACGCATCCCTGGGCCAGGCCGACGGCCAGTGCGGCGATGGCGATCCGGCCCTCGTCCAGAATGGACAGGAACTGGGCGTAACCGCGTCCGCGTTCACCCAGCAGGTTCTCCTCGGGTACCCGACAGTCGGAAAAGGACAGTTCCCTGGTGTCCGAGGCGTTCCAACCCACCTTGGAGTACTTCCTGGACGCGGTGAAACCGGGAGTGCCCGAGGGTACGACGATCGAGGAGATCTCCCTGCGCCCGCCGGGCAACTCACCGGTGACCGCGGTGACGGTCACCAGGTCGGTCATGTCGGTGCCGGAGTTGGTGATGAACGCCTTGCTGCCGTTGATCACCCACTGACCGTCCTCCAGCCGTGCGGTGGTACGGGTGGATCCGGCGTCCGACCCGGCACCCGGCTCGGTGAGTCCGAAGGCGCCGAGGGCCTGCCCGGAGGTCAACCGGGGCAGCAGGCTGCGCTTCTGCTCCTCGGTGCCGAACCGGTAGATGGGCATGGCGCCCAGGCTGACACCGGCCTCCAGGGTGATCGCCACCGACGAGTCCACCCGGGCCAGTTCCTCCAGGGCCAGACACAGCGCGAAGTAGTCGCCGCCCATCCCGCCGTACTGCTCGGGGAACGGCAGACCGAACAGCCCCATCTTCCCCATCTGCCGGACGATGTCGTAGGGGAACTCGTCCCGCTCGTAGTGGTCGCCGATCACCGGTGCCACCACCTCGTTGGCGAACTGGGCCACCGTGGCACGCAGCGCCTCGTGCTCCTCGTCGAGCCGGTAGTCGAGCATGGTCACCTCTCGGTGGTGTCGGTTACCCGCCCGGCCAGCGCCTGCACCACCCGGGAGGGGCTGGGACGGCCGAGTTGGTCGGCCAGCCAGACGCTGGTACGCACGAGCTCGTTCAGGTTCACGCCGGTTGACACACCCAACCCGTCGAGCATCCAGACCAGGTCCTCGGTGGCCAGGTTCCCGGTCGCACTCTCCGCGTAGGGGCAGCCACCCAACCCTCCGGCGGACGCATCCACCGTGCTGATCCCGCAGCCGAGCGCGGCCAACGTGTTCGCCAGTGCCTGGCCGTAGGTGTCGTGGAAGTGCACGGCCAGTCGGTCGACACCCACCCCGGCCCGGGCGAAGGCGTCCACCAGCGCGACCACGTGTCCGGGCGTGCCCACGCCGATGGTGTCGCCGAGGCTCAGTTGGGTGCAGCCCAGGTCGAGCAGCCGCTGGCCGGCGTCGACCACCTGACCGATCGGCACCGGTCCCTCCCACGGGTCACCGAAACACATCGACAGGTACCCGCGCACCCGTACCCCGGCGTCGCGGGCCCGGGCGACCACCGGGGCGAACATGTCCATCGACTCGGCCATGGTGCGGTTGAGGTTCCGTCGGGCGAACGACTCGGTGGCGCTGCCGAACACCGCGACGTCGGCGACCCGGTGTTCCAGTGCCCGGTCCAGGCCCCGTTCGTTGGGCACCAGCACCGGGTAGCGCACGCCCTCGACCGGCTGCACGGTGTCCATCAGCGCCTCGGCGTCGGCCAGTTGCGGCACCCAGCGCGGATGCACGAAGCTGGTGGTCTCGATCACCCTCAGGCCGGCGGCTGCCAACCGGCCGACGAACGCGGCCCGGACCTGTACCGGCAGCACGGTCGACTCGTTCTGTAGCCCGTCGCGCGGGCCCACCTCCCAGATGGTGACCTGCTCGGGCAGGCCGGTGCGTGGCACGTCCATCGGCACCCGCATGGGCGCCGGCACGATGCTGGTCACGCCTCTCCCTCCTCGGGTGTGACGAGTGCGAGCGGTTCGTCCAACCGCACCTGCGATCCGGTGTGGACGGACAGTTCGGTGACCACGCCGTCAACCGGTGCGGTGACCACGTGTTCCATCTTCATCGCCTCCACCACGCACAACGGTTGGCCGGCGACCACCCGGTCACCCCGGGCGACCTTGACCATGGTCACCGTGCCGGGCATGGGCGAGCGGACCGGTCCGCCCACGGCCTTCTCGCCACCGCCTGTGGTGCTGTGCCGAACCTCGTCGCGGACGGCGAAGGCGCGGCCGTCCCGCCCCAGCCAGGTCAGTTCCCCGTCGGCCACACACACGTATCGGCGGGTGACCCCGCCGTGGGTGACCACCAACCAGTCGCCGTCGCGGCGGGCCGAGGCGGGCACCGCGCCGACATCGCCGCCCGTCCGCTCCGCTTCAGGGCTCGCGTCGCCACCCGCGTCGCCCACGGCGACCAGGGCATCGTCGGCCCGGCCGCACACCCGCACCTCGACCGGCTGACCGCCCACCGGGTGCAACCGCCACCGGGTCCAGGCCGGTTCGCCCAACCGCCAGCCGTCGGCCCGGTCGAACGGGTCTGACACCGGTCCGGTCGGTTCGGTGTCGAGCAGCCGGGCCAGTGCCACCGCGGCCAGCACGTCGTCGGGTACCGGCGCCCCGGTCAGCTCGGCCACCCGACGTTCGACCAGGCCGGTGTCGAGTCGGCCGGCGGCCACGTCCGGGTCGGCCAGCAGTGCGCGCAGGAACGCGACGTTCGTGGTCAGTCCCAGCAGGACGGTCCGAGCCAGTGCCGAGTCCAGCCGGCGCAGCGCGGTGGCCCGGTCCTCACCCCACGCGGCGATCTTGGCCAGCATCGGGTCGTATCGACTGCCCACCAGCAGGCCCGGGGCGAGTGCGGAGTCGACCCGCACGTGCGTACCGTCAGGTTCGGACAGTGCCAGCACCTGGCCGCCGGTGGGCAGGAAGCCGCGCGCCGGGTCCTCGGCGTAGACCCGCGCCTCCACCGCGTGACCGCGCACCCGCACATCGGACTGGGTGAACGGCAGAGGTTCACCCGCGGCCACCCGCAGTTGAAGTTCCACCAGGTCCAGGCCGGTGACCAGTTCGGTGACCGGGTGTTCGACCTGGAGCCGGGTGTTCATCTCCATGAAGAAGAACTCCCCGGCGGCCTCGGGAGTACCCGGGACGACGAACTCGACCGTGCCGGCACCGACGTAACCCACCGACCGGGCCGCCTGCACCGCCGCGGCGCCCATCCGGGCCCGGACCGGTTCGTCCAGCAGCGGGGACGGCGACTCCTCGACGATCTTCTGGTGCCGGCGTTGCAGGCTGCACTCACGTTCGCCCAGGTGCAGAACGTGTCCGTGCTGGTCAGCGAACACCTGCACCTCGATGTGCCGAGGGGTGGTCACGTACCGCTCGACCAGCAGGGTGTCGTCGCCGAACCCGACCCGGGCCTCCCGGCGGGCCGCGGCGATCTGGTCGGCCAGTTCGTCTGCCGAGCGGACCAGACGCATGCCCTTTCCCCCGCCACCGGCCGACGGCTTGAGCAGGACCGGGAAACCGGTCTCGACCGCGGCCCGGGCGATGTCCTGGTCGGACATTCCTGGTTCGTGCCGGCCCGGAACCACCGGCACACCGGCCCTCTCCACCGTCTGTTTGGCCCGGATCTTGTCGCCCATCGCCTCGATGGCCGAGGCCGGAGGCCCGACGAACACCAGACCGGCCCGTTCACAGGCGGCGGCGAACGCGGCGTTCTCGGCCAGGAAGCCGTATCCGGGGTGTATCGCGTCGGCACCGCTGCGGGCGGCCGCGTCCAGGATCCGGTCGATGTCGAGGTATCCGCGGTCATCTCCCAGGCAGACCGCAAGGTCGGCCTCGGCCACGTGCCGACCGGTCGCGTCGGCGTCGGTGTACACCGCGACGGACCGGACACCCAGCCGCCGCAGGGTACGGATGACCCGGACCGCGATCTCACCGCGGTTGGCGATCAGTACCGAGTCGAACATCCCCGCCTCACATCCGGAAAACGCCGTAGGACACCGGTTCGAGTGGGGCGTTGGCACAGGCCGACAGGGCCAGGCCCAGCACGGTACGGGTCTGCATCGGATCGATGATCCCGTCGTCCCACAGCCGGGCGGTGGCGTAGTAGGGGTTGCCCTGCCGCTCGTACTGGTCCCGGATCGGTTGGGTGAACTCCTGCTCGGCCTGGGCCGGCCACTCCTCACCGCGGGCGGCGAGTTGGTCCCGGCGCACCGTGGCCAACACCGAGGCGGCCTGTTCCCCGCCCATCACGCTGATCCGGGCGTTGGGCCACATCCACAGGAAGCGGGGCGAGTACGCCCGGCCACACATGCTGTAGTTGCCCGCGCCGAACGAGCCACCGATCACCACGGTCAGCTTGGGCACCCGGGCGCAGGCGACCGCGGTGACCATCTTGGCGCCGTGCTTGGCGATACCACCGGCCTCGTACTCGCGTCCCACCATGAAGCCGCTGATGTTCTGGAGGAACACCAACGGGATCTGGCGCTGGTCACACAGTTGGACGAAGTGGGCGCCCTTGACCGCCGACTCGCTGAACAGGATGCCGTTGTTCGCCACGATGCCGACCGGGTGGCCGTGCAGTCGGGCGAACCCGGTGACCAGGGTGGGCCCGTAGGACGCCTTGAACTCGGCGAACCGGCTGCCGTCCACGATCCGGCCGATGACCTCGCGCACGTCGTAGGGCGTGCGGGTGTCGGCCGGCACCACCCCGTAGAGCTCGGCCGGGTCCAGCACCGGTTCCTCGGCGGGCAGCACCTCCCAGGGCCGGGGCGGACGGGGGGCCAGGGTGCCGACGATGGTGCGCACGATGCCCAGCGCGTGCGTGTCGTCGTCGGCAAGGTGGTCGGTGACCCCGGACACCCTGGAGTGCAGGTCACCGCCGCCCAGGTCCTCGGGGGTGACCACCTCGCCGGTGGCGGCCTTCACCAGCGGTGGCCCGCCCAGGAAGATGGTGCCCTGGTTGCGGACGATCACCGCCTCGTCGCTCATCGCCGGTACGTAGGCACCGCCGGCCGTGCACGAGCCGAGCACGGCGGCGATCTGGGCGATGCCCCGGGCCGACATGGTGGCCTGGTTGTAGAAGATCCGACCGAAGTGCTCACGGTCGGGGAAGACCTCGTCCTGCATCGGCAGGAACGCCCCGCCGGAGTCGACCAGATACACGCAGGGCAGGTTGTTGTGCAGCGCCACCTCCTGGGCGCGCAGGTGCTTCTTCACCGTCATCGGGTAGTAGGTGCCGCCCTTGACGGTGGCGTCGTTGGCCACGATGACGCACTCGCGCCCGGCGATCCGGCCGACGCCGGTGATGATCCCGGCGGCCGGCGCGTCCCCGTTGTACATGCCCTCGGCGGCCAGCGGGGACAGTTCCAGGAACGGGGAGCCGGGGTCCACCAGGGTGTCCACCCGGTCCCGGGGCAGCAGTTTGCCTCGGGACAGGTGCCGGGCCCGGGCCCGTTCCGACCCGCCCCGGGCGGCGGTGGCCAACCGTTCCCGAAGTTCGGCGACCAGGGCCTGGTGCGCGGCAGTGTTGCGGACGAACGCCTCGTCGGTGCTGTCCGCCCTGCTGGACAGCACCGGGGCTGGCGCGTGGGCCATGCCGGGGTGGCCGGTCCTGGTGGCGCCTGGTGCGATCTGGCTCATTGCTGGCTCACCGCTGGTTCCCCCGGATTCTCGGGTGAACGTCCGTTAACTACGTGCCGCAGGTTAACAAACGTTAACCGCGGCGTCTACCCTGGTGACCATGACCCGACGTCTGGCGGCCACTCCGCCCCGGCGGGAGGCCCTGCTGCGGGCGGCCGCCGAGTTGTTCGCCCAGCGCGGCTTCCACGGGGTGGGGGTGGACGACATCGGCGCCGCCGCCGGCATCTCCGGGCCGGGCGTCTACCGGCACTTCGCCAGCAAGGACGCGATGCTGGCCGAGATGTTGGTCGCGATCAGCGAGGAACTGCTGCGCGAGGGCAGCCGGCGGGTGGCCGAGGAGCCCGACCCGGCCCGGGCGCTGGACGCACTGGTGCGCTGGCACGTCGAGTTCGCACTGTCCAACCCGGCGTTGATCACCGTGCACGACCGGGACCTGGGCAACCTGCCCGTGGCCGAACGGCACCGCGTCCGCCAACTCCAGCGGTTGTACGTGGAGGAGTGGGTGGCGGTGATCCGCCGGGCTCGGCCACCGATCGGGGAGGCCGAGGCCCGGGCCGCCGCGCACGCGCTGTTCGGACTGATCAACTCCACCCCGCACAGCGCCGCCGGTCTGAACCGGACCGACATGGCCGCGCTGCTGCACCGGATGGCGTTGGGCGCACTGTCCGCACCCTGAGCCGGCGGCATTCTGCTGCTGCCGCACCGGCCGCGGTCAGTGCGACACGGAGATGTGCACGTGGTCGTAGTGCTGGTTGGTGGCCACGTCGCCGGGGGTCGGGTTGGCGCACTCGGTCTCCGACAACTGCGCGATGTTGCAGTAGGGCTGCCAGGACGGGTCGCTGGTCTCCATGTCGTAGATCCGCGCGTACCAGATCACGTACCTGACCCTCAGTGCCGCGGCGTTGCGAACCACCCAGTCGGCCACCGCGTCGCCGAGCTGCCTGGCCGACCCGGTGGCGATGGTGCCCGGTACGGCGGCGAAGCAGTCGGCGGCGTTTCCGCTGTAGTGGTCGCTTCCGGTCACGTGCCCCGACGTGTCGCCCTCGGCCTCCCCGTTGCAGTCGGGCATCGGGAACCGGGCCTGGATCTGGTCCACCAGGTACCGGACGCGGCCGGTCCAGCCGACGGTCACCTCATCTGGACCATACGGGCTGGCCGCCGGTCTGCTGGTGGCCGGTAGCAGTGGCCCAGGCTGGTCGTACGACTCCCCCGACCCACCAGATCCGGCGACATCCCCGTCGCTCGAACCGGCCTCGTCCCCGGGGCCACCCGAACCCACCGACTGGGTCGAGTACCCCTGCTCGACCGGCTGTGGCTTGTCACCGCCCCCGGTCAGGATGGACGACGGACGGGCCGATGTGGACGACGGACGGGCCCGGGC
>DATCWR010000462.1:0-11009 GCA_036566245.1 Mycobacteriales bacterium | reverse complement strand
CCGGCGGGCACCGCCAGCGCCGTGCGGAGTTCGGTGAGCGAACTCTCGACGGCCGCCCGCAGGCTCGAACGGCCGGGGCCGGCCCGCAGCACGCCTCGCGAGATGCTGGGCACCACACTGTCCAGTTGCTCGCCGAACACGGCGCGCAGGTCGGCCGCGGAGGCACCCTGTGCGCCCAGTCCCGGGGCCAGGATCGGTCCGGCGAGCCGGGACAGGTCGTGACCGGTCTGCCCGACGGTGGCGCCCACCACCACCCCGACCGACCCCATCGGCGACCCGGTCGCAATCGCCGTGGAGTTGACCGCCGCGACCTCGTCAACGATCGTCTGGGCCACGGTCCGGCCGTCCGGGCCCACCGCGCGCTGGACCGCGCCGCCCTCCGGGTTGGAGGTCAGCGCCAGCACGAACACACCGTTGTCGTGGGCCAGCGCGGTATCCACCAGTGGGCGCAGCGAACCGTAGCCCAGGTACGGGCTCGCGGTGATCGCGTCGACGGCCAGCGGACTGGCCGGGTCCAGGTAGGCCGAGGCATACGCGGCAACGGTGCTGCCGATGTCGCCCCGTTTGACGTCGAGGAGAACCAGCGCGCCGGCCTGCCGGGCCGCCGCGACGGTGCGTTCCAGTACGGCCACACCGGCGCTGCCGAACCGTTCGAAGAAGGCCGACTGGGGCTTCAGCATCGCGACCTGATCGCCGATCGCGTCCACCACACCCAGGGCGAAACTCTCCAACCCGGCAACGTTGCCCCCGACCCCCCACCCATCCAGCAGGTTCGGATGTGGGTCGATACCCACACACAGCGGTCCCCGACTGTCCAGTGCGGCACGCAACCGGGCCCCGAAGGGCTGGCCGGTGGTGTGGGTCACCCGTCCTCCTCGAATCGGTGGGCCAGGCCGACCGCGTCGACCAGGCGCTCGAAACCGCGCTCGACCAGCAGGTCACGCAGTTCGTCGAGTACCCGCAGTGGGGTACCCGGGTCATGGAACAGTGCCGTACCGACCGACACGGCCGAGGCGCCGGCCAGGACGAGTTGGAGTGCGTCCAGCCCGCAGGTGACGCCGCCCACACCCAGGATCGGCAGATGGGGCAGTGCCGCGTGCACCTGCCAGACGCACCGCACGGCGACCGGACGGATCGCCGGGCCGGACAGTCCACCGAACACCTCGGCCAGCGCCGGGCGCATGGTGTAGGGGTCGATCGCCACACCGGACACCGTGTTGATCAGGCAGACCCCGTCCGCGCCGGCCTGGGCACAGGCCTGGGCGATCGACACGATGTCGGTCACGTTCGGGGACAGCTTGGCGAACACCGGTGTGGCCGGGTCGGCTGCCGCGCGCACCTCGGACACCACCAACCCGGCCGCGTCCGGGTCGCAGGCGAAGTCGTGACCGTCGGCCTCGGCACTCGGGCAGGACAGGTTGATCTCCAGCAGGCAGACCGCCGGGGCTCCGCGCAGTCGGCCGGCAAGTTCGGCGTATTCGGCGATGGTGTGGCCGGCGATGCTGACCACGGCGCGGGCACCGACGTGGTCCAGCCAGGGCAGGTCCGCGGCCAGTACCGCGTCGATCCCCGGACCAGGCATGCCCACAGCGCTGAGCAGGCCCGAGGGGGTCTCGGTGATACGTGGGGTGGCCGACCCGGCCCGGGGCCCCAGGGTCACCGAGGGAGTGACGATGGCCCCCAACCGGGACACGTCCACGAACTCGGCCAACTCGCGGCCGGCCATGGCGCAGCCGGCCGCGGTGAGGACCGGATTGGGCAGTACCGCACCGGCCAGGGTGGTGGTCAGGTCGGCGGCCGAGGCTTCCAGCACGTCCTCGAGCATCAACCCACCCCCATGGCCCCTGCTCCCGGACAGTCGGCGGGAACGCGCCCCACGTGGTCCCAGCGGACCCGGTTCGCGAAGAACACCGGTCCGTCCACACAGGACCGTAGCATCCTGGTGACCCCGTCGTCGTCGGCGACCGGCAGGACACAACCGGCACACAGCCCGGTGGCACAGGCCATCGGAACCTCCACCGCCACCTGGCAGGGCACGTGGCGGACACTGCCCGCGGCGGCGACCTCGGCCAGCGTGCCCAGCGACCCACTGGCGTACAGCACGTCGGCCGGACCACGCTCGAGTGCCTCGTCGAGAACCTCGGCGAGGGTCTGCTCGGCGAGCGCCCTGCTGTGTTCGGTGGTGACCGTGACCGCCGCGCCGGTGCGTTTGGCCTCCAGTTCACCGAAGATCCGGTCCGCGGTGGGTGCGACCAGTACGAACTCCACCGAGCAGTCCTGGGCGTGCAACGCGTCGGCCAGTGGCAACAGCGCCGCGCTGCTGTGCTCCTCACCCACCAGTACCGCACGCATCGGCTCGTCGGAGAGCAGGAAGGGCGAGCCGAGTGGACCGATCAGGTCCAGCCGCCCCCCGACGGGCATGTCGGCCAGCCAACCGGTGCCGACACCGGTGACGTCCAGGACAAACTGCGCGGTCCCCGCATAGAGTCCCTGCGGTCTGGTGGCATAGATGGAGAAGCACCGCCGGGGCAGCACCGAGGAGAGCCGACCGCCCACCGCGACCGCCACGAACTGGCCGGGGCGCAGCCGTTCGGCCAGCCCGGGTGCCGCCACGGTGACCAACTGGTAGGAGCCCACCCTGCGGTTGGACAGCAGCTCACCGACCCACCGGATCGGACGCATCATCGATCCCCCCTGTCGCGCCGGCCCGTCGGGCGGCGTCGGCCCGTCGGATCCGGTGCAGTTCCTGCAACGGACGGACCCCCACCTCCCCGCGGATCAACGCCTCGATGCCCTGCACACACGCGGCCGCGCCCTGCACCGTGGTGATACACGGGATGCCGGCCGACACCGCCGCGGTGCGAATCTCGTACCCGTCCATCCGTGGGCCGGGACTGCCGAACGGGGTGTTGAGGACCAGGTCGATCTGGCCGTCGAGGATCCGCTCGACACAGTTGCCCGGACCGTCACTGAACTTGGCCACGATCTGGGCATCCACCCCGTTGCGACGCAGTACCTGGGCGGTACCCACGGTGGCCAGCACCTCGAACCCGAGGTCGGCAAGCCGTTTCACCGGCAGGATCGCCGCACGCTTGTCCCGGTCGGCGATGGACACGAACACCCGACCCGAGGTCGGCAGCGAACCGTACGCGGCGGCCTGCGACTTGGCGAAGGCGGTACCGAACACCGCGTCGATGCCCATCACCTCGCCGGTCGACTTCATCTCCGGGCCGAGCGTGGTGTCCACCCCGCCGCCGTCGATGGTGCGGAACCGGTGGAACGGCAGCACCGCCTCCTTGACCGCGACCGGTGCGTCGAAGGGCAGGTCGCCGCCGTCTCCGACCGGTGGGAGCAGCCCCTCGGCCCGCAGTTCGGCCACGGTCGCGCCCAACGCCACCCGTGCGGCGGCCTTGGCCAACGGCACGGCGGTGGCCTTGGACACGAACGGGACGGTCCGCGAGGCCCGTGGGTTGGCCTCCAACACGTAGAGCACGTCGTCCTTGAGGGCGTACTGCACGTTCAGCAGTCCGCGCACCCCCACCCCGGCCGCCACCGCCAGGGTGCTGCGGCGGACCATCTCGACCTGGCGAGCACCCAGGGTGATCGGGGGCAGCGCACAGGCCGAGTCACCGGAGTGGATGCCGGCCTCCTCGATGTGCTCCATCACCCCGCCCAGGTAGAGCTCGGTGCCGTCGTAGAGCGCGTCCACGTCGATCTCCACCGCGTCGTCGAGGAACCGGTCCACCAGCACCGGATGCTCGGGGCTGACCGCGGTGGCCCGCTCGATGTAGGACTTGAGCATCGACTCGTCGTAGACGATCTCCATGCCCCGGCCACCCAGCACGTAGGACGGCCGGACCAGAACCGGGTAGCCGATCCGCTCGGCCACCGCCCGCGCCTGCTCGAACGAGGTCGCGGTGCCGTACCGGGGGGCCGGCAGTCCGGCCTCGGCCAGAACCTGCCCGAAGGCACCCCGATCCTCGGCCAGGTCGATCTGCTCGGGCTGGGTGCCGGCGATCGGCACACCGGCGTCCTTGAGCCGCTGGGCCAGCCGCAACGGCGTCTGCCCGCCCAGTTGCACGATCACTCCGGCCACCGTGCCGGACTGCTGTTCGGCGTGCACCACCTCCAGGACGTCCTCGAACGTGAGCGGTTCGAAGTACAGCCGGTCGGAGGTGTCGTAGTCGGTGGAGACGGTCTCCGGGTTGCAGTTGACCATCACCGCCTCGTAGCCGCCGGCTGGGACGGGCGCCTGGCGCAACGCGCTGGCGGCGTGCACGCAGGAGTAGTCGAACTCGATGCCCTGCCCGATCCGGTTCGGCCCCGAGCCCAGGATGATCACCTTGGGCCGGTCCGGCTGGGCGGTGACCTCGGTCTCCTCGTCGTAGCAGGAGTAGTGGTACGGGGTGCTCGCGGCGAACTCGGCCGCGCAGGTGTCCACCGCCTTGTACACCGGCCGGATACCCAGGGCGTGCCGGAGCAGCCGAACCCCGTCCTCACCGGCCAGTTCGGGGCGCAGTGCGGCGATCTGCCGGTCCGAGCAGCCGGCCCGCTTGGCCCGACGTAGCAGGGTGGCGTCCAGTGCCGGCGCGGACCGGATCTGCTCGCGCAGTTCCACCAGCGAGGCGATCTGGTCGACGAACCACGGGTCGATGCCGCTCGCCCGACTCACCTGTTCCACGTCGGCACCCAGCCGCAGGGCCCGTTCCACCGTGTAGAGCCGGCCGTCGTGCGGGGTCCGCAGGTCCCGCAGCGCGTCGGTGACGGTCTGGTGGTCCGGGTCCGGAAGGGTCCAGAACCCGGCCGACCCGGTCTCCATCGAGCGCATCGCCTTCTGGAGCGCCTCGGTGAAACTGCGGCCCAGTGCCATGCCCTCGCCGACCGACTTCATGGTGGTGGTCAGTTCCCGGTCGGCACCGGGGAACTTCTCAAACGCGAACCTGGGCACCTTGACCACGACGTAGTCCAGGGCCGGTTCGAACGAGGCCGGGGTCTGCCCGGTGATGTCGTTGGGGATCTCGTCGAGGGTGTACCCGACCGCCAGTTTCGTGGCGATCTTGGCGATCGGGAATCCGGTGGCCTTGCTGGCCAGGGCCGAGGACCGGGACACCCGGGGGTTCATCTCGATGACCACCATCCGGCCGGTTTCCGGATGAACGGCGAACTGGATGTTGCAGCCGCCGGTGTCCACTCCGACCGCCCGCAGCACCGCGATACCCATGTCCCGCATCTGCTGGTACTCGCGGTCGGTGAGGGTCATCGCCGGGGCCACGGTGACCGAGTCACCGGTGTGCACGCCCATGGCGTCGACGTTCTCGATCGAACAGACCACGACCACGTTGTCCTTGTGGTCACGCATCAGTTCGAGCTCGAACTCCTTCCAGCCCAGCACGCTCTCCTCGATCAGCACCTCGTGCGTCGGGCTGGCCGCCAGCCCGGCCGAGGCGATGCGGTGCAGGCCGGCCTCGTCGTGGGCCATGCCCGAACCGGACCCGCCCATGGTGAACGACGGGCGCACCACCACCGGGTAGCCCAGTCGATCGACCGCGGCCCGTACCTCCTCCAGCGAGTGACAGACCTCGCTGTCGGGCACGTCACCGCCCACCGTCCGGACGATGTCCTTGAACTGTTGCCGGTCCTCGCCGCGTCGGATCGCCGCGATGTCGGCTCCGACCAGTTCGACGCCGTACCGCTCCAGCACCCCACGTTCGTGCAGGGCCACCGCGATGTTCAGCGCGGTCTGCCCGCCCAGGGTGGCCAGCAGGGCGTCCGGACGTTCGGCCGCGATCACCTTCTCGACGAACTCGGGGGTGAGTGGCTCCACGTAGGTCGCGTCGGCGAACTCCGGGTCGGTCATGATCGTCGCCGGGTTGCTGTTGACCAGGCTGACCCGCAGCCCCTCGTCCCGCAACACCCGACACGCCTGGGTGCCGGAGTAGTCGAACTCGCAGGCCTGGCCGATCACGATCGGACCCGACCCGATGACCAGTACGTGCCGCAGATCCTCGCGCCTAGGCACGGTGACCACCTCCGGAAACCCCGCGCCGCTGATCCATCAACTCACAGAACCGGTCGAACAGGTACTGGGCGTCATGCGGACCAGCCGCCGACTCGGGGTGGTACTGCACCGAGAAGGCCGGGGCGTCCAGGCAGCGCACCCCCTCGACGACACCGTCGTTCAGACACACGTGAGAGACCTCCGCCCGTCCGAACGGGGTGTCGGTCACCTGGTCGGTGGGAGCCTCGACGGCGAACCCGTGATTGTGCGCGGTCACCTCCACCCGTCCGGTGAGCCGGTCGGAGACCGGCTGGTTGATCCCCCGGTGCCCGTACCGGAGTTTGTAGGTACCGAACCCGAGGGTCCGGCCGAGGATCTGGTGTCCGAAGCAGATTCCGAACAGGGGCAGTCCGGCCCGCAGCAGCGCACCGGTCAACGCGACCTGCTGGTCGGCGCTGGCCGGATCACCGGGTCCGTTGGACAGGAAGATCCCGTCCGGATCGACCGCGAGCATGTCGTCCACACTGGACCATGACGGCATGACATGCACCTCGACACCACGCTCGGCCATCCGGATGGGGGTCATCCGCTTGATCCCCAGATCCAGGGCGGCCACGGTGTACCGGTGCCGACCGACCGCGGGTAGCACGTAGGGCTCCGGTGTGGTCACCTCGCCGGCCAGGTCCGCGCCGACCATCCCGGGGCTGGCCAGCACCCGCTCCAACAGCGTGTCCGGGTCGGTGCCGGCACTGGACACCCCGACCCGCATGGCGCCGCGTTCGCGCAGGTGTCGGGTCAGCGCCCGGGTGTCCAGGCCGCTGATCCCGACCACACCCTGGTCGGCCAACTCGTCGTCCAGTGAACGCCGGGACCGCCAGGACGACGGTCGGCGGGCCGGTTCACGCAGCACGTACCCGGCCACCCAGATCCGGTCCGACTCGGGGTCCTCGTCGTTCACCCCGGTGTTTCCGATGTGTGGGGCGGTCTGCACCACCACCTGACGGTGGTAGGACGGATCGGTGAGGGTCTCCTGGTAGCCGGTCATGCCGGTGGCGAAGACCGCCTCGCCGAACACCTCGCCGACCGCGCCGTAGGCCTGTCCGTGGAAGGTCCGACCGTCCTCGAGTACCAGCACCGCCGGGGTGTCGCCGGTCGCCCGCTGCGGGCCGCTCATGCCTGTGCCTTTCCGTCGAGCACGGTGGGCACGCCGCGCAGGAAGGTGGCCACCACCCGGGTGGGTAGGGTCTGCCCGGCGAACGGGGTGTTGCGACTGCGGCTGGCCAGGTCGGTCGGATCGACCGTCCAGCTCGCCTCCGGGTCGACCAGCACCAGGTTCGCCGCGGCGCCCTCGACCAGGTCGCCGCCGTGCCCGTCGAGCTGACCGATCCGGGCCGGTCGGACCGACATCCGGTCGGCCACCCCACGCCAGTCCAACAGCCCGGTGTGCACCATGGAACGCACGACCACCGACAGCGCGGTCTGGAGGCCGAGCATGCCCGGTCGGGCCGATCCCCACTCGGCCTCCTTGTCCTCGGGCGCGTGCGGGGCATGGTCGGTGGCCACACAGTCGATCACCCCGTCGGCCAGACCGCGGCGCAGCGCGGCGATGTCCTCGGCGGTGCGCAGTGGCGGGTTCACCTTGTAGACCGGGTCGTAGCCGGCCGCCAACTCGTCGGCGAGGGTGAGGTGGTGGGGAGTGACCTCGGCGGTGACCCGGAACCCCTTGGACTTGGCCCAGCGGACCAGTTCCACCGACCCGGCGGTGGAGACGTGACAGACGTGCAGTCGGGAACCGACGTGACCGGCCAGCAGCGCGTCCCGGGCGATGATCGCCTCCTCCGCGGCGGCCGGCCACCCGGTCAGGCCCAGTTGGGCCGAGACGACGCCCTCGTTCATCTGGGCGCCCACGGTGAGCCGTGGTTCCTCCGCGTGCTGGGCCACCACCCCGTCGAATGCCTTGACGTACTCCAGCGCCCGGCGCATCAGGGCCGGGTCGGACACACAGTTGCCGTCGTCGGAGAACACCCGCACCCGCGCGGCCGAGTCGGCCATCGCGCCGAGTTCGGCCATCCGTTGGCCGGCCAACCCGATGGTCACCGCGCCGACCGGGTGCACGTCGGC
Organism: Mycobacteriales bacterium; assembly: GCA_036566245.1. Lineage (GTDB taxonomy): Bacteria > Actinomycetota > Actinomycetes > Mycobacteriales > DASULA01 > DASULA01. The sequence continues at coordinate 2,890 of DATCWR010000462.1, read as the reverse complement.
CAGACCGGCCTCCCGGCCCAGCCGCCAGACCTGTTCGACCACCCCGGCGGTGTCGGCGACCGGATCGGTGTTGGCCATCGCGTGTACCGCGGTGTACCCGCCGAGCGCGGCGGCCCGGGTGCCGGTCAGCACCGTCTCGGCGTCCTCCCGCCCGGGTTCCCGCAGGTGGGTGTGCAGGTCGACCAGGCCGGGCAGGGCGACCAGCGTGCCCGCGCCGTCGAACACCGACGCGCCGGGTGCGGTCAGCCGCTGACCGATCTCCACCACCCGGCCGTCGACCAACAACAGGTCGACCGGGTCCTCGCCGTAGGGCCTGACCCCCCGGCACAGCCAGCGACTCATCGCCCATCCTCCCGTTCGGCATCGATGTCTGACCGGGTCGTCGCACCAGAGCCGGATCGGGTTGCCTCGGTCGTGACGTCCGTGCCCGGGACGAGTTGCGGAACGGCGCCGTCGGCGCGCGGATCGAAGCCGCCCAGCAGCAGGTAGAGCACGGCCATCCGCACGTTCACCCCGTTGCTGACCTGTTCGACGATGGTCGAGCGGGACGGGTGGTCGGCAACCTCGGTGGCGATCTCCACACCGCGGTTCATCGGGCCGGGGTGCATCACCACGGCGTGTTCGGGCAGAAGGGCCATCCGGCGGGCGTTCAGGCCGTACCGGCGGGCGTACTCGCGGACGCTGGGCAGGTACGACGCGGTCATCCGTTCCCGCTGGACGCGCAGCATCATCACCACGTCGGCCTTGGGCAGGGTGGCGTCCAGGTCGTAGGACACCTGGGCCGGCCAGGCTGTCACGCCCACCGGCAGCATGGTCGGCGGGGCGACCAGGGTGACCTCGGCGCCCAGGGTGTGCAGCAACAGCACGTTGGATCGGGCCACCCGGCTGTGCAACACGTCACCGACGATGCTCACCCGCAACCCGTCCAACCGACCCATACGGCGACGCATCGTGAAGGCGTCCAGCAGCGCCTGGGTGGGATGTTCGTGGGTGCCGTCACCGGCGTTGAGCACGCTGCCGCGCACCCACCCGGCAAGCCGGTGAGGTGCCCCCGACATCGAGTGCCGGATGACCACGGCGTCGGCGCCCATCGCCTCCAGGGTCAGCGCGGTGTCCTTGAGGCTCTCGCCCTTGGACACGCTGGAACCCTTCGCGGAGAAGTTGATCACGTCGGCCGACAGTCGCTTGGCGGCGAGTTCGAACGAGGTGCGGGTGCGGGTGGAGTCCTCGAAGAACAGGTTCACCACGGTGCGGCCACGCAGGGTGGGCAGTTTCTTCACCTCGCGGCCGGCCAGCGCCCGGTCGAGTTGTTCGGCGGTGTCGAGCACCAGCAGCGCGGTGTCGTGGTCGAGGTCGGCGGCTGAGAGCAGGTGCTTCACCGGGCCACCTCCGGCCGGCGAACCGAGGCCGCGCCGAGCATCACCGCGTCGTGCCCATCCACTTCGGACAGGTGAACGAGCACCGCCTCGTCCCGGGAGGTGGGGATGTTCTTGCCCACGTAGTCGGCCCGGATCGGCAGTTCGCGGTGGCCGCGGTCCACCAGGACGGCGAGCTGGACGGCACGTGGGCGGCCCAGGTCACGCAGCGCGTCCAGTGCGGCGCGTACGGTGCGTCCGGAGTAGAGCACGTCGTCGACGAGGACGACCAACCGGCCCTCCACACCGGACTCGGGCACCGAGGTGTCCTCCAACGCGCGAACCCCGCGCATCCGCAGGTCGTCGCGGTAGAGGGTCACGTCCAGCGACCCGGTCGGCACCTCGACCCCCTCGAAGGCGCGCACCCGCGCGGCCAGCCGACGGGCCAGATGTGACCCTCGAGTGGGGATGCCGAGAATGACGGTGTCGCGAGCTCCGTCGGTTTTCTCCAGAAATTGGTGGGCAATTCGATCGACCACACGGGACATCTCGGCCGCGTCTAGCAGGACGCGTCTGGCCTGTTCCGGCGCAGGGCTGACCGAGGGCATGCTGGACCTCCTTCCCCGCCTCACCGGACGGGTCGTTAAAGGATGTCAAGGGGATGTGCGACCACGGTATCAGTGGCCCTGTGCGACCCCTGACGACGGTCACCGCTGCACGGCGTGTCACCGGCAAGTTTCCGGCGTGTCGCGACTTCGGCTTGACCGGTGACGAGATCACCCATACCGTCACGCTCCGTAGTCATCCGGAGGTACACTGTCGATGACAGGAAGCCGGCCGGCGAAGCGACCGGCGGTAAGGACGGAGCGAGGTTGATGACCAGCGACTACGCGAGGGCTCTTGGCGCTCGCCTGCGGGCAATCCGCACGCAGCAGGGCCTATCGCTACACGGGGTGGAGAAGAAGTCGCAGGGCCGCTGGAAAGCGGTCGTCGTCGGCTCTTACGAGCGCGGCGACCGCGCCGTCACGGTACAGAAGCTCGCGGAACTCGCGGACTTCTATGGAGTGCCCGTGGCGGAGCTGCTTCCCGAGGCCAGGCCGAGTGCGGGCGGCGAGCCAGCCACCCGCGTCGTCCTCAACCTCGAACGGCTCGGGCAACTGCCCGCGGACGCGGCCGGACCACTGGCCCGCTACGCGGCGGCGATCCAGAGCCAGCGAGGCGACTACAACGGCAAGGTGCTGTCGATCCGGGCGGAGGACCTGCGTTCGCTCGCGATCATCTATGACATCTCGCCGGGTGAACTCACCGAACGACTTATCGGGTGGGGTGTGCTGTCCCCGGAGGCCCGTGGCGGCGTGGAGGACACCGAGGCACACAGCCGGTAACACCCCGGTTGGGTGCGGCGGACGAGGTGTCGGTGGCGTGTGACGGGCCGGTCCGGAGTGGATGACCAGACCGGGCCGGTCCGAACCCGCCCACCGGCGGTGGCACGCCGGACCGGCCGGCCTGGCCGGTCCGCGGGGCGGACCGGCGGC
>DATCWR010000460.1:0-23709 GCA_036566245.1 Mycobacteriales bacterium | reverse complement strand
CCAGCAGGCGCATCCGTTCCGGGTGCTCGGTGGCGGCGATCCGGCGGACCTGCTCGGCGTGCACCGCGGCGACCGCATCGAGCGGGTCCACCCCCTCGGGCAGGCCGGTCAGGTCCGGTTCGAACAGGGCCGGTTGGAGGTCCCTGGATCGGGGTGGCGGGTCGGCGGGCACCGACAGCCGGCGCAGCCTGGCCCAGGCCGCGGCCAGGGAACGCGGTTCGCCCCACCGGCCCTCGTGGCCCAGCAGCAGCGCCTCGGTGAGGGCGAGGTCGTGGCACCGGCCCACCCTCACCCCGGCCCGCAGCAGCCTCGGGTACACCGTGGCGGTGTCGGCCCACACCCACCGCGGCGCGCACTGCCGCTCACGTGTGCGTACCGCGGCGGCCAGATCGGTGACCCGCTCGGGGGACCCCGGCCGGGTGCCGTGCTCGCCGAGTGGCAGCAGCACGCCACCACTCCAGGTCGGGACCAGTGCGATCCACACGCGGTCGATTCTGCGCGCTCCCACCGACCGTTTGCCGGCGGCCCGGGTTGGAGATAGGTAGGGGGCGATCGCGCGGGGGGTCTCATGGGCAGGGTCGACGGCAAGGTGGCGGTGGTCACCGGGGCGGCGCGTGGGCTGGGTGCGGCCCAGGCCCGGGCACTGGCCGCCGAGGGTGCGTCGGTACTGGTGACCGACGTGCTGGAGGAAGCCGGCGAGGAACTGGCCGGGCAGATCGGCACGGCGGCCCGGTTCCTCCGACACGACGTGACCGACGGCGCCGGGTGGAAGGACGTCATCGGCGCGGCCGAGGACGCCTTCGGGCCGGTGAGTGTGCTGGTGAACAACGCGGGGGTGTTCCACGCCTCAGCGATCGAGGACCTGGCCGAGGCGGACTTCCGGCGGGTGGTGGAGGTCAACCAGGTGGGGACCTTTCTCGGTATGCGGTCGGTCCTGCCGTCGATGCGCCGCGCCGGTGGCGGCTCGATCGTGAACATCTCCTCGATCGCCGGGATGGTCGGCTTCCCCGGATTTCTCAGCTACACCTCGACCAAATGGGCGATTCGGGGAATGAGCAAGGCGGCCGCGGTCGAACTTGCTGCCGACAATATCCGGGTCAACTCGGTACATCCGGGCGTCATCAACACCGAGATGGTCAGCGGACTGGACGTCGAGGCCCTGGTGCGCTCCCAACCGATCCCACGAATGGGGACACCCGAGGAGGTGGCGATGCTGGTGCTCTTCCTCGCCTCGGACGAGTCGTCATACTCCACCGGAGCAGAGTTCGTCGCCGACGGCGGACACATCTGCCAGTGAACGCGGGTCGTCATGACATGGCCCTGCCGGTACGGCGCCGAGACGGGAAGGGCGGCGGGGTCTGTCCCACGTGGTGAGCCCTCACACCGCGAACGGGACGAACAACCACAACGAAGGGTGAGACATGCGGGGCAGGCGTGAGGACGTTCTGGACCGGCGGGCGCCGGTCCGCCGGGGGGCACACCGCGCCACACCGGACCGACGGCTCCGGTCCTGGATCGGGGCCCGGGTCCGGGTGCGGGCGATGCGGCATGTCCGGTTTCGGGTGATGTTGGGGCTGCTCACGGCCGCGATGGCGGTCGCCGCCGGCGTGCTCGGCTGGACCGGGACCCGACTGGGCGACGCGGTGGTGCACCATCTGGACACCGTGGTCGCCGCGGTGCTGTTGGCCGGCTCGCTGGCCGTGGTGTGGCGGCTCAGCGACGAGGATCGCCACTGACCAGACCGGCGACCGTGCCCCTGATCAATGCCTCCGAGCGCATCCCCAGGACGATGAGTCCAATGTAACCGGTCACACTGTGACAGTAAGTGGACTTTTTCCTTTGATCCCGAACAACCGTGACGTCCATCGACCGAATCCGTTGTACCTGTCGCCTGTAGTCGCTGGTCAGCCACGTCAGTCGGCCACCGACCCGCGCCGCAGGCTCGAACGGGCCCGGTACGAGGGAGGTCGACCATGCCTGCACGCGTGCGCTCGGACATGTCCACCGGAGAACGGATCGCGGCATGGCGGGTATATCGAGGAATGACCCAGGAGGCGTGTGCCGGTCTGGTGGGCAAGTCACTCTCCTGGTGGAAGAAGGTGGAGGCCGGCGTCCGGCACGTGGAGAAACTCAACGACCTGATCACCATCGGCCAGGTGCTGCGGGTCCCGAACCTGGCCGACCTGACCGGGATGGCCCGGTTCTCGTTGGCCGTGGACAACACCGGCGAGCATCCGCTGCTGCCCCCGGTCAAGGCTGCCTTCAACGCCATCCCGACCGGTACCGGAGAGCCACCTGACCGGGCCCGGTTGCGTCGCCGGGTCGCCGACGCCTGGCACCTGTGGCACACCTCCGGCTACTTCCACAGTCGAATCGGCGAGATGGTGCCCGGGCTGGTCGAGGACGCCGAACGGCTGCTGTTGACCACCACGCCCGCCCAGCGACGAGACGCCTACCGGCTTCGGGCGGACTGTTACAACCTGGTCCGAGGCTGGTTACGCAAGGTCTGCGCGTACGACCTGGCCCGCATCGCGGCCGAACGTCAGCTCCAGTCCGCGCTGCACGCCGACGATCCGGCCCGAACCGGGCTCGCGGCGTTCGGCCTGACCGGGGTACTGCTGTTCCAACATCCCGAGGAGGGTCTGGCGGTCAGCGTGCGGGCGATCCAGATGCTCGACCGGCACCTGGGCACCGACACCCCCGAACAGCGCGCGAGCCTTGGCGCGTGGGGGGCGTTGAACCTGTCCGCCTCGATCGCCGCGGCCCGGTGCGCCGAGGACGGTCGGGCCTGGGGATTCCTGGACCGCGCAGAGGAGGCTGCCGCCGGACTCGGGCCGACGTTCTGGTGTCCGGCCACCGTGTTCGGCCAGGCCAACGTGGCCGCCTACGCGGTGGCCATCCCGGTGGAACTGGGTAAGTCCAGGGACGCGGTGTCCACCGCGGAGCGTCGGTTCGATCCCACCGCGTTGCCGTCGGTGGAACGCCGGGCCCGCAGCCTGGTCGACGTGGCGCGTGGCTACGCGTTCCGGCGGGACGACGTGGCAGCGGTGAAGTTCTTCGAGATGGCGTTACGCGAGTCGATCGAGGAGGTGCGTAACTGCATCGTCGCCCACTCGGTTATCCAGGAGATGTTACGCCGGGACAAGCGGGCGATCTCACACGAGTTGCGAACACTTGCCCGGCAGGTCGGCGTGCTGGAGGCGACAACGTGAACGAGCGCGTGCTGTACCTGGTGGCCTGCGGCGCCCCGCCGGCCCGCCGTGTCGGTACGCTGGCCGGCCTGGCCGCCGAGGAGGGCTGGCAGGTGTGTGTGATCGCCACCCCGAGCGCGTTGAAGTGGCTGGACGTACCCGCCCTGGCCGCCACCACCGGCCACCCGGTACGCAGCCGGTACAAACAGCCCGACGAACCCGACCTGCTCCCGCCCCCGGACGCCATCATCGTGGCCCCGGCCACCAGCAACACGATCAACAAGTGGGCTGCCGGGATCACCGACACACTGGCGTTGGGTCTGGTGGTCGAGGCCACCGGCGACGGCCTGCCGGTGGTGGCGATGCCCTGGACCAGCCCGGGGTTGGCCGCCTACCCGGCCTTCGGCCGAAGCCTGGCCATGCTGCGTGCGTCCGGGGTGATGGTGCTGTTCGGCCCGCACGGGTGTGGGCCGAGGTCGGCCGACGAGGGCCCACCGCCGGAGTTCCCCTGGGAGCTGGGCCTGGAGGCGTTGCGCCGTCGTTTCCCCACCTGATCGCTGCTCCTCACCGGACCCGGAGACCCGACCACGCAGGGCGATCCCCTCAGGACGGGCCCACCCCGATCTGGCGCATCAGACCCATCTGGTCATAGAACAGGTTCTCCTCGACGATCTTTCCGTCCTGCCAGCGGGCCACCGTGCAGAAGTCCAGTTCGAAGGACCTGTTCGTGGCCGGGATGGTCTGCCCGTCCGGACCGGTCAGCGGCCCGATCATGGTTCCGGTCCAGCGGGCGATCGAGCAGGTCCAGTCACCCTGTGCGAAGAGTGTCTTGTACGGACGGTTGTCCAGGTGGTTGTCGAAGGTCCGGAAGAACGCGACCGACTCCTCCCGGTGGGCCTCCACTCCTCGGGTGGGCTCGGGTTGGCCGGGCCAGTAGACGGCGGTGTCCTCGGTGTGGCGGGACATGAACGTGTCCCAGTCCTGGGCGTTCCAGGCGTCGTCCAGAGTCTGCATCAGTCGCATGTTCTCTTCCGCGCTCATGTCTCTCCTCACCTCCGGTCGGCCTGGCTGGTTCGTGGGCGTTGTCGGACCCGCGTAACGCTATCCCGGGGGTGTCCAGGGCGCGCGTCGAGCGATATCGAGCGGCCCGGACCCCCGAACCAACCCGGAACGACCTTCCGGATGCGATCGGGTGGGAATCCTGCCATGGTCTGATCGAAGGTCGGCTGTGATCGACAGACACCCCGGCCTGGCCCTGGGCACCGCCCACGAGTTGACAGGGTGATCAGACATGAACCAGCGGGATGGCCAGAGCGGGTCGCCGAACAAACAGCTTCGTCGCAGCAGGAGCGACCGGATGCTGCTGGGAGTCTGTGGCGGCGTCGGACAGTACCTGGGTATCGACTCGAACCTTCTGCGGTTGGCGGTTGCGGTCCTCACCGTCATCGGCGGCAGCGGCATCGCGTTGTACGCGATCGGGGCGCTGCTCATCCCCGAGGAGGGTCAGGACAGTTCCCTCGCCCAGCAACTGCTGGCCAAAGCACGTGGCTGACCGGCCGGGCCCGCTCACCCCGATCCTGGATGATCAGTAGATGGTAACCGGGACACCGGGGGTGAGCAGGGCGAACAGTTCGTCCATGGCCGGGTCGGTCATCCGGACACAGCCGTGGCTGGACGGTGTGGTCAGCACGGGTTCGGCACCGTGGAACGCGAAGCCGTCGTAGTTGAAGTAGACCGGCCGCCACATCGGCCCGAGCGGGGCATGGTGCATGCCGTCGATCTTGTACCTGACCGCGAACTCGCCGGTCGGCGTCGGTGTGGTCGCCTTCCCGGTACACACGTCGTAGATCCGCTTCACCACACCGTCCTGGAACACCACGGCGATCTGACGGGCCAGGTCAACCTCGACCGCCAAACCGGGGCGCGGGTGGTGTTGCCGGGGCACCACGGGATCGTCCAGGGCGGCCAGTACCGCCGGGCCGGCCACCCCGTCGACGGACAGTCCGTTGAGTTTCTGGAACGCGGTCACCGCGTGCGCCGTCTCTGAGTCGAAACTGCCGACATGCCCCCGCGACTGGTAACCCAGAGAGGCCAGTCGGTGCTGTAACTCCGCCACGGCCGGGCCGGAATCACCCGGCCGTAACGGCCTGGGCGCCTCGGTGGTCGGCACGGTGGTCGGGGTGGCGGTCGGCAGGTTCGGTGGGGTGCCAACGTCGGTGGCCAGCAGTGACGCGGTGAGCGGCCGGTGGTTGGCCTGCCCGGACGAGGTGTCCGCGTGGTTTCCCACGAGTTGGACCGCGACCAGCCCACCGAGTGCGGCCACCGACAGCACACAGAACGCCGCCACCGTGACCATGTTCCGGCTCTGGCGGTCTGTACTCATTCACGCCTCCTTCTCCTGCCCAACTCCGCACCGTGGAGCGGTTCTGGCCGGTTGGGGACTCCCGCGGAACGCCATGGGTGCGCGGCCAGAAGACACTCGGCAGGTCTTCGGCACGCCCCATCCGATCGGCGAGGCCATCAGGGCACCACGGCACCGCCTGCCATCACCGGGCCGGGCCCGGTCGGGTCAGTCGACTGTCCACACAGCACCACCACGCCGATGTGCCTTCTCGTCGGCCCAACCTACCGGTTGTCGGCCCCTCGTTCGACGCGACCACCGGTCCGAAGGTTCCCCACCGGTTCGGACCGGTCAGGACCGGTCAGCAACAGCGCCGCGGTCGACCCGTCCGCGTACTCGGCGTCAGCACGACCCGCTCACGCTCCCGACCGCAGGGCCCCTGCCAGCAGGGTGACGAACCGGTCCAGTTCGTCGTCGGTGTTGTAGTAGTGCACCGACGCGCGCACCAGTTCGTCCAGGCCACGGGCCCGCATGTCGAAGAGGGCTCCGGACGCGGGTGCGACGCTCACGTTGACCCGGTGCTCGCGCATCGCCGCCTTCACCTGCCCGGGGGTGAGCGTGTCGGTGGTGAACGTGACGATGCCGCAGCGGCGCACGCCCAGGTCGTGCACGGTCACCCCGGGGACCTCGGCGAGCATCCCGCGCAGCGTGCGGGCCAGCCGGTCGACCCGGGCCTCGATCGCCGGCAGACCCAGTTCGAGTGCGTAGTCCACCGCCACGCCCAGGCCGATCTTGCCGGCCACGCTGCCCTCCCAGGTCTCGAACCGGCGGGCGTCCGGCCGGATCCGGTACTCGCTGGGCGCCACCCAGTCGGCCGCCCGCTGGTCGAGCATTGGCGGGACCAACCGGTCCAACACCTGCGACCGGGCACAGAGGAAGCCTGTGCCGCGCGGGCCGCGCAGCCACTTGCGGCCGGTGGCCGACAACAGGTCACAGCCGAGCGCGGTCACGTCCAGGTCGAGTTGGCCTGCCGACTGGCAGGCGTCCAACAGGAACAGCGCGCCAGCCTCGTGGGCGAGGGCACCCACCTCGGCGGCCGGGTTGACCAGACCGCCGTTGGTGGGTATGTGGGTCAACGCGACCAGCTTCACCCGGTCATCGAGCATGTCCCGTAGGGCGTGTAGCGAGATCTGGCCGTGCTCGTCGTTGGGTACCACCTGGACCGTGGCGCCGGTCCGCTCGGCTACCTGGAGGTAGGCGATCACGTTGCTGCCGTACTCGGCCATCCCGGTCAGGATGCGGTCGCCGGGCCGGAACGGGATCGCGTAGAACGCCATGTCCCAGGCCCGGGTGGCGTTCTCCACCAATGCCACCTCGGACCGGTCGCAGCGAAGCAGGGTGGCGATGGCGTCGTAGCTGTGTTCCAGCCGTTCGTCGGCTGCCTCAGCCGCCTCGTAACCGCCGGTCAGCGCCTCGCGGGACAGGTGCCCGACGGTGGCGTCGAAGACTGGCTTGGGCATCAGCGCGGCGCCAGCGTTGTTCAGGTGCACCACCTCGGCGCACCCGGGAGTGTCCTCACGAACCCTGCTGACGTCGATGACTGCCCCTGCCATGTCAGGTATCACATCCCAGTTCATTGGAGAGAAAGCCGAGCTGGTCGGCGATCAGGTCCGCCGACCGGGACACCGACCTGGCCCCGTGTCCGACCCCGAGCTCCCGGCGCAGCAGCACCGGGCCGTCCCCGGCGGTGGCGTGTTGCAGGGCCGCGCACATCTTCCGGGCGTGGCAGGGATCCACCCGGGTGTCCGACTCGAACGTGGTGAACAGGACCGCCGGGTAGCGTACGCCCTCCTGTACCCGGTGGTACGGGGAGTAGCCCAACAACCACTCCAGTTCCTCGGCCCGGTCGGCCGTGCCGTACTCGTCTGTCCACAGTCGACCGAGTCCGTGCCGCTCGTAGCGAACCATGTCCAGCAACGGCTTGCTGCACACCACGGCGGCGAACAGGTCGGGACGCTGGGTGAGCGCGGCGCCGACCAGCAGCCCACCGTTGGAACCACCGTAGATGCCCAACTGTTCGCGACTGGTCCACCCGTCGGCGACCAGCCGCTCACCGGCGGCGACGAAGTCGTCGAACACGTTCTGCTTGCGTTCCCTCCGACCGGCCCGGTGCCACTGTTCGCCGTGTTCGGAGCCACCGCGCAGGTTCGCGGTCGCCCACACCCCGCCGGTCCGCACCCAGGCGGCGATCATCGCCGAGTACTCGGGGGTGAGCGAGTGGTTGAACCCGCCGTAGCCGTACAGGATGGCCGGCCGTGGCGTGCTTGGCACGCTCTCGCCGGCGAGCACGAACATGTGCACGGTGGTGCCGTCGGCCGAGGTGTAGTGGGTGCGGGTGACCCGCACGTCGGTCAGGTCGGGCGCACCAGGGGCGGTGGCCCAGTCGGTCAGCCGGTGCGGCTCGTCGGCCGACCAGCACAGCACGCCGGGTGGCGCGGTGAAGTTGGTGTAGCCGACCCAGCACCGCCGCCCGCCGTCCGGGTGGCTGGTCAACGCGGTGACACTGGCCGCGTCCAGACCCTCCACCGTGCCCAGCCGGCGACTGGTTGCCGCGTCGTACCAGGACAGTTCGTCACAGGCGTCGCGGGTGTGTGCGGCCAGCACCACGGCCACGTCCGGGCAACCGTCGGCCGAGGCCACCAGCGCGACGTGGGACAACACCGCGCCAGGCGTCTCGGGCACCACGTCACGCCAGTTGTGGTAGCCCGGATCGGTCGGGTCGGTCACTGCGAGCCGACCGAGCGGCGCGTCCCGGTCGGTGAACAGGTAGAGCCGCCCGTCCCGGGCCACCCAGGCCGTGGTGTTGGCGTCCACGCCCACCTGCACCTCGCGCAGGCCCGGGCCGGTCGCCGCATCCGGGTCGGAACCGTGGCTGCCGGGACCGAGCAGGTCGACCAGCCACACGTCGTTGCGCGGCGCGGTACCCATGGACGCCGAGACCACCAGCCAACGCCCGTCCTGGGACACCGACACGGCGAAGAACGTGGTGGGATCGGCGCCAGCACCGCAGATCTCGACATCGGTGTCCGGATCGGCGCCCAGCCGGTGCCGGTACACCCGCCGGTGCAGGTTCCGCTCGTCGGCCGGCACCAGGTCCGGGGCCAGCCGGCGCACGTAGAAGTACTCGTCGCCGCCGGGCAGCCAGGCCACCGGCGAGTAACGGCACCGGTCGATCGGCCCCTCCAGCCGCTCGCCACTGTCCACATCCAGCACGTACAGCAGTGACTCCTCGTCACCACCAACCGACAACTGGTAGGCCAGTCGGTCGCCCCGCTGGCTCACCGACCAGGCATCCAACGTGGTCAGCCCGGTCGGATCCAGCGCGCCCGGGTCGACCAGCGCCCGCTCGGTGCCGTCCGGGTCGGCCACCAGAAGCACGGCGTGTTCCTGACCGGGTTCACGGCGCAGGAAGAACGCCCGTTCACCCCTCCAGACCGGTGCGCCCACCGTTCCGGCGGAGAGCAGGTCGACCAACCGGGAACGGAGCCGATCCCGACCCGGCAGGTCGGACAGGTAGGACCGCACCAGCCCGTCCTGGGCATCGGCCCAGCTCACGGTACGAGGGTCGTTCGCGTCTTCCAGCCAGCGGTACGGGTCGGCCACGGGGTGTCCGTGCAGATCCTCGACGAGTGCGAGGCGCTCGGCCGGAGGGTAGGCGCGCGGTGATCGCGACGAAGCTGACATGCGCCCGAGACTATGCCGTGCCCTCACCCGTCCGGGTGACGAATGTCGACCACTCGCCTATCGGGCAGACCGGGTAGCCCTGAGCGAGCACGCTTCCGTGATGACCGACGGTGTTGGAGCCTGCACTCAGTGGAATCGAACCCTTGCCCATGTGCATGCCGATCCCTACAACGGTGGAACTTTGCCAACGTTTTGGAACCCGCCCTGGGTCAAGGTCGACGAGATGAGGTCCCGATGACCGCCAACCCAACCGCACGGTCCAATCCCACCAGAGGCCGGTGGCCACTGGCCTGCGCCGCCGTGCTGCTACAACTGGCACTCGGCGCGGTGTACGCGTGGAGTGTGTTTGCCAAGGCTCTGAAGGCACCAGAGAGTGCCTTCCACCTGTCCGCGTCGGAGGCCGCCCTACCTTTCTCGGTCACCATCGGCATGATCTTCGTCGGTACCTACATCGGTGGACGCATCCAGGACCACCGCGGCCCGCGACTGGTGGCGTTGACCGGCGGGGTGATCTACTCGGTCGGCATCCTGCTCGCCTCGGTGTCCAGTGACCACGGTCAGTTCTGGCTGCTGGTCCTCGGTTACGGGGTGATCGGCGGGTTCGGTCTGGGCCTGGGCTACATCGTGCCGATCGCCATGTTGCAGAAGTGGTTCCCGGACAAGCGGGGGCTTATCACCGGCATCGCGGTGGGTGGCTTCGGGTTCGGCGCGATCATCACCTCGCCGATCGCCCAACAACTCGTGGACGCCAACAAGGTAGTGCCGACCCGCGCGTTCCTGCCCCTGGGGCTCGGGTACCTGGTGATGACGCTGGTCGGCGCTGCGTTCTTCCGTAACCCGCCGGCCGGCTACGCGGTACCCGGATTCACGCCCCGGGTGACCGAGCAGGCCGGCGGTGGCCGTGACTACAGCCAGGGTGAGGCACTGCGCACGCCACAGTGGTACCTACTCACCGCGATCCTCACGTTGAACGTCACCGCCGGCATCGGGCTGATCTCGGTCGCCGCGGACTCGGCCACCAGCGTCGCCGGCTACAGCAAGGCCGCCGCGGCCAGCCTGGTCGGCGCGTTGGGGCTGTTCAACGGCGGCGGGCGGATCTTCTGGGGCTGGTTCTCCGAACGGATCGGCCGGATGCGCGCGTTCCTTGGCATGCTGGTCATCCAGGCCGCCTGTTTCCTCATCATTCCGCACGCCTCCTCGGCCGCGTTGTTCGCCGTTCTGGCGGCGTTGGTGTACCTGTGCTACGGAGGTGGATTCGGTGCGATGCCGGCCACCGCGGGCGACTTCTTCGGTATCCGTAACGCGGGCGCCATCTACGGTCTGATGATCGTCGGCTGGAGTCTGGGCGGTGTGCTCGGGCCACAGTTGGTGGCCGGCCTGGTCAACGGAGACTCCTACACCACCGCATTCACTGTCATCGCCCTGGTGGCGCTGGCGGCGACGGTACTGCCGCTGATCACCAGGCCGGCGGGAGCCGGCACCACAACTGACCGGGTGGTCACGGAAGGAAGCGCGCCCGGGTGACCGGCGCGGCATGACCGCCGTTCACCCAGGCGTTCCACTCAGCGAAATGTCAGTGTGGATGTAACGCCCGGGGCGTCCCCATAGTCGGCCTCGCATCAGACGTGGTCCCCGCTGGGGGCGCGGACGGGGCAGCACCCGGTGAATGGCGGTCGCGACGCAGGTCACGGTGGACGGTGACGTGGCGGCCGGATGGCCCGCCACGTCACGACAACAAGGAGGACCCATGCGGAGGAGCCCCCGACGGTGGCGGTCTGGTGCGCTGCGCGGGGTGGCCGCCCTCGCCGTGACCGCGTTACTCGCCTCCTGCGGCGGTGGCGGCGGTGGCTCTGCCACCAAGGACGGTATGACGACCGCCAAGATCGGGGTACTGCCCATTGTCGAGGTGGCACCCATCTACCTGGGCATCCAGAAGGGCTTCTACTCGGACGAGAAGATCGATCTCAGGCCGCAGCAGGCACAGGGCGGTGCGGCCATCGTGCCTGCGGTCGTGAGTGGACAGTACGAGTTCGGTTTCTCCAACGTGGTCAGCCTGATGCTCGCGCGGACCAAGGGTCTGCCGTTGACGATGATCTCCTCGTCCTCGGAGTCGACCGGCCAGGTGGGCCACGACCTGTCCGCCGTGGTGGTCGGAAAGAACAGTCTCATCAGGACGGCCAAGGACCTGGAAGGGAAGACGGTCAGCGTCAACACGTTGCAGAACATCGGTGACGTGACCGTCCAGGCCGCCATGGAGGCGCACGGCGCCGACGGGTCGAAGGTGAAGTTCGTCGAGATGGGCTTCCCGGACATGCAGGCGGCGCTGGAACAGGGCCGCGTCGACGCGGCCTGGGTGGTCGAACCGTTCGTGTCCGCGGCGCTGGCCAGCGGCGCGCGTGCGGTGTTGTGGAACTACGCCGAGACCGACCCGAAGCTGATCATCGCCGGTTACTTCACCAGCGAGAAGCTGCGTAAGGAGAACCCGGGCCTGGTGGACCGGTTCCTGCGCGCCACCCAGCGCTCCATGGCCTATGCACAGTCCCATCCGGACGAGGTGAAGCAGGTCCTCACCACCTACACCAAGATCACCGCCGACCAGACCAAGGCCATCGTGTTGCCCCGCTACGACCCGGCCCTCGACCTGACCGTGCTCGGACACGTGGCCACCCTGGTGCAGAAGTACGGGTTGACCGACACGACACCCGACACCAGCGCGCTGATCGGCCGTTGACCGGGCGAGCCAACCGCACCGGTCGGCAGGTAGAGGCTGGTCGGGCCGGGCAGCCCACCCGAGGAAACCGCACCGGTCGGACCCGTCGACGGGGAGGGCGGGCGCGCCCGCCGCGCTCGCTCGGCCTGCTCGGGGTACTGCTGGCCCTGGCCGTGATGGAGGTCGTGTCCCGGGCGAACATCCTGCCGCACCGCTGGTTCCCCTCGGCCACCCAGACCCTGCGCGCCCTGGTCACCGAGGCTGGAACCGCCGAACTGTGGACGGCGGTCGGTCAGACGGTCACCGGTGCCGGGCTGGGCCTGGGCCTGGCCGCGCTGGTCGCGATACCACTGGGCATCGTGATCGGGCTGTCCGACCTGCTGTACCGACTGACCCGGGCGCTGGTGGAGTTCCTGCGGCCCGTGCCCTCGGTGGCGCTGATCCCGTTGGCGGTGCTGCTGTTCGGCACCCAGATCGGTTCGAAGTTGCTGCTGGTGGTGTACGCGGCCACCTGGCCGCTGCTGATCAACGTGGTCTACGGGGTGCGCGACACCGACCCGGTGGCCACCGACACCGCCCGGGCCTATCGGCTGGGTCGGCTGGCCCGGATCCGGTACGTGACCGTGCCCAGCACGTTGCCCTACCTGCTGACCGGGATACGGCTGTCCGCGGCGGTGGCGCTGATCCTCGCGGTCACCGCCGAACTGGTGATCGGCTCACCGGGGTTGGGACAGGTCATCGTGCAGGCGCAGGCCGCCGGCGCGGTGGCGCTGACCTACGCGTTGATCGTGGTCAGTGGGCTGCTGGGTCTGGCGGTGAACCTGCTCACCCGCGCGGTCGAGCGGTACGCGCTGCGCTGGCACACCTCGTACCGTGCCGAGGCCGTCCGGTGACTGCCCCGCGCCGGACCCGACGCCCGACCGGCCGGTCACCCCGGCTGGTCAGGGTGGCGGTGGAGGCGGCCGTGCCGGTGCTGCTGGTGCTGGTGTGGTTCGTCACCTCGGCCGGCAGCGCGAACTTCTACTTCCCACCGCTGACCGAGATCCTGCACGCGTTCGCGGACTCGTGGTTCGGCCCGCGGTTCACCGCGGACGTCCTGCCCAGCGTCGGTCGGGCGGGTGCCGGGTTCGGTCTGGCCGTGCTGGTGGGGGTCGGTGTCGGTGTGGCGCTGGGCGGTTCGGCCACCGCGCGGGCGATGTTCGAACCGCTGGTGGAGTTCTGCCGGGCGGTACCACCACCGGTGCTGGTGCCGGTGGCGGTACTGGTGTTCGGGCTCGACAACAGCATGAAGATCAGTGTGATCGTGGCCGGTGCGGTCTGGCCGGTGCTGCTGAACACGGTGGAGGGGGTGCGCGGGCTGGACGAGGTGTTACGCGACACCGCCCGCGGCTACCGGATCACCGGCTGGCGACGGATGTGGCGGGTGACGCTGCCCGCGGCCAGCCCGCAGATCATGGCCGGGGTGCGCACCAGCCTGGCGCTGTCACTGATCATGATGGTGATCAGCGAGATGGTCGGTGGTACCAACGGCATCGGCTTTTTCGTGCAACAGTCCCAGCGCAGTTTCGCGCTGCCGGAGATGTGGGCGGGCATCCTGCTGTTGGGGCTGCTGGGCTACCTGGCACACCTGCTGTTCAGCGCGGTCGAGCGGCGGGTGTTGGCCTGGCACGCCGGTGCCCGGCGCAGTTCCCGAGGGGAGTCCTGATGCTCTCGATCGACCATCTGGGCATGGCCTGGCCGGGCGTTGACGGCCCTGTCGAGACGGTGCACGACATCAGCCTCGAGGTGGCCGAGGGCGACTTCGTGTGCATCGTCGGCCCGTCCGGTTGCGGCAAGACCACCCTGCTGAAATGCCTGTCGGGGCTGCTCACCGCCACCTCGGGCCAGGTGTCGCTGCACGGGCGGCCGGTCGACGGCCCGCCCGAACGGATGGCCCTGGTGTTCCAGGAGTACGGCCGGTCGCTGTTCCCGTGGATGACCGTGCAGGGCAACATCGCCCTGCCGCTGCGCCAGCAACGGGTGCCCAGGGCCGAACGGGAGCGGGCGGTGGCCGCCGCGTTGGAGGCGGTGGACCTGCCCGGGGTGGCCCGGCAGTACCCGTGGCAGCTTTCCGGCGGCATGCAGCAGCGGGTGGCGATCGCCCGGGCACTGGCCTACCAGCCGGAGATCATGCTGATGGACGAGCCGTTCGCCTCGGTGGACGCGCAGACCCGGGCCGATCTGGAGGACCTGATCCGGTCGGTGTGGCGGGAGTACCGGATGTCGGTGGTACTGGTCACCCACGACATCGACGAGGCGGTGTACCTGGGCGAACGGGTGGTGGTACTCAGCGACAAGCCCACCGTGGTGCGCGAGGAGTTGACCGTGGACCTGCCGGCTGACCGGGACCAGTTGGCCACCAAGGCGCTGCCGGAGTTCAACGAGATCCGCTCGCGCGTCTACAACCTGATCCGCCGCGCGCCGTCGGGCCGGCCAACCGTCTAGACCGTCCGCCCCGACGGGTCCGTACAGCGGTCAGCCGCCAACACCAGACCGGGACACCTGTCATCCGATCGGGGCATGCACAGCATGATGGGTTGTTCTAGAATCGCACACGTGTCCGCGGATTCCGCTGCCATAGGCCGGCGCATCGCCGAGGCGCGTACCCGCGCCGGTCTGACGCAGTCCCAACTCGCCTCGGCCATCTCCCTCGACCGCTCGGCGCTCACCAAGATCGAGAACGGGATTCGACGGGTGTCCGCGCTCGAGCTCGCCCGCATCGCGGTGCAGTTGGGGGAGCGGATCGAGTGGTTCGTGACCGATCCGGTCCCCTCTATCGTGTCCCACCGCAACCTGCTGGAGCCGGGCGCGACCAGCAGCGCGATCGACCGGGTCGCCGAGCGCGCCGCCCGTCACGTCGAGTTCCTGCTCCGGCACGACGACCGGTGGAACCTGCCCGCGTCGGTGCAACTGGAACGGCCGGAATCGACCGACCAGACCGAACGTGTGGCGGCCCAGGCTCGGACCCTGTTGGGCCTGGACGACTCCGAGCCCTTCCTGGAGGCCACGCCCGCGGTCGCCGGCCTGGGTCTACTCGCCTTCTCCTTCGATCTCGGTCCGGAGGCGGCCGACGCGGCGTCGATCCTGCTGCCGCGGGGCGGCGTCGCGGTCATCAACGGACACCTGCACGTGGGACGCCGCCGGCTGGCGCTGGCCCATGAGGTCGGCCACCACCTGTTCGCCGATGACTACACGGTGGATTGGCGCGTCGCAGCACAGGGCGACAACACCGGTTGGGAGGCCCGCCTGGACCGGTTCGCCCGGGCCATACTGCTACCACCGGTCGGGCTGCGTCTCAGGTGGACGGAGTCGCGGGAACACGGCGCCAACCTCCGCACGGCGGCGGTCAGGATCGCGAGCACCTTCCGCGTTGACATGTCCACGTTGGCACGCCGCCTGCTGGAACTGGCACTGGTCAGCCCGGCCGAGGCCAACCAGATACGGACCGTACGCACCACAAGGGCGGACATCGTCGATCTCAACCTGGTGGTGTCCGACGAACTGGCTGCTCCGTGGCTGGCCCGGCCCTACCTGGAGTCGGTACTGCGGTTGTACCGGGACGAGACGGTGTCACCGGAACGTGCCCTGGACCTACTCTTCGACACCTGGGATCCAGCCGACCTCCCCCCGCTCCCCACCCTCTCCGAGCAGGCAATCTGGGCGTTCGTCTCATAGCGCTATGAACATTGATGAACTACTTGTCTTCGATACTGGTCCGCTCTGCCACTTCGCCCAGGAGAACTGGCTTGGTGTACTGAAGGCTGTGGTCGGGAAGCGAACCGCCGTCATACCTGATGTAGTTGCCGAGGAACTTCGTATCGGCGCTGCCCGGGACAGGCGCATCCATGCTGTGCTGGACGCGACATGGATCGGGTTACGGGAATTACGGACCGACGAGGAGATCACCGCCTTCACCAGGTTCTCCACACTTCTGGTGCGAGGGGATCACAACCTGGGAGAGGCAGCAGTCCTCGCTCTCGCTTCGACCTGCGGTGGCACGGCCGTCGTGGATGACGGCGCGGCACGGAGGGCAGCGCGGCAACACCGCGTCGCCATGAAACCCACATTGGCGCTGCTGTGCGAGGCGGTCCGTCTGGACTGCTCACGATAGAACTCGCCTCAGCGTGTGCCGATGATCTCGTGACGGGCCAGTACCGCCTGCCTTTCAGACCAGGTGAGTTCGAAAAATGGGCGCGTGAAAACCTGCTTCTGTCCTGATGGGACAACAGTGCGAGCGATCCTCGATGGCTGCACCGGTCGGGCTGCCACCACAGGAGATCAAGGCGACGGCCGGTGGGTCAGCCCTGTGCGGGCTGCGACTGGGTGGCCAGCCAGGTCTCGAAGGTGGTCGGGGCGATCCGGGCGTCCGGGCCAGGAAGCAGCACCTCACCGGCCATCGCGACACCGAACGGTCCCTGCCAGGTCGGCACCAGCCGCAGCGACTCACCCCGGGCGCCGAACGTCCGCCGGGCCATGTCCACCAGATCCTCGGTGTGCGGCCCGGCCAGTTCGATCGTGCCGTCGTGCGGGGCGCCGGTGGCGACCTCGACCAGGACGTCGGCGACATCGGACACCGCGACCGGCTGCACCAGCAACGGTGGCACGGTCACCACGTCGCCCTGCCGGGTCCACCCGGCGACCATGGCGGCGAAGCTGAAGAACTGGGTGGCCCGCACGACGGTTGTGGGGACCGGCCCGGCCAGGGCCACCCGCTCCTGTTCGCACTTGCCGGCATAGTGCGCGTTGCTCGGCACCCGGTCCACGCCGACGATCGACAACACCACGTGGTGCCCGACACCGGCGTCCTGCTCGGCTTCCATCAGCCGCCTGCTGACCGTCCCGAAGAACTCCCGGGTGCCCTCGGCGTCGGTCGCGGTGGTGTTGGTGACGTCGATGACCGCGTCCGCTCCGGCCAGCGCGTCGGCCAGACCCTCCCCGGTGATCACGTCCACCCCGACCGAGCGGGCAACCACCACGGCGTCATGACCGGCACGCCGCAGCGCCTGGACGGTCTGCCGACCCACCAGCCCTGTTCCACCAACCACGCACACCCGCACCTGATGCCTCCCCACGATCCGTTGCCACCTGTAGCCGCGCGTCGACCGGGTCGACACTCCCACCGGCGTGGTCGGCCGACCCGACCGGTACCACCAACCACACCACCGTCGTCATCCTTCCCGCGGCCCGGCCCGGCAACCACCGGGTGGCCGGCGCAGACGCCGGTAGGGGTGTCACACCGTTCCGGGCGGCGCGGAGGCGGACCGGGGCCGACGGGCCTGCCTGGCCCCGATCGCGTCCCGCTCCTCCCGTATCCGTAGTGCCACGTCGATGACCGCGTCCTCCTGACCGCCCACGTAGGCGGCCTCTCCCACCCGTTGCAGGATCTCGTGTACCGGGATGTCGTAGCGGGACGCGGCCAGTTGGGCATGCCGCAACAACCCGGGGAAACCGCGGGCATAACCCGGTGGCCCGTAGGCGCGCTCGGCCGGTGACCTGGGCATGATCGGCCCGATCACGTTGTCGGCGGCGTCCTGGATCGCGGCGGTGTCCACCCCGGTCGGCACGCCGAGACGTTCGAACACCGCGGCCAGTACCTCGGTTGGTGCG
Organism: Mycobacteriales bacterium; assembly: GCA_036566245.1. Taxonomy (GTDB): domain Bacteria; phylum Actinomycetota; class Actinomycetes; order Mycobacteriales; family DASULA01; genus DASULA01. The sequence continues at coordinate 6,077 of DATCWR010000460.1, read as the reverse complement.
TTCCCGGCGGCGGCGCCCAGCGAACACAGTGCGCCGTCGACCTGGCGGGCACCGTTCTGGTAGGCCAGCACCGAGTTGGCCACGCCCAACGACAGGTTCTGGTGGCCGTGGAAACCGACGTCCGCGTCCGCCCCGACCTCCCGCACCAGGGCGGTGACCCGTTCCTGCGCGCTGGCCAACACCAGCGCGCCGGCCGAGTCGGCCACATACACGCAGTGCGCGCCGGCGTCCACCATGATCCGGGCCTGCCTGGCCAACTCCGGTGGGCTGGCGTGGTGGGCGAAGATGAGGAAGCCGACCGCCCGCATGCCCAGGTCCCGGGCGGCCCTGAAGTGCTGCACCGACAGGTCCGCCTCGGTGCAGTACGTGGCGATCCGGGCAACCCTGGCGCCTACCGCGTGCGCGGCCCGAAGATCCTCGATGGTGCCCACCCCGGGCACCAGCAGTACCGCGATGTCGGCCTGGCTGGCCTCGTCCACGGCGGCGGCGACCAGGCGGATCTCGTCCTCCAACCCGAACCCGAAGGTGAACGACGAGGCACCCAGGCCGTCGCTGTGGGACACCTCGATCTCCTCAACCCCGGCCGAGTCCAGGGCGTGCACAACGGTGCGCACCTGTTCCTCGCTGAACTCGTGGGCCAGGCCGAGGCTGCCGTCCCGCAGGGTGGAGTCGACGATCCGGACCCGATCCTTGACGGTCATCCCGGCACCCCCACCGGCTCGCGCGCCACACACTCGGCCACGTGGGCCGCGACAGCGGTCATGATGTCGAGGTTGCCGGCGTGGGTGGGCAGGTACTCCCCGCGGCCGCGGACCAGCAGGAACACCGCGACCCTGGCCCGGCCACGCCACTCCGGGCGTGGGTCGTCGAACTGTGGGTCGGCCCGCAGCGCGTAACCGGGGGCGTACCGCCGAACCACGCCGACCATCTGGTGCACCGACGCGGCGACCGCGTCCCGGTCCACCTCGGCCGGGACCGCGGCGAAGACCGTGGCGCGCATCGCCGCCGGCGGTTCCACCGGGTTGACGATGGTGATCGCCTTGCCGCGGTCTGCCCCTCCCACCGACTCCAGGGCCCGACCGGTCACCGCGGTGAACTCGTCGAGGTTCGCGCGGGTGCCCGGGCCGACCGACCGGGACGCCAGACAGGTCACCACCTCGGCGTACTCGACCGGCGCCACCCGACTGATCGCACGCACGATCGGCACCGCGGCCTGGCCGCCGCACCCGACCAGGTTCAGGTTGGGCGCGGACAGGTGCTCCCGGAGGTTCACCGCCGGGCAGACGTACGGGCCGGCCCCGGCCGGGGTCAGGTCCACCACGCGGATGCCGGCCTCGGCGTAGCGCGGAGCGTTGGCCCGGTGCACCGCGGCCGAGGTCGCCTCGAACACCAACTGTGGCGGTTCGGACCGGCGCAACAGCCAGTCCACCCCCCGCGCCGAGGTCTGTAGGCCGGCCTCCCTGGCCAACGCGAGCCCCTCCGACGCCGGGTCGACGCCGACCACGTACCGCACGTCCAGGATCTCGTTCCGACGCAGGGTGCGTAACAGGTCGGTGCCCAACCGGCCCGGACCGACGATGGCCACGATGGTTCGGCTCATGTGGCGCTCCCCGGGTCTGCCGCACGACGCGGCAACGACCGGACGGTCTCCGTCTGCGCGACTGGGTCCACGGGACCTCCGCACCTGGTAGACGCTCGGTCGGAACCTGCACTCCAACATCGCCGTCCCGGTTCTGCGGCCGTACGGGACGGCCGTCACGGTCACAGTCACCGCGACCACAACCAAGGATGAAGTTTCATTCAGTGGAACACTCATGATTCCCGGGTCCAAGCCCTGATGTTGTGCTCTTGACGCATCGACAGAGGAGGCGCCATGGCCGGCAACAGCGGTGAACCCGGACGTTCGGTGACGAGCAAGGTGCTCGCGATCCTGGGGGCGTTCAGCGTCACCCACTCTGAGCTGACCCTCGCCCAGATCGCCCGACGCACCGCTCTGCCGGTACCCACCGTGCACCGCCTGGCGCGTGAACTGGTGGCCTGGGGCGGCCTGGAACGACTGTCTGACGGCACCTACCGGATCGGGTTACGGCTGTGGGAGATCGGCTCGCTGGCGCCCCAACAGCGGCGGATCCGGCAGGTCGCCATCCCGTTCATGGAGGACCTGTACGAGGCCACCCACGGCAACGTCCAACTGGCCGTGCGGGAGGGCACCGAGGCGCTGTACATCGAGAAGATCAGCGGGCGGTACGCGGTACCCATCGTGTCCCGGGTCGGCGGCCGCCTGCCCCTGCACGCCACCGGGGTGGGCAAGGTGCTACTCGCCTTCGCCCCCCAGGAGGTCATCGACGAGGTGCTCACCGCGGGGCTGGCCAGACTGACCCCGAAGACGATCGTCATGCCGGGCAAGCTGTTGCGGGCACTGGCCGACGTGCGGCGCACCGGTCTGGCCTTCTGCTACGAGGAGATGACCCTCGGCTCGGTGTCGGTGGCCACCCCGGTGCACGGCCCGGACCGGTCGGTCATCGCGGCACTGTCCATCGTGGTGCACTCCTTTCCCGCGGACGCACAACGTTTCGCCCCGGCGGTACGCACGGCCGGTCTGGGCATCTCCCGGCAACTGGCCAGGCTGGACGCCTGTACGCCCGAGACGTTCGTCCGACAGGCCGCGCGCTGACCCACCCACCGCAGGGTGCCCCGGCCGGGGCGCACGGTGGTGTCCGTCCGTCCGGCGGCGATTTTCGCCCAGTGGAACCGGAGTGCAGAGATCCGGGCCCCACACCGGCCACCCTCAGAACCGACCGTCGGTGCGGTGGCCCCGGTGCCGGACGAACCGACGGCCCACAGACCCGGCGAACCGGGTGGGCGGGTGCCCAGACCGACGGTCCGGTCGGCGCCCAGGCTGCGGAGGTACCACATGGATGTACCGCCATCCCGGCGGCGGGAGTCGGTCGACCCCACCGTGTTCCGCCACGTGATCGGTCACTTCGCCAGCGGGGTGACCGTGATCACGGCTGCCGAGGATGGCGTGCGGTACGGCATGACCGCCAGCGCGGTCAGTTCGCTGTCGCTGGAACCACCGATGCTGCTGGTCTGCCTGAACCACCGGACCCGCACCCAGGCCGTGGTGTCGCGCACCCAACGGTTCGCGGTGAACATCCTTGGCGAGGAGCACGGCCCGGTGGCCGAACGGTTCGCGCTCCCCACCAGCAACGTCCAGGACGGGGACAAGTTCGCCGGGTTGACCGTTCACACCGGGCGACTGGGCACGCCCCTGCTGGCCGACGCACTGGCCCGGGTGGAGTGTCGGGTCACCAGGGCGGTCACCGGCGGCAGCCATCGGGTGTTCCTGGGCGAGGTGGTCCACGCCGAGGCGGGCGACGGCGCACCGTTGACCTACTACCGCGGCCGGTTCGGCCGGTTCCAGGAGATCGACGACACGCACGTCTACGGCGTGCTGCGGGCCCGGGTGCTCGACCGGCAGGTCCCGGTGGGCACCGTGGTCGACCCGGTCACGCTGGCCGCCGAACTCCCGGCCGGAGCGACCCCGGTGCGCCACGCGTTGGCCCGGTTGGTCGCCGAGGGTCTGATGGTGCGGGCAGGGACGGGTTACGCCGTGGCCCCGCTGGACGTGGCCACCTCCGACGCGGCCTTCGACGCCAAACTGGTGCTGGAACTGGGCGTGTTGGACCTGACCATCGGCCGGGTCGGACCGGAGCGGCTGACCCGGCTACGCACCCTGATGGAATCGACCACACCGTACATCCACGATGGACACTTCACCGACGCCAGGGCCTACGAGCGGGCCAACAGTGCGTTCCACCGGTACGTCATCGATCTCGCAGACAGCCCGGTGTTGCCGCGCCTGTACGAACGGCTGCGCATTCCGGAGATCACCGCGCGTGCCCTGTCCGGTGACGTCCGGGCCTCGCCGGAACTGGTGCAGGAACACCGACACCTGGTGGAGGCATACGAGCGTGGTGACCTGGCCGCGGCTCGCGCTGTGGTTCGGGCCCACAGCGAACGTTCCAAGCAGACCCAGCGCGCCGGCATCGAGCTGGCCGGCGGGGCGATCTGAGCATCCGACCAGGTTTCCCACCCGGTCGTTGGGTGGACGGATGGTCCGTCCACCGATCCGAGTACCCATCCCCACGCAGGAGGCGACACCCTGATGACCGGCCCCGAGGACCCGACCGGCGCGACCGACTGTCTGATGACCGGCGCCGACTACCTGGACAGTCTGCGCGACGGACGCCAGGTGTACATCTACGGCGAGCCGGTGAAGGACGTCACCGCCCATCCGGCGTTCCGTAACGCCGCGCTGTCGGTCAGTCGGCTGTACGACGCGCTGCACGACCCGGCCACCCGCGACGTACTGACCACAGTGGATCACCTGGGCCAGCGCACCCACCGGTTCTTCACCCCCAGTCGCTCGGCCGCCGAGTTGATGGCCGCCCGCGAGGCGATCGCCTGCTGGTCCCGGATGAACTACGGCTTCATGGGCCGCAGTCCCGACTACAAGGCGTCGTTCATGGCCGGACTGGCGGCCAACCCGGAGTTCTACGAGCCCTACTCGGACAACGCCCGGGAGTGGTACCGCCGGTACGCCAGTCGCGGGCTGTACCTCAACCACGTGATCGTGAACCCGCCCATCGACCGGAAGAAGCCGGTGCACGAGATGGCGGACGTGCTGGTGCACGTGGTGCGGGAGACCGACGGTGGCATCGTGGTGAGCGGAGTGAAGATGCTGGCCACCGGCTCGGCGATCACCAACGCCACCTTCGTCGCGCAGAACAGTGCGGCCCAGTTGGAGCCGGGCAGGGCCGAGGACTTCGCCCTGGTCTTCTTCGCCCACATGGACAATCCAGGGACCAAACTGATCTGTCGTTCCTCCTACGAGCAGCGCGCGGTCAGTCCGTTCGACCACCCGCTGTCCTCCCGGTTCGACGAGAACGACGCGGTGCTGGTGTTCGACAACGCGTTCATCCCGTGGGAGGACGTGCTGGTCTACCGGGACATCGAGCGGAGTCGGGCGTTCTATGCCCAGTCCGGGTTCGCCAACCGGTACAACTTCCAGTCCGGTATCCGACTCGGTGTCAAGCTGGACTTCATGTCCGGGTTGATCTCCCGGGGTGCGCACGCCAACGGCACAGACGAGTTCCGCGGCGTGCAGGCCTCGATCGGCGAGGTCATCAACATACGCAACACGGTGTGGGCGCTGACCGCGGCGATGGCCGCCGATCCGGAACCAGGGGCCAACGGCACGGTGCTTCCAAAACTGGAGTACGCCTCGGCGATCCGGATGTACGCCACCATGGCCTGGGACCAGATCCGGGCGCTGTTCGAAACCACCCTGGGTGGTGCGCCGCTGGTGGTTCCCTCGTCCAACCTGGACCTGCTCAACCCCGAACTCCGCCCACTGATCGACCGCTACTACCGCGGCTCGGACTCCTCGGCCGAGGCGCGGGTGAAGCTGTTCAAGCTGGTCTGGGATGCCATCGGCGGTGAGTTCGGCTCGCGCCACGCACTGTACGAACGGAACTACTCCGGAAACACCGACCAGGTACGGCTGGACGCCCTGAACTGGGCCCGTCGACGCGGCCAGTTGGCACAGTTCGAGGAGATGGTCGGTCGGTGCATGGACGACTACGACCTGTCCGGGTGGACCCGCGGCCCGTGGGCCGGGCCGGCGAGCTGACCATCTGATCGGCCGACACGGAGCCAACACGCCACCCTCGACATCGCCTGGCCGGCTGACACGCCCGGGTGTGCACGGTGGCGGGCGGGCCGCCCCGTACGGTTGGCCCGCGGGCCCCGGGGCGACGGTCCGATGTGGAGGTGGCAGGTGGGCGGACGGCTCCGACTGATCCGACAGATGTGCCCGGTCTGCAACGGGAAGGGCGCGGTGCTGGTCCTTCGGTTCGGGATGAGCAGTGACGGCTCGGTCGGCACCGTGCATGTCGAGGAGCGGTGTCGGGTCTGCGTCGGGGACAGTTGGCTCGACCGTGGCCGGATCCACGTCGGCTGACCCGGTTTCGTCGGAGAGAACAGGGCGGCCCGGCGCGAGTACACGCCGGGCC
>DATCWR010000457.1:0-3673 GCA_036566245.1 Mycobacteriales bacterium | reverse complement strand
GGTCCGCCAGCGGTGCCGGGCTCACCCGGCTGCTCGCCAGCGCCGGCCGCCGCACTCGCGGAGGCCTGGTTATACAGCGCCGAGCCGGCCTTCTGCGACACGGCCATCAACTTCTCGTGCGAGTCCTTGATCTTTTCAATGTCGGTGCCGCCGAGTGCGGACCGCAGGTCGCCGAGCGCCTCGTTGATCTCGTCCTTCGAGTCGGCCGGGATCTTGTCGCCGTTCTCGGCGAGGAACTTCTCGGTCTGCCACTGCAACTGCTCGGCCAGGTTGCGGGTCTCCGCCTCCTCGCGGCGGCGCTTGTCCTCGTCCGCGTGGTCCTGCGCGTCGCGCATCATCCGCTCGATGTCATCCTTCGGCAGCGCCGAGCCGCCGGTGATGGTCATCGACTGCTCCTTGCCGGTGCCGAGGTCCTTGGCCGAGACGTGCACGATGCCGTTGGCGTCGATGTCGAAGGTGACCTCGATCTGCGGGATGCCGCGCGGCGCCGGCGGCAGGCCGGTCAGCTCGAACATGCCGAGCTTCTTGTTGTAGGCGGCCATCTCACGCTCGCCCTGGTAGACCTGGATCTGCACCGAGGGCTGGTTGTCGTCGGCCGTGGTGAAGATCTTCGAGTGCTTGGTCGGGATCGTGGTGTTCCGCTCGATCAGGTTGGTCATGATCCCGCCCTTGGTCTCGATGCCCAGGGACAGCGGGGTCACGTCGAGGAGCAGGACGTCCTTGACCTCACCCTTGAGCACGCCGGCCTGCAGGGCGGCACCGACCGCCACGACCTCGTCGGGGTTGACGCCCTTGTTCGGGTCCTTGCCACCGGTCAGTTCACGGACGAGTTCCACCACGGCCGGCATCCGGGTCGAACCACCCACCAGGACGACGTGGTTGATGTCGGAGACCCTGACGTTGGCGTCCTTGACGACCTGGTGGAACGGACCCTTACAGCGGTCCAGCAGGTCGCTGGTCAGCCGCTGGAACTCCGCGCGGGTGATGCGCTCCTCGAGGTGCAGCGGGCCTTCCGCCGACGCGGTGATGTAGGGCAGGTTCATCGTGGTCTCGGTCGAGCTGGACAACTCGATCTTGGCCTTCTCGGCGGCCTCACGCAGCCGCTGGAGCGCCATCTTGTCCTTGGACAGGTCGACCCCGTGGGCGCCACGGAACCGGGACACCAGGTGCTCGACCAGGCGCTCGTCCCAGTCGTCACCACCGAGCAGGTTGTCACCGCTGGTGGCCTTGACCTCGATCACACCGTCGCCGATCTCCAGCAGCGAGACGTCGAAGGTGCCACCACCCAGGTCGAAGACCAGGATGATCTGGTCGTTCTCCTTGTCCAGGCCGTAGGCCAGGGCCGCGGCGGTGGGCTCGTTGATGATCCTGAGCACGTTCAGCCCGGCGATCTGGCCGGCCTCCTTGGTGGCCTGCCGCTGGGCGTCGTTGAAGTACGCCGGCACGGTGACCACCGCGTCGGTGACCTCCTCGCCCAGGTAGGACTCGGCGTCCCGCTTGAGCTTCTGCAGCACCCGGGCGCTGATCTCCTGGGCGGTGTAGAACTTGCCGTCGATCTCCTGCTTCCAGTCGGTGCCCATGTACCGCTTGACCGAGCGGATGGTGCGTTCGACGTTCGTGACGGCCTGGCGCTTGGCGACCTCACCGACAAGCACCTCGCCGTTCTTGGCGAAGGCGACGATCGACGGCGTCGTGCGCGAACCCTCGGCGTTGGCGATGACTGTCGGCTCACCGGCCTCCAGGACGGAGACGACGGAGTTGGTGGTGCCGAGGTCGATACCGACCGCACGTGCCATGGAAGGACCTCTCAACTTCTCTCAGGGGGACTGACTACCGATCCCGGTTGTACCGGCATCAACAGTCTTGAGTCTAGGGGACTCAGGTTCTCTGACTTCAGAACGTGGCCCAGAGACTACCTGTTCCCAGACTGGTGTGATCTGGGTCACTGCTACATCGCATCAATCCATCGAAACCGCGCGTTGAACGCCCGCGTTGCGCCGTGCGGTAGGTTTCGCGCCGCGAAAGGGGTGACCATGACCGACGCCGGCTCGGCTGGTGAGGACCTCGATCGGGTCGACGACCGGACCGGGAAGTCCACGGATGACCGCGGTTCTGATCCGGTCACCGACCGTGTCCCGGACCTTCCTTCATACCCGGCTCCCCACCCGGCTTCGAGCCACCCCGTGGACCGGGACCTCCACCCTGGTTCGGGCCACGACATGATCGGGGGCCAGGGTCAGGGCCGGCCTGACGACCGGGCAGACGACCGGGTGGGCCACCAGGTCGGGTACCCGGGCCGGTACCCGGTCGAGGGGCGGACGAGCGGGTATTCCGCCGACACGCCGGCACCGTGGCAGGCCGAACCTGAGCGGGCCCTCCACCGAAGGTGGCTGTTGGTCGCGATGGTCGTGATCGTGCTCCTGGTGGGTTCCGCGTTCGTCGCGCTGATGGTCGGTGGCGACGACCCGGTGGATCGCGCCGATCCCACCCAGATCTCCGCTCCGGTGACGCTGCCCGCGTCGGTACCACCCGCGCCGAAGCCGTCAGCGCAGCCCTCCGCCACCCTGTCCGGCGACGATGCCGGCGACGGTGCCGGGGACATGTGTCCCGGATCGGACTCGGTCAGCGCTGACGACCAGCCCGGCTGGGGACACGAGACCGTGCAGGGGTCGGACGCGGCCTGCGCGGGCAGGTTCTCGGTGCACACCACCAGCGAGGCCGGCGGGGTGTTCTACCGGTGGACGACCGAACCGGTCGCGGCCGGGAGTTGCGACGTCGCGGTCTACATCCCCGACACCGACCGGGCGAACCTGACCCGGGTGAGTTACTCGGTGCTCGACGGCGACCGACTGGTGGAGGGCTTCGTGATCGCCCAGGCCAACCACCACGGTGAGCTCGTGGCCGCCGGGACCTATCCGGTCACCGGTGGGCAGGCACTCACGGTCCGGATGAGCACCCAGTCGGCCACCCCTGGCACGGTGGTCGCCTCGGCGGTGCGCGTCACCTGCCACCAGCCCTGACAAGGGTCGTCGACCCGGTCAGGGCGGTCGCCGAAGTAACGTCCCAGTGCGGGTCGACGGACTGGCCCATGTCACAGCCATCGACGGCGGAGTCAACTTCAGCGTCGCGCTGACCTCCGACGGCACGGTGTGGGTCTGGGGCAGCAACACCGACGGCAACCTCGGCACGACCGTATCCGTGAGCAGCGGGCCGATCGCGGTTGCCAAGGCATCTGCCGCAACAGCCCTGGCCACCGGCGCCTCCACCACCTACGTCCTCGGCATCACCTGAGTCACGCCACCGCCACACGTCCCCCCAACCAGAAACTCGGCAGACGGTCGGCACCGGGCCAGGTGGGCTGCGGCCCGCGCGGCGGGAGTCACCGTCGTCGGCCGGTCGTTTCACCGACACACAGTTGCGTCTGTTGGCACGACCTGGAGCCCGGAATCCGGCCACGTCAGCACGGTTGATCCACCCAGCATGGTTCCCATGCGGCTCAAACGTATTCAACTTCGCAAACACTCATCATGTAGGTTAGATGCGACTTGATCACCAAAAGGCGACTTACAGGGAGCGTGGTCCGATGTTGAGGTGGCGGCGGTTTGTCGCTGGTGCGACGGGGTTAGGTTTGGTGGCCGGTGTGTCGGCCGTGGCGGTGGCGACCCCGGCCGTA
>DATCWR010000454.1:0-3793 GCA_036566245.1 Mycobacteriales bacterium | reverse complement strand
CGCGCCGCGGCAACCATGTCCCGCGCCCGTCGACGCGCCTCCGCGCCGGTCGCGCGGCGTCCGGTCGGGGCGGTGGACCGGACCAGACCGCCGGCCGCCCGCATGGTGCGGGTACCGGCACCCAACATCGGTCCGGTCATCCCGCCGAAATGCCCGATACCGTTCTGTACCGGCATCATCCGCCCACCGAATATCCTGCTGGCCATCGTGCCCGGCATCCCACCGGTCCGGCTGCCCATCGGCCCGAGCATCACGGTCGACCTCCTCCGTTCCCGCACACCAACGGTCCTGTGGGCTTCTTCTACCCTTGACCCAGGTCCGTAACCGTCCGTGAGAGAATGGGCCGACCCGTCTCTGAGCATAAGGAGTCCTGCCGGTGCCCACCGAGCTCTACGCGACCCTGCACACCACGGCGGGTGATGTCCAGCTGCGCCTCTTTCCCGACCACGCCCCCAAGACGGTGGCCAACTTCGTCGAGTTGGCCGAGGGCAGCCGACAGTGGCGGGATCCCGCCACCGGCGAGACGGTGACCAGGCCGCTGTACAACGGCACCATCTTCCACCGGGTCATCCCGCGCTTCATGATCCAGGGCGGGGACCCGCTGGGTAGCGGACGGGGTGGCCCGGGCTACCGGTTCGCCGACGAGTTCCACCCGGACCTCAGCTTCGGCCGTCCGTACCTGTTGGCCATGGCCAACGCCGGCCCGGGCACCAACGGATCACAGTTCTTCATCACCGTGGTGCCCACCCCGCATCTGAACCGCAAGCACACCATCTTCGGCGAGGTTGTCGACGAGAACTCCCGCAGGGTGGTCGACACGATCATCGCCGCCCCGACCGACGCGAACGACCGGCCGAAACAGGATGTTGCGATCACCTCGGTGACGATCGAGCGCCGCGGGGGATGACCCGTCAAGGACGCTGATGAGCTCCGAGCAGTACCCCTCCACGGAGGCGGCAGTGCCCGCTCCGCACTGCTACCGGCATCCGCAGCGGGAGACGCTGCTTCGCTGTACCCGTTGTGACCGGCCGATCTGTCCGGAGTGCCTGCGCCAGGCCGCGGTGGGTTTCCAGTGCCCACAGTGCGTGGCCGAGGGGCGCGCCACGCAACGGCGGCCGGTGCTGCGTTACGGCGGCCGGGTCAGCCAGTACGCCGGACGGGTCAGCACGGTCCTGATCGGGCTGAACGTGGCCGCGTTCGTCCTCACCGCGTTGACCTCACCGATCGGGCCGATGCACAACAGCGCGTCCAGGCTGTTCTCCGAGCTGGTGTTGGTGCCCAACTTCGTGGCACTCGACCACGAGTACTGGCGGCTGCTTGGCACGGCCTTCCTGCACTTCGGTCTGCTGCACCTGGTGCTCAACATGGCGGCGCTGGGCGTGGTCGGACCGGGTCTGGAGCGGGTCTTCGGCCTGTGGCGGTTCCTGGCCGTCTATCTGCTGTCCGCGCTGGGCGGCGCGGTCGCGGTGTACCTGTTCGACAACCCGATCAACAGCACGGCCGGCGCGTCCGGTGCGATCTTCGGACTGTTCGGTGCGGCGGTGGTGGTACTGCGTCGGATGGAACTGGACCTGCGTTCGATGATGCTGGTGATCGGGTTGAACCTGGTCTTCACGTTCACCATCCCCGGGATCTCGAAGTTGGGTCACCTGGGTGGACTGGCGGTGGGGGTGGCCGCCGCCAGCCTCATCGTGTACGTCCCGGCCGGTCCCCGGCGCACCCTGGTGCAGGCCGCCGGCCTGGTCGCCATGGCGGCGGTGATGGCCGGACTGGTGATCTACCGCACCGGGGCGCTACAGACCGTCACCGGCTGACGTACGTAGTTCGGTCAGAACGTCGGCGACGTCCCGCGGGTCGGTGCCCAGGGCGTGCCGACCCAGCAGGATGATCGTCTCGCCGGCGTCGATCTCCAACAGGACCGACCGGATGGCGAAGCCCCGACGTTGGTCCACCCGCACCCCCTCCACCCGAGACCAGGGCAGGTCGATCCGACCGGTGAGGGTGCGGGTGCTGACGCCGGCCCGGTCGGCCCGCAGCCTGGGCCGGGCGAGCAGGTCACCGGCTGCCAGGGCCAGCAGACCCAGTCCGGCCACCAGGACCAGGAACCGGCCGGTCAGGTCGGCGACGGCCAGCGAACCAACCGACATGCCGAGGCCGAGGGCGGCGGCGACACCGGTCTCGACCGGCCGCGGTGCCCACTGCCGTTCTGGTTGCTCCACCTGCTCCACGTGGCAGAGCATCGCAGACGTGTGTCGTGCGGTATGGGGAAATCGCCATGAGTGACGAGGTGCGAAACAGCGTAGATATCCGTCACAGTCGTGCCGCTGGCCGATGATGCGCCGTACCATCGACCAAAAAGCTACCAGGGAGTAACCATGCGAGACGCGGTTATCGTCGAGGCGGTACGGACCCCTGTCGGCAGGCGCAACGGCGGACTGGCCGGAGTACATCCGGTGGACCTGTCCGCATGCGTGTTGGACGCCATCGTGGCACGCACCGGTGTGGACCCGATGCTGGTCGAGGATGTTGTCTGGGGATGCGTCAGTCAGGTCGGCGAGCAGGCATGGAACGTCGGTCGCAACGCCGCGCTGGCAGCCGGGTGGCCCGAGTCGGTGCCCGGCACGACCCTGGACCGGCAGTGCGGGTCGTCCCAGCAGGCGGTGCACTTCGCCGCCGCCGCGGTGATCAGCGGTCAGTGCGACCTGGTGGTGGCCGGCGGCGTGGAATCGATGAGTCGGGTGCCGATGGGATCGAACTTCGCCTCCGGCCCCGGCCTCCCGTTCGGACCGCGGATGACCGCCCGCTACCCGGGTGTGGTGTTCAACCAGGGTGTGGGCGCGGAGATGATCGCCGAGCGGTGGAACCTGTCCCGACAGCAGTTGGACGAGTTCAGTCTGAACTCTCACGCCCATGCGGCAGCGGCAACCGACGCGGGTGCCTTCGTTGACGAGATCGTCCCGGTGCAGACCGAGGCCGGCCTGGTCGAACACGACGAGGGCATCCGACGGGACAGCACCCTGGAGGTGATGGCCGCACTGAAGACCCCGTTCCGGCCGGACGGAGTGGTGACCGCGGGCAGTTCTTCGCAGATCTCCGACGGCGCGGCCGCGTTGATGGTGACCACCAGCGAGAAGGCGGCCGAGTTGGGCCTGCGGCCGTTGGTCCGGGTACACACCGCGGTGGTGGCCGGTGCCGACCCGGTGATGATGCTGACCGGACCCATTCCTGCGACCGAGAAGGCACTCAAGCGGTCCGGACTGGCCATCGGTGACATCGGGGCGTTCGAGGTGAACGAGGCGTTCGCACCGGTGCCGATGGCCTGGCTGGCCGAGACCGGGGCCGACCCGGCCCTGGTGAATCCGCGGGGTGGCGCGATCGCACTGGGCCACCCACTGGGCGGATCCGGTGCCCGACTGATGACCACGCTGGTGCACCACATGCGCACCGAGGGCGTGCGGTTCGGACTCCAGACCATGTGCGAGGGCGGCGGCATGGCCAACGCCACGATCCTCGAGTTGCTGTGACCCGGTTGCATCCGTCCCGGCGGGCCCCGTCAGGGTCTGGTGAGCAGATCCATCAGGGCGTTGTGTGCACCGTGGGGATTGGCGGAGGGATGTCTGGTTCGTCCCAATAGCAAGATGTAGTAGCCCTGTCCCAGGAGTTATCCACATGTGGATAACTCCTGGGGATGAATCACATCGGTGTCGTGGCAGACGGTGACCGACACCGGGGCCGGGCCACCCTCGGGCCCGCCCGCCCCCGGTCGGCCCGCGAGCCAGCCCCTCCCGTGCGG
>DATCWR010000448.1:0-10182 GCA_036566245.1 Mycobacteriales bacterium | reverse complement strand
CCCGCCGGTTCGCCATCCAGTTGGCCGGTCGGGCGGCGGTCCCGGCGGTGTGGGGTCTGCTTCCCGGTGCCCTCGTCGAGTCCGGCGGCCTGCTGGACACCACGCCGGGTCCGGACGCCGACCAGACCGCGGACCTGTTCCGGGACCGGGTGGCCGAACCTGCCGTGACCCGACCGCGACTGGTCCTGCTCGGGGACCCGGTCGAGCCCCGGCCAGGGCCGGATCACCTGGGACGGGCCCGCCGGTTCGCCGAGGAACGGGGAGTGGGCGTCACCGAGTTGCGCCCGGAGGGCTCGGGACCGGTGCGTCGGTTCGCCTCGCTGGTCGCACTCGGTGACTTCGCCAGCGTCTACCTGGGACTGGCCGGCGGCCGTGACCCGGCCGGGGTCCGCGCGGACGAGAACGAACCGGGCATCTGATCGTGCGTGGCCGGGCCTCGGTCGACGGTTCGGTCGGGGTGGAACAGAGGAGTGTGGTGTGAGCACCGGCGGTGGCACCAGGGCGATCATCGCGGCGTTGGGGGCGAACCTCGGCATCGCGGTGGCCAAACTGACCGGTTTCGTGGTGACCGGTTCGTCGTCCATGCTGGCCGAGTCGGTGCACTCGCTGGCCGACTCGGGTAACCAGGCGCTCTTACTGCTGGGCCGACACCGCGCCCGCCGGGCGGCCGACGAGGAACACCCGTTCGGCTATGGCCGGGACCGGTACTTCTACGCGTTCGTGGTGGCATTGGTCATCTTCGCGTTGGGTTCGCTGTTCGCTTTCTATGAGGGTCTGCACAAGCTCGCCCATCCCGCCGAGCTGGAGGCCCCGGTGGTCGCGCTGGTGATCCTGGCGGTCGCCATCGGCCTGGAGGGCTTCTCGTTCCGAACCGCGGTGGGGGAGGCCCGCCGGTTGCGTGGCGGAGCGTCATGGTTCGCCTACATCCGGCGGGCCAAGGCGCCCGAACTGCCGGTGGTGTTGCTGGAGGATCTCGCAGCGTTGCTCGGTCTGGTCTTCGCGCTCGTCGGGGTGGGTCTGACCGCGCTCACCGGTGACGGCCGCTGGGACGCGGCCGGTACGTTGGCCATCGCGGTGCTGCTCGGGGTGGTCGCCACCGTGCTGGTCATCGAGACCAAGAGCCTGCTGATCGGTGAGGGGGCCGCCCCGGACGTCGTGCGCCAGATCAGGGCGGCGTTGCCCGGGCCAGGGATAGAACGGGTCATTCACCTGCGGACCCTGCACCTGGGACCGGAGGAGTTGCTGGTCGCGGCGAAGGTCGCGATGCCCGCGGTGGTGGAGTTGGGCCAGGTCGCCCAGGCTATCGACGACGCTGAACTGCGCATCCGCGCGGCCGTACCCACCGCGCGGCTGATCTACCTGGAACCGGACCTGGACCGCGGCATGGTTCCCGAACCGCTGGACCCGGCGGCCGAACCACTCGGCTGATTCCGGTCGGTGGTCCGTGGTGGTGTTCGGACGGTGGGTGATGAGGAATAGATCCTCTCGTATCGGGGCACCGCCCGGTGGGTGTGATCGTTGGAGTACGTGAGGCGCCCGGACCACGGGTGCGTGTCGGGCATGCGCCCGCCAGGTCCGTACGCCCGGGCCAGGCCCGGTCATGGCCTCGTCATGCGGTCCGGTTTGCGCGGTCCCGTTGCACGGTCCGGTCAGGCGGTCCGCATCATCACGTCGGTACCGCACCGAACAGAACCGAGGGGTCGAAACGGTGGACAGGCAGCGAATCGTGGACAACGACATCGCCGTGTTCCGGGCACAGGCCAGCGACCAGCCCGCGATCCTGTTGCAGAACGAGATCAGACCGTACGCGTGGGGTTCGACCACGGCGATTCCCGCGCTGCTCGGGGTGGAGCCAACCGGTGAGCCGCAGGCGGAGTTGTGGATGGGTGCCCACCCCGGTGCACCGTCGCGGCTGCGTTACGGCCAGGCGATCGGCAGTGCGCTACCCACCCTGCTCTCCCAGGTCGAGGCCGACCCGGTGGGGGAGTTGGGCGCCGAGGTGGTCGCCGAGCTGGGTACCCGCCTGCCGTTCCTGCTCAAGGTGCTCGCCGCCGAGCAGCCGCTGTCGCTGCAGGCACACCCGAGTACCGAGCAGGCCCGGGTTGGCTACGCCGAGGAGGACGAGCGGGGCGTGCCGATCGACGCCCGGCACCGCAACTACAAGGACACCTCCCACAAGCCGGAGGTTCTGTGTGCGCTCACCCCGTTCGAAGCGCTCTGCGGTTTTCGTACCACCGCGCGCACGGTGCGCCTCCTGGAGGGGCTTGGTGTGTCCGGGTTGGCCCCCTACGTCAGGGCGTTGTGTGCCCGCCCCGGTAGCGACGGCCTGCGTGAGGTGGTGACGGGTCTGCTTGCCGCGCCCACCCCGGTGCGGCGCAAACTGGTGGTCGCCGTGGTCGACGCCTGCCGGCGGGCACAGACCGATCCGCACAACGAGTTCGCCGCCGAGTACACCTGGGGGACGCGGCTGGGTGACCGCTATCCGGACGACGTCGGGGTGGTGATCGCACTGCTGATGAACCTGGTCCGGCTGCGTCCGGGCGAGGCGGTCTTCCTGCCTGCCGGCAACCTGCACGCCTACCTGTTCGGGGTGGGCGTGGAGATCATGGCCAACTCCGACAACGTGTTGCGCGGCGGGCTCACCGTCAAGCATGTCGACGTCCCGGAACTGCTGAGGGTGCTCGACTTCACCGACGGTCCGGAGTACCGCCCCGAGGTACACGTGTTGCCCACCGGCGAGGAGGTCTATGACGCGCCGGTCCGGGAGTTCCGGTTGTCCCGGCTGCCGCTGCGGCCCGACCGGTCGGTGACCCTGGGCACGCCCGGCCCGCAGATCCTGCTGGTGGCCGACGGTGAGGTGCGGGTGAGCGGCCAGCACGGCCGGCTGTCCCTGCCGCGCGGTTCCTCGGCGTACGTGTCGGCCGGCCGACCGCCGATCACGGTGTCCGGGGAGGGCCTGCTGTTCCGCGCCATCACCAACGTGGGTGAGCCGGCCGAGCTGTGACCTGGTCGCGGCCATCCGTTGCTCGGACCGGCAGCGCGCCGACGCCCGGCGCGGTGGGGTCGTGAAACCGGCGGGTGCTGCTGTAATGGCGTTCGACGCCAAGGCGAGGAGAACGGGTGAGCGCCACCTTTGACCGGTTGCGGCTGGAGTATGACCCGGACACACTGCGCGAAATCGTGCGGGTTCCGGACGAGCTGCGTGCCGCCCGGGCCGAGTTGACCAACGAACTGGACGGTGTCGACGAGAGCACCGACCCGGCCGGTGTGGCCAGGTTGGCCGGCCAGCGGGCCACCATCTCCCGGGCTCTGGGTGACCTCGATCTCGCCCTGGCCGACGCCGAACGGGCGATGGCCGCGGCCGAACGGACCGGGAACCGCCGGATCGTGACGGTCACCCGGATCAGGCTGGCACACGTCCACCAGTGGCGGGAGGAGTTCACCGACTCCAACGCGCTGTTCGCACAGTGCCTCAGCGACGTCGACAACCTGCCCGACCAGCTGCGTTCGTTCGTGCACCAGCACGCCGGTAAGAACTTCTACGACCAGCGTCGCTACGCCGAGGCGGCCGAACAGTTCGCCGAGGCACTGCGGTTGCGGGAGGGAGCCGATCCCGAACTGGTGGAGTCCAGCCGGCTCGGCCTTCAGGCAGCCCGCCAACACCTCGAACAGGCTTCCTGATCCAGTCCGAAACCGGCCGAACCAGCCCCGCTCAGCCGGCCGTGGGGCCGACCCGCCGGCGCAGGGCATCGTCCACCCGTCGGGCCAACTCGTCGTCGGAGAGCTCGGCCGGGCCGAGCGTCTCGGCTCCCGACCGGGGGTGACCCCCCTCGGTCCAGTCCAGGTAGGCCATCCACTCGCCGGTGCCGGACAACCTCAGCTGTTGCAGCACCACCCGAACGGCGTACCGGGTACCCCGGACCTCGACCTGTAGCGCACCCTGCTCGGTGCGGGTGACCCGTGCCTCGTAGCCCAACGCGGCCAACAACCGGGCCACGCCGTTCACCGATGCGGGCAGGTCGGCCCGTTCCGGGGAGGCGACCGGCACCTGCTCCCAGGGCAGTGCACACAGGAATCGCGCCTCACCCGGGAAGGTGGTCTCGCTCGCCGAGGGGGCCAACGCGTCACGGGCCAGTGCGGCCACCTCGGCCACCGCGGCCAGTACCTGCTCGACCATGCCCAGCAACTGCTGCCGCCAGGTGGGGTCGTTCACGTCATGGCCCACGGTCAGCGCGGCGAGCAGGTGTCGACGGGCCGCCTCGACCTGCCGGGCGACCACCGCCGCCTGGGCGCCGTCGCGCAGTCCGAGCGGCAGTACCGGCGGGTACTGCGGCGCGGTGGAGGGAAGGTCCGGCGGCATCGTGGCCTCACGGGGCTGGGAAAGGGTGGGCGGTGTGTGGGAGTCACCGGGCGCCGCCCGCGCGGTGGTCGGCCGACCCGCCAGGGAGTTCCGGGCCGCCTCGAGCAGTTCCCGAACCCCGTCGGCACCGTCCGCGGCCAGGTCCAGCAGGCGGGCCACCTCGGTGGCGGTACGGGTGGTGTCGGACTCCTCGGCGCCGTGTCGGGAACCGGCCACCGCGTACAGGTCGGCGGCCAGCGACCGGCAACCACCGGCAAGGTCCACCACCGCACCGGCGAGTCGGGCCAACCGCTGTTCCTGGTCGCCGTCGATCCGGGGGTGCGCCGCCTCCAGTTCCGTTCCGGGCCGCCCCTGCGGCGGGTCGGGCTCGGGTGCGACAGACCAGTCGACCGGTTCCGGGGCGGCGTGCCGGTCCCGAACCGGGTCGGGGTGCACGGTGTCGACACCGGACCGGTGGTGGGGAGCCTCGGCCCACGGACGGTGCTCGGTGACCGGGCCCACGGACGGCGCGACCGGGCCGCCGGTTGACCAGCCGTGGTCAGCCACCACCAGTTCGGTGGACGGTGCCGGCCGGAGCGGTTCCGGTGTGGGCCAGGTCGGTTCGGGCCGGGGTGACCAGTCCGGGTGGGCCGGGGGCGAGTGCCACCCGGGGTCACCGCCGCCCTGCGGGGCGACCCCGAACGCGGAGGGTTCGTCCCAGTCGGGTTGGCTCAGTGACGGTTGGGTGGAGGCCGGAGACGGCCCACTCGGTGGCCGGGCCCATTCGGCCGGCAGACCGTAACCTGGATACGGGTTGGCCTCGCCGATCCCGTTGCCGGAATGCTGGGCATGGCCGTTGCCGTGACCGTTGACGTGGCCGCCGTTGTGGGTGTGGCCGTTCACGTGCCGGTCGTCTGGATGGTGGTGGCCGTTGAGGTGTTCCATGGCGGCGTCGGGTTCGCTCTCGGCGAGGTGGTCCGGGTACTGCGGCTCGGCCGGGGCCGCATGGCGACCACGTCGGCCGGTGCTCATGGCTTGCTCGAACGGTTCACCCACGTGGACCACCACCTGATCCACAAGCCACCGCAAACCCCCTCGCCCCTGCCCCGTCGGGCGAGAAACCTACCGCTGCCACCGCCGCCGTGTCTCGGACGGGTGCCGTCCCGCGGGTACGCGATCCGGGTGGCGTCGGCTCCCGCCCGCCCACTGGGCCTGGGGTTGGACCGGTCTCCTGCCAGCAGGAGAGGCATACCGGGGTGGCATGCCGGGCCAAGGGTCGCCGATCACCCGCACAGTGGTCAAGAGTGGGCGAGATCGACCGGGTACTCAGAGAGCAACATTGACATCGTGGTGCTAATGTCTGCGCTGCCATGAGTGAGGTTCTGACCATCCAGGAGGCGGCGGAGACCACCGGGTGGTCCCCGCGGATGCTTCGTTACATCGAACGGGTCGGACTGGTCGAAGCTCCCCGTTCCGGCTCCGGTTATCGCCTGTACGGCGCCGCCGAACTGCAACGGCTGCGTACCCTGCGAGAACTGCTGCACCAGCATGACATTGGTTTGTCAGATGTCGGCTTCGCCGTCCGCCTTCGTCAGGAGAGCGGACTGCGGGCCGCGGTGGACGCCTGGCTGGACGCCGAACCGGTGCGCCCGCGCGGTGTTTCCGCGGCCGACTGGCTGTCCTGGGAGCAGGACAAGCACCAGAGACTGTTGGCCGCTGTCGCAGCCAACCCCAACGCGGAGGAGACCGCACGACGATGAGCACCGCGCCCACGGATCAGTCCAGGACCAGTCTCGACGGCCTGGACTTCAGGGTTGCCGACCTGTCACTGGCGGCCTTCGGCCGCAAGGAGATCCAACTGGCCGAGCACGAGATGCCCGGACTGATGGCCGTCCGCGAGGAGTTCGCCGCAGCGCAACCGTTGCGCGGGGCGAGGATCACCGGCTCACTACACATGACCGTGCAGACCGCCGTGCTGATCGAGACCCTGGTCGCGCTGGGTGCCCGCGTGCGCTGGGCGAGCTGCAACATCTTCTCCACCCAGGACCACGCCGCCGCGGCCGTCGCGGTCGGACCCGACGGTACGGTCGACAGGCCGGCCGGTGTGCCGGTGTTCGCCTGGAAGGGCGAGTCGTTGGAGGAGTACTGGTGGTGCACCGACCAGGCGCTGTCCTGGCCGGGTGGCGAGGGTCCGAACATGATTCTCGACGACGGTGGTGACGCCACCCTGTTGGTGCACCGCGGCGTGGAGTTCGAGAAGGCCGGCGCGGTGCCGCCGGTGGAGAGTGCCGAGTCCGAGGAGTACGCGGTGGTGCTGGGCCTGTTGGCCCGCTCGCTGGCGGACAACCCGCAGCGCTGGACCAGCGTCGCCGCGGGCATCCGGGGGGTGACCGAGGAGACCACCACCGGAGTGCACCGGCTCTACGAGATGCGTCGGTCGGGCACCCTGCTGTTCCCGGCGATCAACGTCAACGACTCGGTGACCAAGTCGAAGTTCGACAACAGGTACGGCTGCCGGCACTCGTTGGTGGACGGCATCAACCGGGCCACCGACGTGCTGATCGGCGGCAAGGTCGCCGTGGTGTGCGGGTACGGCGACGTGGGCAAGGGGTGCGCCGAGTCGCTGCGCGGCCAGGGCGCCCGGGTGATCGTCACCGAGATCGACCCGATCTGTGCCCTCCAGGCCGCGATGGACGGCTACCAGGTCGCCACCGTGGATGACGTGGTGGACACCGCGGACATCTTCGTCACAGCGACCGGCAACCGTAACGTCATCACCGCCGGACACATGGCCCGGATGAAGCACCAGGCCATCGTCGGCAACATCGGCCACTTCGACAACGAGATCGACATGGCCGGACTGACCCGTATCCCGGGGATCACCCGGATCACCATCAAGCCGCAGGTGGACGAGTGGGCGTTCCCCGACGGCCACTCGGTGATCGTGCTGTCCGAGGGACGACTGCTCAACCTGGGTAACGCGACCGGCCACCCCAGCTTCGTGATGTCCAACTCCTTCACCAACCAGGTGATCGCCCAGATCGAACTGTTCACCAAGGCAGAGCAGTACCCGCTGGACGTCTACACGCTGCCCAAGCACCTGGACGAGAAGGTGGCCCGGCTGCACCTGGCCGCGCTGGGCGTGCACCTCACCGAACTCACCGAGGAGCAGGCGTCCTACCTGGGTATCCCGGTGTCGGGCCCGTACAAGCCAGACCACTACCGGTACTGACTGACCGGTTGCATGCCCTCGCCGAGGCGAAGCCCCGGCCTCGGGGTTGTGTGCACGCCCGGCCACGACAGGCGTGGCCGGGCGGTACCCAGGAAGGTGCGTGAGGGTGCGTCGGCCCGGACACGATGTCGCCGACCTGTCACTGGCCGACCGGGGTGTCGACCGGATCAGGTGGGCCGAACGGTCCATGCCGGTACTCGGCCAGATCAGTCGGCGGTTCGCCCGGGACCGGCCGTTCGACGGGGTCCGGGTGGCCGCCTGCATGCACGTCACCGCCGAGACCGCCAACCTGGTGCGGGCGATCGTCTCCGGCGGCGCCGAACTGTACCTGTGCGCGTCCAACCCACTGTCCACCCAGGATGACGTCGCCGCCGCACTGGTGGTCGAGTACGGGGTGAGTGTGTTCGCCCGCGCCGGGGTGGACATGAACCGGTACTACCAGCACATCGAACGGGCACTGGACTGTCGGCCGGACCTGGTCTTCGACGACGGCTGCGACCTGGTCAGCACCCTGCACTCCTCGCGGACCGAGTTGTTGGCCGGGGTGCGGGGCGGTTGCGAGCAGACCACCACCGGGGTGCTGCGGCTGCGGGCCATGGCCCGGTCCGGCGCGCTGCGGTTTCCCATGGTGGCGGTGAACGACACCGACACCAAGCACCTGTTCGACAACCGGTACGGCACCGGTCAGTCCACCGTGGACGCGATTCTGCGGGTCACCAACATGCTGCTCGCCGGCCGGACCATGGTGGTGGCCGGATACGGCTACTGCGGCCGGGGTGTGGCCGCCCGGGCGCGGGGCCTGGGCGCCAACGTGGTGGTCACCGAAACCGACCCCATCCGGGCGCTGGAGGCCGTGCTGGAGGGCTACACCGTGTTGCCGATGGCAGACGCCGCCCGGGTCGGGGACGTGTTCGTGACGGCGACAGGCAACCGTGACGTGCTGCGTGGCGAACACTTCGAGGTGATGAAGAGCGGTGCCGTGGTCTGCAACAGCGGGCACTTCGACGTCGAGATCGACGTGCGGTGGCTGGCCGAGCACGCGGTCGGGCGCACCAGCGTCCGTCGGCACACCGACGAGTTCACCCTGCCTGACGGCCGCCGTCTGGTGTTGCTCGCCCAGGGGCGGGTGGTGAACCTGGCCGCGGCCGAGGGGCATCCGGCCGCGGTGATGGACATGTCGTTCTCCGACCAGGCACTGGCCACCGAGTGGCTGCTGGGCGTGCACGCCGAGCTCGGCCCGGGCGTGCATGACGTCCCGACCGACATCGACCGCCAGGTGGCCGGACTCAAACTGGCCTCGATGGACGTCCACATCGACCAGCTCAGTGCCGAGCAGGAGCGTTACCTCGACTCCTGGGAGTTCGGCTCCTGACATCCTCCCTGCCCTGGGCGGGCGGGGATTCCTTCCGCGTCACGGGTGTGCCGCGTGGCGCCTGGGTGGGTTACCGCTTCCCGGCACGGTGCCGGCACGGGGACCGGTCCTACCTGCTCGCAGTCTGGTCTCGGCACGGCGGCGCCGTTCGGCCAGCACGGCACTCAGGTAGGCCCACCCCGGGGTACCGACAGGTGCCGCAGGGGTTACCAGCGTGGCCACCTCGGCGACCAGTCGGCCGCCGACCGCCTCCCGGGCGACCGGGTCGAGTTGGTGCGCCCGCGACAGGAACTGCCGCACCGCGAGCGCGAGTGCGTCGTCCAACGCGGTCAGGTCCAACAGCCGGGCCCAGCCGGCAAGGGACGGCGGCGGGTAGGGAACGTGGGAGAACCGCACCCCGACCCGTTCCTGGAGCACGATGGTGCCGGCCCAGGCGTCACCGATCCGTTTGCCGTCCCTGGTGAAGACCATCACGAACATGGCCAGTGCCGAGCCCAACCCGAGCAGGATCACCCCGGGCCGTTCCAGGGTCAGGCCCACCACCGAACGGACCAGGGCGTGCCGGAAGCTGATCGGTCCACCGTCGTCACGTACCACCCGCAGGCCGACCGCCATCTTGCCCAGGGTGCGGCCCCGCGACAGGGTTTCGAACGTCAACGGGTAGCCGAGAAAAATCACCACCACGAACGCGACAATGAACGCGGCCTGGGCAGCTGGGTCCTGGTGCACCAGCAGCGCGGCGCTGACCGTGGTGAGCCCCACCATCGCCGCGCCCATCACCGCGAAGTCGATCAGGGCGGCGACCACCCGGGACGGTAGCTGGGCGATCCGCAGTTCGAGGGCCACCGCCTCGCCGGTCACCACGGACATGGCGCACAGTCTGGCACCTGTCCGGCCGCGCCGTCCCGGGGCCGGGGTTCGCCCCGGCGAGGGCCTGGAAACAACCGTCTAGGCTGGGCACACCGTGGATATCGACGCGTTCGTCGCCGCACACGCCGGGGAGTGGCAGCGACTGGAGCACCTGGTCTGTCAGCGGCGGCTGTCCGGCGCCGAGGTGGACGAACTGGTCACCCTCTACCAGCGCGCCGCCACCCACCTGTCGGTGGTGCGTACCCGGTCGCCCGATCCGGTGCTGGTGGGCCGGCTGTCCACCCTGGTGGCCCGAGGCCGGGGCGCCGCCGCCGGCGGGTCGGCGCTGCCCAAGGCTGCGGAGGTGGTGATCCTGCGCCGCCTGCGGGA
>DATCWR010000439.1:0-12315 GCA_036566245.1 Mycobacteriales bacterium | reverse complement strand
GCGGGGGCAGTTCCACCGGCGGCCGACCCGGGTCACCGGTCGGGTTGGCGGGTGACATGGCTCCCCGCTCAGGCCGACTTGGCCGCGGCGTCGGCGGCCAGCGCCGCGAACGCCTCCAGCGCGGCGGCACCAACGGCCTTGTCCTGCTTGCCGTTGCCACCGGAGACACCGACGGCGCCGATCACCACGCCCTCGTGCTCGATCGGGAAACCCCCGACGAAGATCGCGAACTTGCCGGGGTACATCAGGTTGATGCCGAACGCCTCGTTGCCGGGTAGGGCCGGGCCGTTCGGCGGCTCGTTGAACTTGTGGGTGGGCCGCTGGTGTCCGGCCGCCGTGAACGCCTTGGCCAGTGCGATCTCCACCCCGGTCAGGCGGGCGTTGGGCATCCGGTGCAGGGCGAGCGCGTGCCCACCCTCGTCGACGATGCAGATGGTCTGGGCCACGCCGATCTCCTCGGCCTTGCGCCGGGCCGCGGCCAACATCGGCAGCGCGTCGTCGAGGGTGAGCCTGGTAGCGGTGTACACGGTCGTTCTCCTCTTCTGGTGTGAACTGCACCGGGGCGGCACCGAAGGCGGCATCGGAGGAGCGAGTCCCACGGCACTGCCTTCGGGGCGACACCGGTCCGGCGGGTTCCGACCACGGCCGGGGCCCGCCGGGTGGGGGTCAGCCCCGGCTGTAGACGGTCTTGGTCTCGGTGAAGAACTCCAACGCCTGGAGGCCCCCCTCGGGGAAGGCGCCGGCGCTGGACGCCCGCCAGCCACCGAACGGCGGGGCCACCCCGTTGCCGGTGGTCCGCGCGTTGATCTTCACCACGCCACAGCGGACCTCGCGGGCGAACTGCTGGGCACTGGCCACGTTGCTGGTGAACACCGCGTTGGACAGCCCGTAGTCGTCCTGGTTGATGATGTCCAGCGCCTGGTCCAGGCCGGTCACCTCCACCACCGACAGGATCGGCCCGAAGATCTCGGTGGTGTTCACCGGGTGGTCGGCGGGCAGTCCGCCGACCAGCAACGGGGGCAGGTAGTAGCCCTCCGGGTCACGCTCGTCGAGCAGGGTGCCCTCGGCCAACACGGTGCCGTCGCGCCGCGCGGCACGAACCAGACCGTCCAGCCGCTCGAACTGGGCCACCGTGGCCAGTGGACCGCAGTTCACTCCCGGGGCGTCCCCGGGCCCGGCGGTCAGCGCGCGTACCTCGGCCGCCAGCAGTTCGGTGAACGGTTCGAGCACCGCCCGGTCCACCAGCACCCGGGACGCTGCCGTGCAGGCCTGTCCGGTCAGTCCGAACGCGCCTCTGGCCACCTCCGCGGCGGCCCTGGGCAGGTCGGCGTCGGCACACACCACGGCCGCGTTGTGTCCGGACAGTTCAGCCTGTAGCCGGGCGTGCCGGTGTCCCTGTTCGCGGACGATGTTGCCCACCCGGGTGGACCCGGTCAGTGAGATAGCCCGCACCGCGTGGTGGCCCACCAGGGTGGCCATGGCGTTCGGGTCGTCTCCCTGCACGAGTTGCACGAGCCCCTCGGGGACGCCCGCCTCCCGGATGATCCGCACCAGAGCCTCACCCACCGCGGCGGTCACCGGCGAGGGCTTGTACACCACCGCGTTGCCGGCAGCCAACGCCGCGGCGATCTTGCGGGCGGGCAGTGACAGTGGGAAGTTCCACGGTGTGATGGCCACCACCACGCCGACCGGCGAACGCAACGTGTACGTGAACGTGCCGGGCTGTTCGGACGGGAAGGTGGTGCCCTCGACCAGGTAGCACAACTGCGAGGCGAAGTGGAACTGCTCCACCGACTTGCGCACCTCACCGGCGCTGTCCGACAGGGTCTTGCCCTCCTCCCGGGTGATCAGCGCCGTCAGCTCGGGGGTCTGTTTGGCCAGCGCGTGCGCCACGCCGGCGACCAGGGTGGCGCGCTGGGTGGGAGTCCGCTCGGCCCACGCGCGCTGGGCGGTTGCCGCCGCGTCGACAGCGGCGGATGCCTCGGCCACGGTGGCCGTGTCGAACTCGCCGACGATCTCGGCCGGGCGGGCCGGATTCACCGAGGTGAAGGTGCGGCTCATGGTGCTCCTCCTGTGGAACTGCGCGGGTTCACTCGGTGATCACTCGGCCGGGACGAACGCGCTGGCGTCGGCGCCACACAGTGGACACCAGCGCGGGGGTTCGGGAGCCTCGTGGATGTAACCGCACACCGTGCAGCGCCACCGGTAGACGGTTCCCTCCTCGGTGTCCAACTCGATGATTCCGTCCTCGACGGTCAGACTGCCGTCGTCGTCGAAGACGATCCGGTAGCCGGCCAGGATCTCGTCCTCGTCGAGGATCTCCCGTTCGGCGTCGGTCAGGGTGCCACCGAGAGTCGTCGTGGTCACTCGGGTGTCTCCTCTTCGCGGTCGCGCCCTGCCGCGGCCGGTGGGGGCTCGGCGCGGCCGGGCGCGAAGACCTGGATGGATGGTCAGAACTCGCCGTACAGGCGGACCAGCTCGCGGTAGAGCCCGTCCATGTACAGCCAGCGCATCTCGGTGGCCTGGTGCACCAGGTCCAGGCAGCGCTGCTGCTCCTCGGGGGTGGTGGCGTACTTCTCGACGATCTGGTACCCGCGCTCGCCGTGCACCACGTCAGAGACGATGTGCACGTCGAAGAACACCGTCTCGTCCTCGGTGAACCCGTACTTCTCCCGCAGCGGCGGCAACTGGCGGGTGTAGATGCCCGGGGTCTGCGACTCCAGGCCCACGATCAACGCGGCCGAGGCCCCGACGAAGTCGTGGCTCTTGGCCAGGTTCTCGCACCAGTACCGCAGCGCGGTGGTGGTGGGCAGCGACTCGGCGGACAGGATCCGCTCGCGGGACCACCCGCAGGCCTCGCCGAACCGGGTGAGCAGTTCGGTGTGCGGGGTACCCATCTCCTCCTCCCACATGTTCTGGAGCAGGAAGTCACGGGCGTCCTTGTACGGGCAGTCGGCGAACATCGCGCCGAGCCACTCACTGAAGTGGCCGACGTAGTGCAGGTGCTGGGCAACCCAGAACGCGAAGTGGTCCTTGGTCAGCCGACCCTCGGACCAGGCCAGGCTGAACGGGGACACCTGGCTGTGCTTACCGGCGACCGCCGCCTCCAGCGCACGGCGAAAGTCTGTCTTGTCCTCTTCGGCGGGCGGCTTGATCGTGATCGTCGTCATCGTGGTCCATTCCTTTGACTGATCTGGCGTAACGAGTCTTCTTTTCGTGTCGCTGGCCCGTCTACGGGCAAGGTGCACCGGTGATCTGGCCGCTGCTGTGCACAAGGTCGTCGGCCGGGCCGCAGGCGGACACCGACGGGCAGGCGGACACCGGGTCAGGCCGGCACGGCGCCACCGCGGGCGGCCTCCTCCCGCTGCCGGCACTCCTCGTCCAGCGCCAGGAACTTGTGCGCGATGGCCTGGGTGTGCGGGCCGAACAACGGCCAGGCGGTCTCCAACAGGCGGGGTCTGCGAACCAGTCGGTTGAACACCAGACGCACCGCGAGCGGGTCGACGGTCTCGTCGTCGCCGTCGGCGAACACCCGTTCGGCCAGGCCACAGAGCGTGTCCAACCGGGCTCGGGCCGAGCCGTCGGCATCCGCGCCGGCGTCGCTGCGGGCCAGGTCCACCCGGACCAGCGCCTCCATGAACGGCGTGATGAACGCCCTGCTGACGAAGGTGAACGCGTACATGTCGTCAGCCGGCAGGTCCTGCGGGATGTCGACTCCGGGCAGTGCCTCACCCAGCGCGTCGCGCAGTTGGCGAATGTTCATCGGCGCCTCCGATGTCGTGGCGGGACATGGCAGGTCATGACCGGTGGTGCGTTCGGCCGTGACCGGTGGTGGCGGGCCCGCCGTTGGTCGGCTGCGCGGCACCAGGTCGGCGTACGCCGTACCCACTGCCACACCTGCCCGGTAACGAGGCTGCCTTCCGTTCCCCGGTCGAGGCAATGACAACATTGCACTGTGTACCGCCGGGAAGGTGTGCACCATGTCCATAGGCCCCGCGTACCGCGGTGGTGACCCTTGACGGTGTCGACAGGAGAGGGCATTGGGCCAACACGATCCGGCCGGTGGGTTCACCGGGCCGTCGAGCGAGCCGTTGACCGTGCGGGACCTGCTCGCCGAACCGAAGTTGGCGGCATCCCGGGTGCTGTCCGGGGCTGACCGGCTGGACACCGCGCTGACCTGGTGCCTGCCCTGGTCCGAGGCGGTCGGCACCGAACGGCTGGACGGGGTCGGGGTGCACGCCTACGTGGCCGACCTGCTGGCCCAGACCAGGGGTCCGGCCTCGGCCATCCGGGACGTGGCCGACCGGGGTGCGTCCGCACTACTGCTCAGCGGCGACGTCGGCGGACTGGACACCGCCGGGGTGACCGCCGACATGGTGCCGATCCCGCTGGTACGGCTGCCACCCTCGACCGGCTTCGGGATGGTCAACCGGGTGGTTGCCGAGAAAAACCTGGCGCACGCCTCACACGTGTTGGAGTACGCGGTCACCGTGCACCGCACCCTGGGAGAACTGCTGTACCGGGGTGCCGGACTACCCGCGCTGGGCCGGCAGATCTCCCGCCTGAGCCGCTGCCCGGCGTTCGTGCTCGGCGCGCACGGCGAGGTGCTGGTGTACGAGTACATCGGTACCACCTCGGTGCCCGACCCCTCGGAGGTGCTCCGGCTGCTGGGTGAGACCACCCTGGCCGAACCGGTCCCCACCGACGCCGCCCCGGGTCAGGACGTGGTCGAACCGGACCGGGTGGGTCTGGTGCACCTGGACATGGAGGACGGCCCGGTCAGTTGCGTGGTCGCACCGATCGTGCTGGGTCGGATCCGACACGGTTGGATCGTCATCGTCGAACTGGACGAACCACCGGCCCGGCACGACCTGGCCCAGCACCGGGTGATCGCCGAGCAGGCGGTGGCCATCGTCGGATCGGAGATGCTGCGGTTGCGCAGCGTCGAGGAGGCCAAGGAACGGGCCCGCGGCGACTTCGTGCACGCCCTTCTGCACGGCCGGTTCACCGATCCGCACGACATGCTCGCCCGGGCCGCGCACCACGAGTTCGACGCGGAGGCCTGTTACGCGGTACTGGCGGTGACCGGTTTCGGGTCACCCGGGCCGCGCGAACCCACGATCCGGGGGGTCGAACTGGCCCGGCTGGCCGGACGGGTCCGGCCGGAGCCGGGGATTCGTACGCTCACCACCGTGATCGGCGACGTGCTGGTGGTGATCCGGCAGATCACCCCGGGCCGGTCCACCGTCGGTGAGCGTCTCACCGAGTTCGCCCAGGCCCTGTGCGCCGAGGTGCGGGCCCGGTTGGGGCGCCCTGTCCGGGTCACCCACGGCCGGCCGGCCGCCGGGGCCAGAGGCATCGCGACCAGTTACCGGGAGGCGCGGGTCGCCCTGGGGGTGTGCGAGCGACTGGACATCTGGGGGGTGTCCGGATACGACGAACTGCGGGTGTTCGCGGTGCTCGGGGATATCGCGGCGACTCCGCAGGGTCGGTCCTTCGCCACCGAGGTACTCGCCCCGCTGCGAAGCCGGACGGCGGCCGGGGCGGATCTTCAGGCGGCCGTGATCGCCTACGTGGAGACCGGTGGAAACCTCAACGCCGCGGCCCGCAACCTGTCCCTGCACCGCAACACCATGCTGTACAAGGTCGAGCGCGCGTCGCGGCTGCTCGGCATGGACCTGCGCCAGGCCGAGGCCCGACACACCGTGTGGTTGGCCCATCGGATCGGCATGCTCGGCGAGGTCCAGGCCACCATCGACCGGGAACTCCGCCCCGGTAGTTAGTTCCACGCGGGTGCGGCCCGCGCGGGCCTGGGTAGGAGTCTCCGGGTGAGCATGCTCGGGAACCGGCTCGGTCGGCGGCGCCGTTCGCGACGCGGCCAACAGCGGAACGAGCGGGCCCACCAGCAGACCGACCAACAGCCGGGCCGGGTCGACGGTTACGCTCCGTTGCGGTCCTACGCCGCGATCGGGGACGGCCGGGTGGTCGCGCTGGTCGCCGACGACGGGTCGGTCGACTGGCTCACCCTGCCCGACCTCGACTCGGCCAGTGTGTTCGCCGCACTGCTCGACGCCCGACAGGGAGGGCGCTTCACCCTCGCCCCGACCGTGCCGTTCCAGACCCGGCGCCGTTACCTGCCGGGCACGAACGTTCTGGAGACCACCTTCTCCACCGGGACCGGCGTGGCCCGGGTGATCGACCTGATGAGCCTGTACGGCGGCCGTCTCGGTCCGGCCCGGGAGTTGCAGCGCCGGGTGGAGGGCGTGACCGGCTCGGTACCGATGGGCTGGTGCCTGCGACCCCGGTTCGGCTACGGCCAGAGGGCGACCCGGCTGGTCTGGCGGTCGGGGGTGCCGGTGGCCGTCTGCGGCAGCGACGCGTTCGCGGTTCGGGTGTTCCAGGCGGGCAGCCCGGAACTGGGCGACGGCACGGTGCGGGGCACCTTCACCACCGCGCCGGGGTCGCGGGCGCTGATCGCGCTGTGTACCGCACACCAGGAACCGCTGGTGTTCCCGACCCGGGAGGAACTGGACGAACGGTTCACGTCGACCGTGGCCGACTGGCGGGCGTGGGCCGGCACGCGCACCTACCCGGGCCCGTGGCAGGACGCGGTGCAGCGCAGCGCCCTCGCCCTCAAACTGCTGGTGTACGCCCCCTCCGGGGCGGTTGCCGCCGCGGCGAGCACCTCGCTGCCCGAGGGGGTGGGCGGCGAACGGAACTGGGACTACCGGTTCAGTTGGGTCCGCGACGCGGTCTTCACCCTGGACGCACTCCAGCGGCTGGGTTGCGGGGCGGAGGCGCGGGCCTACTTCTGGTGGCTGATGCACGCCACCCAACTGACCCACCCACGGCTACAACCGCTGTACCGACTCGACGGTGGCACGCGCGCCACCGAACGGGTCCTGCCGTGGGCCGGGTACCTCGGCTCGCGACCGGTGCGGATCGGTAACGCGGCGGTCGACCAACTCCAACTGGACACCTACGGGGAACTACTCCAGACCGCATGGCTCTACGCCATGGGCGGTGGCGTGCTCGACCTGGACATGGGCCGGCGGCTGGCCGGTACCGCGGACCTGGTGTGCCACCTGTGGGACGCCCCGGACGCCGGGATCTGGGAGGCACGCTCGGCGCCGGCCCACCACACCCACTCCAAGATGATGTGCTGGGTGGCCCTGGACCGCGCCGTCCGCCTGGCCGACCGTGGCCTGGTTCCCCGGCGGCACCGGGCTCACTGGGTCGAGCAGGCCACCGCCTGCCGTGACTACGTCGAGCAGCACTGCTTCTCGGTGGACCAGAACAGCTATCTGCGGATGGCCGGGGGCAGCGAGCTCGACGCGAGCGTCCTGTTGGGGTTGCTGTCCGGCTACGGTGACCCGCACTCGCCCCGCTGGCGGGGCACCGTCGACGCGGTGCGCCGGGAACTGGGCCACGGCCCGTACGTCCACCGCTACCTCGGGGTGGACGGGTTGACCGGAGCCGAGGGGGCGTTCGTGAGCTGCTCGTTCTGGCTCGCCGAGGCGCTGGCCCGCACCGGGCAGGTCGCCGAGGCCAGCACCCTGATGGAGGAACTGGTCGGCCTGGCCAACGACGTCGGTCTCTACGCCGAGCAGATCGACCCGGACACCGGCGCGTTCCTCGGCAACCTCCCGCAGGGACTCAGTCACCTGGCCCTGATCAGCGCGGCCACCGCGATCGCCGAGGAGCGGGGGCGGGCATGAGCGAGCCTCGGCGAGCGAATCGTCAACACCCATGCCCGCCCGCAACGAGACGAGGACGGGCATGAGCATCGTGGCCGCGCTCGCCGGTGGCTTCGCCGGGACCGTGGTGCTCACCACCGTGCTGCGTGCGGCCACCGAGGCGCACCTCACCCGGATGGACCTCCCGTTCCTGCTGGGTACCGCGGTTACCGCGGACCGAACCCGGGCCAAGGCGATCGGGTACGCCGCGCACATCGCCAGCGGGATGGCCTTCGCGTTGGTCTACTACGCGCTGTTCCTCGCTCTGGGCCGGCACGACTGGTGGCTCGGCGCGCTGTTCGGACTCGGCCACGGTCTGTTCGCCGGAACCGTGCTGGTCAACGTGCTGCTCCCGATCGTGCACCCCAGGATGGGCACGGCGATGACCGACGCCACCTCCGCAGCGATGCTGGAGTCGCCGGGTTTCCTGCAACGCAACTACGGCGCGCAGACCCCGGTGGTCAGCCTGCTGGCACACGTCCTGTACGGCACCATCATCGCGATCTTCCTCACCCTGGCCGGTTGACCGGCCGGGCCAGGCTGGTCGGGGTGGGCCCGACGAAGGTACCGACCAGGCCGGCGACGGCGACCACGGCGCACGCCGCGAACAGCACGCCGAATCCGCCGGAGTGCTCCAGCGCGATGGCGACCCAGGCCGCACCCACGGCCGCCCCGGCGAACCGCACCAGGTTGAACAGACCCAACCCGGTGCCGGCCCTCCCCGCCGGGGAACGGGTCACCCCGGTGGCCGCCGGGGTCTGCACGAACGCCACCCCGGCGCCGGTCAGCACCAGTGCCGCGACCAGGTCGAGACCTCGGCCGTGGCCGGTGGCCAGTTCGACCGCCAACACCGCCTGGGCGACGGCCACCGCCACCAGCCCGGCCCGGATCGCCCGGCGCGCGCCGTACCGTTCGGTGCACACCCCGGCCACCGGCGCCAGCACGGTCATCGCGGCCGGCAGGGCGAACACGATCAACCCGGCGGTGGCGGTGGAGGTGGCGCCCACCCCCTCGGTCAGGTGCAGCGGCACGGCCAGCAGCGCCGCACCCAGGCAGAACATCTGGGCGAACACCGCCAGGCAGCTACGCAGGTAGACCGACTCGGCGACCAGACGCAACGGGATGAACGGGTTCGCGACCCGACGGCTGACCAGCACGAACACCGCGAGTACCACCACCCCGGCGACGGTCAGTGCCGCGGTCAGCACAGCCGGTGTACCGGGCTGGCCGAGCACGGTGACGGCCAGGATGAGCAGCGCCGCACCCACGGTCAGGGTGGTCGCGCCTGGCCAGTCCAGGCGGTTGGGTCGACCGGTGTCCCGGGGTACCAGCCGCAGGGTCAACGCCAGCGCGGCCAGGGCGAGCGGCACGATCGGCACGAACATCCAGCGCCAACCCACCAGTTGGCTGACCAGTCCGCCGACCGGCGGGCCGATCGCCTGACCCAACCCGTTCACCGCGGCCCACATGCCCACCGCCCGACCGCGCCGGTCCGGCCCGAACAGGGCGGCGATGATCCCCATGACGGTCGGCAGCAGCGCGGCGGTGGCCGCGCCCTGCACCACCCGGAAGGCGACCAGGATCCGCAGGTCGGGAGCGAGCGCGGCACCCAACGCGCCACCGGCGATGCCGGCCAGTGCGGCGCAGAACATCCGGCGGCGACCGATCCGGTCACCGAGCCATCCCATCACCGGCATGAGCACCGCGAAGGTCAACGAGAACGCCACCACGACCAGCACACCGGCCGACACCGGCACGCCCAGGTCGACGGTGATGTCGCGCAGTGGCACGTTGACGATGTTGTTGTTGATGGTGCCCAGGAACGTGCCGGTCAACAGGGCGGCCAACGCGACCCAGGCTCGGCCGGGCGACAGTTCGGCGTGCCCGCGTGGGACCGTCCGCCCGACCGCCTCCGCTGCCATGGTCTCTCCTCGTTGATGGTGCGGTGCGACCGGACCGGTCCCACCCTTGCGGGTCGGTCCGGCCTCGACAACGGTCATGGTGCACAGGTGTGCCGAGGGTTTTCGGTGCCAACGGTCCAACACCGGCACGTCGGTGTGCGACGGGTGTCGGGCTGGCAGCGGTGTCGGAGTGGACCCCCGGCACGGCACGCTGCACATTTTCCCTGGTCGCGACTGTGCAGCCTTGGCGTTGACGGTGGTGTTCCCGAGGCGGAACCTCACTGACTACGAAAGCCCACGCCGGGGGATCCACCAGTGCACAGTGGATCTACCCGCCCACCATGGGCAGACCCGCAGCCACACAGCCCACCCGTGGTGTGGCGATCGGGCGAGGCGCCTGTCCGCCAGCTATCGACGGTGCCAGATGCCAACCCGACGGTGCTCACCGGCACCGGTCGGGACGGGACCTCGCGCACACGGCAACCGTCACCCTAACGAGCTCGACACCGTCCGCCAAATCCGGAAGGACACCTCGTGCAACTCACCGCCGCCCACTGGGCCTATCTGATCGGGATCGTGGTGATCCTGGCGACGATGGTCCTCCGCAAGAACATTGTCGTGCCGGCGGTCGCGGCCACCTTCGTCACCGCGCTGACGTTCTCCGGCAGCATCGTGACCGGACTCGCCTCCATCTTCAACGCCAGCCTGGTGGCCGCGACGAGCCTGTTCAACATCTTCCTCATCATCGCCCTGGTAACCGCGATGCTCGGTGCACTGCGCGGGCTGGGGGCAGACCTGAGAATGGTGACTCCGTTCAGACGGGTAATGCGCAACGGTCATTCGTCGTTCTGGGTCCTCATGATCGTCACCTACGGCATCTCGCTGTTCTTCTGGCCGACCCCCGCGGTGCCACTGATCGGCGCGGTGCTGATCCCGGTGGCGATCCGGGCCGGCCTGTCCCCGATGGGGGTTGGCGTGGTCGTGGCCATCGCCGGCCAGGGCATGGCGCTGTCCTCGGACTACGTGATCCGGGTCGCGCCCGGACTGTCGGCGACGGCCGCCGGTGCCGACGCCGACCTGGTCGCCGACCGGTCCCTGATCCTGTCGCTGATCACCGGTGGGGTGGCCCTGGGCATCGCGTACCTGATGGAGTTCCGCAAGATGCGCAAGCCGTCGCCGGAGCTGCTGGAGGAGTGGGAGTCCACCGAGTCGCTGCTGTTGGACGTCGTGCCGGCCCGCAAGAAGGAGTTGGTCGGCGCGTCCACCGGCTCGGGCTCCGGCGGTGCCGACGGCACGGCGAGCGGTGACGACCACGAGATGGAACCGACCATCGGACACGGTGTGGCGCTGCGCGGCACACCGGCGGCCGGCGCCGACGGCCCGGCCACGCCCAAGGATCCCGACGAACGGATGGCGATCCTGTTCGCCATCCTGGTGCCGGTGGCCTACCTGGTCCTGATCGGCTACTTCGTGGTGGCCAAGATGAGTGACAGCGTGACCGACCTCAAGGGCGGCGACGCGGCCGCACTGGTCGGCGGCGTGGCGGTGGTACTGCTGGTGGCCGCCACGATGGTCAAGGACCGGGGCCGGTTCCTGGAGACCTCGGCCACCCACGTGGTCGACGGGTTGGTGTTCGCGTTCAAGGCCATGGGCGTGGTGCTGCCCATCGCCGGCTTCTTCTTCCTGGGCAACGGTGACTTCGCCAGCCAGATCCTGGGCCTGGGCCCGGACGAGAAGGGGCCCGCGCTGCTGTTCGAGATCGTCGCGGCCGGGCAGGAACACATCCCGACCAACGGTCTGATCACCGGGTTCGGCGTGCTGCTCATCGGCATGATCGCCGGCCTGGAGGGGTCCGGGTTCTCCGGCCTGCCGCTCACCGGCGCCCTGGCCGGAAGCCTCGGCCCGGCGGTGGGTATGTCGCCCGAAACGCTCGCCTCCATCGGTCAGATGGGCAACATCTGGTCCGGCGGCGGCACCCTGGTGGCCTGGTCGTCACTGGTCGCGGTCGCCGGGTTCGCCCGGGTCCCGGTGGTCGAACTGGCCCGGAAGTGCTTCATCCCGGTGGTCTCCGGTCTGGTGGTCGCCACCCTGTTCGCGGTGCTGGTCCTGTAGGGACCACACTCTGGTACGGGCCCGCCGAGTCTCACTCTCTCTGCTCGGCGGGTCCGTGCCATGCCGGAAGCCCCTGGACCGGCCAGGCCACCGGCCAGTGCGGCACCGACCGCACCCGCGCTGACTTCACACTGGCCGTGGTGGTGAACACCGCCGTACGCAGTTGCGCGGGGGCATGGATGCCGCGCACCGCCAACGTGGCGGTCAACTGCGGCCCGTCGAAGAACCCGGCCGCCGCGACACACCCCATGGCCACCGGAAACGTCGGTGCGAGAGCGGCCATGGTGAGTAGGCCACCGATCGCCAGCAGACTGCCGAGTACCACGGCCACCGGATCGATCCGCCGTGCTGGTGGCCACCACCGCATCGCGCCGGCGTAGGTGGCTCACGGAGACCTGCTGCGGTCAGCCAGTCGACCGACAAACGGGCCCGGCCAGCGCGTGGGGCAGGTTCAGCGCACCGACCAGCAGCCCGGCCAGCGCCGGGTCGCCACGGCCCAACGCGAACAGGGCCACCGCCACACCGGACCCGCCGTCAGCGCAACGTGCCGGCACGGCCGCCACCGC
>DATCWR010000421.1:0-14218 GCA_036566245.1 Mycobacteriales bacterium | reverse complement strand
TCGGTGGTCGACTCGGCCGGGCGTTGGTCCTCGCCGCGCCGCCTCAGTCTGAGCGCCGGGCGGCGGGCCCCCGTCCGGGATCGGTCCCGGCCACCGGTCTCCCCGATGTCCTCGACGTCCTCGGCGAGCAGCCCGGCCCGGGTCCGTTGGGCGCGGGGCAGGGTGCCGGCGGTCTCCGGCGGGATGTCCAGGTCGTCGTAGAGGTGCGCGGAGGTGGAGTAGGTCTCCGGCGGTTCGGGCAACGGCAGGTCCAGCGCCTTGCAGATCATCTTCCAGCGGGGCAGGTCGTCCCAGTCGACCAGGGTCACCGCGGTGCCGGTCGCGCCGGCGCGCGCGGTGCGCCCGACCCGGTGCAGGTAGACCTTCTCGTCCTCCGGGCACTGGTGGTTGATCACGTGGGTGACGGCTTCCACGTCGATACCCCGGGCGGCCACGTCGGTCGCGACCAGGACGTCGACCTTGCCGGACCGGAACGCCCGCAGCGCGCGTTCCCGGGCACCCTGTCCGAGGTCACCGTGCACCGCGGCGGCGGCGAAACCGCGACCACCCAGTTCGTCGGCGATCTTGGCGGCGGTGCGCTTGGTGCGACAGAACACCATGGTCAGACCGCGGTCCCGAGCCTGCAGGATGCGGGAGAGCATCTCGACCTTGTCCATCGCGTGTGCCCGGTAGGCGAACTGGCGGACCGGGGGCAGTGAACTGGTGTCGGCGGTGGCCTGTGCCCGGATCTGTGTTGGTTGGTGCATGAACCGACGGGCGAGCGCCACGATAGGCCCGGGCATGGTTGCCGAGAACAGCATGGTCTGCCGGTCTTCCGGCACCATGGCCAGGACCCGCTCGATGTCGGGCAGGAAGCCCAGGTCGAGCATCTCGTCGGCCTCGTCGAGTACCAGGATGCGCACGGCGCCGAGGTTCAGGTGACCCTGCTGGGCCAGGTCGAGCATCCGTCCGGGAGTGCCGACCACGATGTCGACGCCCTTGGTCAGCGCGTTCACCTGGGGTTCGTAGGCACGGCCGCCGTAGATGGCCACACAGCGTGCTTGCAGGTGCTTTCCGGCGGTCACGATGTCCCGGGTGACCTGCACCGCCAGTTCGCGGGTGGGTACCACAACCAGGGCCCGTGGCCGGCCGTCGCGGTCGGCGGATCCGGCGGCGTCGGCCATGGTGCGGGCCAGCAGTGGGATGCCGAAGCCGAGTGTCTTGCCGGTGCCGGTGCGGGCCTGTCCGATCAGGTCGTGGCCGGCCATGGCGATGGGAAGTGCCATCTCCTGGATGGCGAAGGCGCGGACGATCCCGACCTCCTCGAGGGCCCGCACGATCGACGGATGCACGCCCAGGTCGGCGAACCGTGGGCTGGCCGTCTCTGCCGCGGCAGCCGGTGAGTCGGTGCTGACCTCCGGTGGGATGGATTCGGGATGGTCGACATATCGGATTGGTTCGGTTTGGATGCTGCTCGTACTCAGAACGATCGCCTCTCTCCGTGACGCGCCGACGTCATCGGGTCCGGCGGTCGACCGCGGCGAATGTCGTGCCACAGGACCGGCCGTGCTCGTCGCCGGCTCAGCCGGCGGGCGACGTCCGCGCACAAGAACCGTGGCGCAAGATGCGCCACACACATGTTCAGTCTACGCGAGTAGCCTGCACATGCGTCGTCGACGCTCCGTCAGCCCGGGTCCAGACCGACATTGGAGTCATCCTGCGCGAAGGTCATCAGTCGCCCGAGTCGGACGAGGCCCGTGCCGTCGTCGCTGGTGCTGACTCTTCCGATGATCCGTCCGCACCTCCGGTGGAGGCGGTGATCGACCTTCTGGGTGTGTTGGCCTACGGCGAACTCACCGCCTTCGACCGGTTGTCCGAGGACGCCCGGATGGCCCCCACGCTGGCCGGCCGGGCCGCGCTGGCTCGGATGGCCGCGGCCGAGGTCGGACACTTCGACCGACTCGCCGCCCGGATCACCGAGCTGGGCGGGGATCCGCAGACCGCGATGGAACCGTTCATCCCGGCGGTCGACTCGTTCCACGACTCCACCATGCCCGGCACCTGGTTGGAGGGGCTGGTCAAGGCATACGTCGGTGACGGCATCGCGGCCGACTTCTACCGGGAGGTCGCCGCGTTCGTCGACGAGTCGACCCGGCAGTTGGTCCTGGAGGTGCTGGACGACACCGGTCACGCGGAGTTCGCTCTCCGGGAGGTCCGCGCCGCCATCGAGGCCGATCCGGTGGTGGCCGGGCGGCTGGCCCTGTGGGGACGCCGGCTGGTTGGCGAGGCGATCTCACAGGCCCAACGGGTGGCCGCCGAGCGGGACGCACTGACCCTGCTCATCATCGTGGGGTCCGGTGACCTGGCCGGAGTGATGGAACTGATCAGGCGGATCACCACCGCGCACGCCGAGCGGATGACCGCCCTGGGCCTGTCGCGTTAGTCGCTGGTTCGAGGGCCTGAACCCGACAATCTAGACTTCCGCCACTTCTGTCGAGTCGAGCCGAAGGTCGTTGTCGATGCGCTGGTCCGAACTGTACCTACCCACCCTGCGCGCGGACCCGGCCGACGCGGACACCCCCAGCCACCGTCTGCTGGTCCGTGGCGGTTTCGTCCGTCAGCTCATGGCCGGCCACTTCTCGCTGCTGCCGTTGGCTGTCCGGGTGCGGGCCAGGATCACCGAGGTGATCCGCGAGGAGTTGGCCCGGATCGGAGCCCAGGAGTTCCTGTTCCCGAGTCTGAACCCGGCTCGGTTGTGGCAGCAGACCGGTCGGTGGGAGGCCGTGGGCGCCGACCTGTTCCGGGTCACCGACCGGCGAGGTGCTGACCTCGCCCTGGGCATGGGCCACGAGGAGGTCGTGGCCACACTGGCTGACGAACTGCGTTCCTACCGGGACCTGCCCCAGATCTGGTACCAGGTCCAGACTGGATTCCGGGACGAACCTCGACCCGGCGGTGGTCTGACCCGTACCCGTGAGTCGACCATGGCGGCGTCCTACAGCGTCGACCTGGACGAGCCTGGACTGGACCGCTCGTTCGAACGGCATCGGGAGGCGTACCAGCGGATCTTCGCCCGGCTGAGGCTCCCGGTCATCGCGGCGCAGGCGTCGGTCGGTGCGAGCGGTGGGGGCGCGTCCGTCTGTTTCATGAGCCCGACCGAGCGCGGCGCCGACCTGGTGGTGCGCTGCCCCCGTTGCGACCACGCCGCCACCGAGGCGGCGGCCACCTCCGCGCTGCCCGCCGTGGACGACGGGCCGGGACTGGCCGCGCCCGAGCGTTTCGCCACTCCCGATGCACGCACCATCGAGGAGCTGGTGCGCCGGCACGGCGTTCCCGCCGACCGACAGATCAAGACGCTGGTCTACCTGGTGGACGACCAGGTCACCCTGGTGCTGCTGCGCGGCGACCACAGCCTGGTGGAACAGAAACTGGTGGATGCCACCGGGGCCAGGTCGGTCCGCCCCGCCGAGGTGGCCGAGATCAGGGCCGCACTGGGCGCCTCTCCGGGCAGCCTCGGGGCGGTGGGGGTGGGTGATCTGCCGGTGGTCGCCGACGAGTCGCTGCGTGGCCGGCGTGCCATGTTCACCGGTGCCAACGTCGACGGGGTGCACCTGCGCGGGGTCGACGTGGGCCGGGACATCGCCGTGCGCCGGTGGGCGCACCTGCGGGAGGTGCGCGCCGGGGAGGGCTGCCCGCAGTGCGGCACCGCGTTGGAGCGGGTGCGGGCGATCGAGGTGGGCCACCTGGGACGGCTCGGCCGCCGGTACACCGAGGCGCTCGGTGTCCGCGTACTCGGCCCGGACGGCCACCAGATCACCCCGGTGATGGGCGGTTACGGCATCGAGGTGGAACGCGCGATGGCCGCGGTGGTCGAGGCACACCACGACGACGCCGGCATCGTCTGGCCGGCCCGGGTGGCCCCGTTCGAGGTGGCCGTCGTGCTGGTGGACAGAACGAACGAGGCGACCGCCGGAGTCGCCGAGCAGATCTACCAGCAGCTCCGTCAGGCGCGGGTCGAGGTGGTACTGGACGACCGTGCCGAGCGCCCCGGCGTCAAGTTCAGGGACGTCGAACTCGTTGGCGTCCCGTTCCGGATCACCGTGGGCAGCCGTGGCCTGGCACGGGGCGTCGTCGAGGTGACCACGCGGGCGACCGGTGAGACGGTGCCCGTCCCGGTCGACGACGCGGTGCGGCAGGTGGGTGACCTCCTCCGGAATGCCGTTCGATGATTTCTCGTGAAGACTGCCACGGCCCGGCCCAGGAGGCCCTGCGGCTGCTGGTTCCGGCGTGGCCGTTTCCCTGTGGTGGCCTCGGGAGTGGGGCCTCAGCCGGCCGGGGGAGGGGCGGTGGAACTGCGGATCATCGGTTCGGCCCGCAGCACGGTACGGGATCCGGGTGGGCCACCGTCGAGCCGCGCGGCGAGGGTCTGCCAGGCTGCCGAGCCGGCCTCCAGTTGCTGACCGCAGGCGCCGGTCAACGTCGGGGTCAGACACCGGGCCAGCGGAACGTCACCGAATCCGGTCACCGAGATGTCCTCGGGTACCCGCAACCCGTGCTCACGCAGGCCGCCCAGTACGCCGAAGGCGGTGAGGTCGTCGAACGCCATGATCGCGGTGCAGCCGGTCGCCAACGCCGTGGGCACCGCGCCGTGGCCGCCCTGGAGGGCGCCGGCGGCGTCGATGGCGGTCACCGCAACCCCCCGCAAGGACAGCGTCGAGACCGCCCGCCACCGTTCGTCGTCCTGCCAGGACCGGGCCGGACCCCGCAGGTAGGCGATGTTCCGATGGCCGAGGTCGGCCAGGTGATGGGCGAGTTGGTGCATCGCGGGGTACTCGTCCACCACGACCGTGGACAGGTTCGGGTCATCGACCGAACGGTTGACGACCACCACCGGTTTGCCGTGTTGGGCCAGGGCCGTGATCGCCCCGGTGTCACCACGCGGTGAGTGCAGGATCAGACCGTCGCCGCGCCGGAGCAGGTCGATTCCCAGCGCGAACTCGGTGTCCTCGCCCTCGTCGCTGTCGGCGACGATCAGGTGGTAGCCGGCCTGGTCCGCCTCGTGCAGGACCTGTTTGACCAACCCACACACGTACGGGTTGGCCAGGTTCGGCACCAGCATTCCGATGGTCAGGGTGCGACCACGGGCGAGGCTTCGGGCGACCTCGTGCGGGGTGTAGGCCAGTAAGCGGGCCGCCTGTTCGACTCGTTCCCGCAGCGTGTCGGACACCCGGGCGGTGCCGGCGAGGACCCGCGACACGGTGGCGACAGAGACCCCGGCGGCCTGTGCGACCTGGCGAATGGTGACACGTTGCTCGTTCACACTGTTCAATCCCCTCTTCCCGTTGGATCGACGTTAGTCGACTGCCACGTCCGGAGGGAGTCGGATGCCATTCTCCGGTATCGGCATCGGTGACATGCATCCGACCTCGCCGGAATCCATCACCGTTCTATCGATCCGAATCGTCGGCGTCGTTACTGTTGTCGCCGTCCTCGTGTTCCTCCTGGGCCTCGGTCGTTCCGGTGACCTCGTAGCGACGGACGTAGGCTCCGACGAACCCCTGGAGGGTGGCCACCACCGGTAGTGCCAGCACCGCGCCGGCCGCCCCGAGCAGGCTGGCTCCGGCGATCACCGCGCCGAACGCGACCGCCGGATGCATGGCCAGGGTCCGTGCGGTGATCCGCGGGTGCAGGATGTAGTTCTCCACCTGTTGGTAGGCCGCCGCGAAACCCAACACCCACAGCGCGTCCACCGGCCTGGTGGCCAGCGCGACGATGACCGGCAGTGCCGCCGCCAGGTAGGTGCCGATGGTCGGGATGAACTGCGACACCACCCCGACCCAGACCGCCAGGGCGAGGGCGAAGTCGATGCCGATGATCCGGAACGCGGCGTAGTGGGCGACCGCGGAGATGGCCGCCAGTAGGGCGCGTGAGTACAGGTAGCCGCCGGTCTTGTCCACCGCGATGTCCCAGGCCCGTTGTACCTCGCGTTGCCGGCCCGGCGGCAGCAGTGAGCACACCGCGTGCCGGACCCGGGGTCCGTCGGCGGACAGGTAGAAGGTGAACAGCAGGATCGCGAAGAGTTGGAACACCGCGCCGAGCAGGCTGGCCCCGTAGCCCACGGCGTTGCGGGCCAGTCGTGAACCGATCATGGACAGCGGTCCGCCGGGCCGGGTCAGTTCGCGGGTGATTCGGGTGGTGGACAACCTGGTGTCGAACGTGTTGTTGATCCAGGTGATCAGCCCGTCGGCATAGTCGGGGATGTTGTCGCCGATCGACCGGACCTCACGCACCAGTACCGAACCGAGGGCCACCACGAAGCCGATCAGTACGACGACCAGTACCAGGAACACCAGTCCGGTGGCCGCACCGCGTCGCCAACCCCGGCGGTCCAGCCAGTTCACCGCCGGTTCTATGGCGAAGGTCAGGAAGAGTGAGACCAACAGCAGAGTGAGCAACCCGGCCAGTTGTTTGAATATCCACCGAAGCGCCAGAAATGCCGCCAATGCCGCGAAGACCAACAGAACCGCGCGGGGTAGCCAACGCGGCATCGTGTTGCTGGGGCCCTCGTCCGGCCGGGTCACCATCCGATGGTGGACGGCGTGCCCGCCGATGTCATGTGGGAGGGCCGCGGACGGGCGGCGGACGGCAGGTCAGCGTGCCTCGGTACCGGCCAGCGCATTGATGGCGTGACGCAACGACGTGGTCCGCCGGTCCAGTTCGGACACCACCGCGGTGACCGTGCCATCGTCCACCACGTGCGCGACCAGTTCGTTCACCTGCTCCTCGACCGCGGCCAGCCGGGCGGACAGTTCGGCGACCAGCGCCACGCCGGACTCCTCGACCGGACCCGACGCACCCGGGTGACGGTCGGGTAGCAGTCCACGGCGTAGCAGAACCGCCTGCTCCTGGATCTGGCGGTTCTTCAGGTGCAGGTCGACAAACACCGACACCTTCGTCCGCAGCACCCAGGGGTCGAACGGCTTGGCCAGGTAGTCCACCGCGCCGACGGCGTATCCGCGGAACGCGTGGTGTGGCTCGTTGTTCAGCCCGGTCAGGAAGATGATGGGGATGTCGCGGGTCTTCTCCCGCCGCTTGATCCGGGCAGCCGTCTCGAAACCATCCATGCCGGGCATGCTCACGTCCAGCAGGATCAGGGCGAACTCGTGGGTGAGCAGGGCCCTGAGCGCGTCCTCTCCGGATCGGGCCCGGACCAGGGTGTGCTCCAACGATCCGAGGATGGCCTCCAGTGCGACCAGGTTCTCCGTGCGGTCATCGACGATGAGGATATTGACCCGGTCGGTCAACGTGACTCCTGCCGTTCCCGCTCAGGGTGTCCTGGAGATTCCACGTCCTGCATCCTCCCACGAACGAGAAGGCACGTCAGCCACTGTTTGGCCATCGTTGAGCTGTTTGGACGGCCGGTGTGTCCCACCCCGTGGCTCCACCACGCACCGCACCGCCCACCCGGTCGGTCAGCGGGTCGCTGGTCCGGTCAACCAGGAGCGGATGACCGAGAGCAGGTGGGTGACCTGCACCGGCTTGGTCACGTAGTCCGACGCGCCCGCCGCCAGTGCCTTCTCCCGGTCGCCCTTCATCGCCTTGGCGGTCAACGCGACGATGGGCAGGTCTGCGAACTCCGGGCGTCGGCGGATGGTGTCGGTGGTGGCGTACCCGTCCATGCCCGGCATCATGATGTCCATCAGCACCAGGTCGATGTCCGGGTT
Organism: Mycobacteriales bacterium; assembly: GCA_036566245.1. Classification (GTDB taxonomy): domain Bacteria; phylum Actinomycetota; class Actinomycetes; order Mycobacteriales; family DASULA01; genus DASULA01. Next base: position 6,515 of record DATCWR010000421.1, on the reverse strand, counting down.
CTGGTCCACCACGGTGATGGCCACCTGGCCGTTCTCGGCGTAGAGCACCTCCATGCCGTGTTCCTCCAGCACACTGGTCAACGCGAACACGTTGCGCACGTCGTCGTCGACGATCAGGACCCGCCGGCCGTGCAGGGTGGTGTCCGTGGTCGTTTCGTCAGCCTGCCGGTCCGCCTGCTCCGGTTCGTCCAGCAGGATCGACTGCCCGTTCGGCGGGGTCGCCCGTCGCGGGCGATCCGAACCTGCCGGCACCTGCTGCTCGTCGCTGTCGAGCGGGTCGGCGAAGTTCCATGTCTCCGGACCGGACGTCGGTCCGGGGCCCGGATACGACGCCACCGGGATGTACAGGGTGAACACACTGCCCGAACCCGGGGTGCTGCGGGCGTGGATCTCGCCGCCGATCAGCCGGGCGATCTCACGACTGATCGACAGCCCCAACCCGGTACCCCCGTACCTGCGGCTGGTCGTGCCGTCGGCCTGCTGGAACGCCTCGAAGATGGTGCGCAGCTTGTCCTCGGCGATACCGATGCCGGTGTCGGTGACCGAGAAGGCCACCACCTGGTCGGCCGAGCGCAGTGCGTCACCGAGCGACCGGGTGTCCTCGACCCGGTAGATGGTCAGGGTCACCTCGCCGGACTCGGTGAACTTCACCGCGTTGGACAGCAGGTTGCGCAGCACCTGCTGCAACCGCTGCTGGTCGGTGTAGAGCACGGGCGGTAGGCCCGGTCGCGCCGACACGGTGAACCGCAGCCCCTTGTCCACGGTCAGCGGCCGGAAGGTCGCCTCCACGTAGTCGACCAGCCGCACCAGTGGAACGTCCCCGGGCCGGATCTCGACCTTGCCGGCCTCCACCTTGGACAGATCCAGGATGTCGTTGATCAGTTGCAGCAGGTCACTGCCCGCGCCGTGGATGACCTCGGCGAACTCCACCTGCTTGGCGGTCAGGTTGCCGCTGGGGTTGTCGGCCAGCAGCCGAGCCAGGATCAGCAGGCTGTTCAGTGGCGTGCGCAGCTCGTGCGACATGTTCGCCAGGAACTCCGACTTGTACCGGGAGGACATGGCCAGTTGTTCGGCCCGGTCCTGGAGTGACTGGCGAGCCTGTTCGATCTCGAAGTTCTGCACCTCGATGGCCCGGTTCTGTTCGGCCAGCAGCGCCGCCTTCTCCTCCAGCTCGGTGTTGGTCTTGCGCAGTTCCTCCTGCTGGGCCTGGAGCTGTTCGGACCGTTCCTGCAACTGCTGGGTCAGCCGCTGCGACTCGGTCAACAGCACCGCGGTGCGGGAGTTCACGATGATGGTGTTGACGATCACCCCGATGGTCTCGGTGAGTTGGTCCAGGAAGGCCAGGTGCACCTCGCGCAGCGGGTGGAACGAGGCCAACTCGATCACCGCCAACACGTCGCCCTCGAACAGCACCGGCATCACCACGATGGTGGTGGGTGCCGCGCCGCCCAGCCCTGACCGCACCGCCAGGTAGTTCGGCGGCGCGTCGACGAGCACGATCCGCCGCTTCTCCAGCGCCGCCTGCCCGACCAGCGACTCGCCGAGCCGGAACACGGTGGACGACCCGCCCAGGTGCGCGTACCCCGCGATCCGGCGCAGTACCACCTCACCGTCCGGTTGCTGGTCGGCCAGGAAGAACGCGCCCTGTCTGGCGTCCACCACCGGGGTGAGCTCGTTCATGATGAGCTGGGCGACCTCGGTCAGGTCCCGGTGTCCCTGCATCAGCCCGGAGATGCGGGCCAGGTTCGTCTTTAGCCAGTCCTGTTCCAGGTTGGTCCGGGTGGTCTCGGCCAGGTTGCCGATCATCTGGTTGATGTTGTCCTTGAGCTCGGCCACCTCACCGGAGGCGTCCACGGTGATCTGGCGGGTCAGGTCGCCGCGGGTCACCGCGGTGGCCACCTCGGCGATCGCCCGTACCTGGGTGGTCAGGTTTCCGGCCAGCTCGTTGACGCTCTCGGTGAGCCGTTCCCAGGTGCCGGCCACCCCCTCCACCTCTGCCTGCCCGCCCAACCGGCCCTCGCTGCCGACCTCCCGGGCCACCCGGGTGACCTCGTCGGCGAACGCCCGCAGCGTGTCCACCATGGTGTTGATGGTGGTCTTGAGGGCCAGGATCTCCCCGCGTGCGGCCACGTCGATCTTCTGGGTCAGGTCGCCGAGGGCCACCGCGGTGGTCACCTGGGCGATGCTGCGGACCTGGTTGGTCAGGTTGTCGGCCATCACGTTGACCGAGTCGGTCAGGTCCTTCCAGGTGCCGGCAACGTTCGGGACCGCGGCCTGACCACCCAGGTTGCCCTCGGTGCCGACCTCCCGGGCCACCCGGGTGACCTCGTCGGCGAACGCCCGCAGCGTCTGCACCATCACGTTGATGGTCTGCGCCAGCGCGGCCACCTCACCCTGGGCCTGCACGGTGATCTTCTGGGTCAGGTCGCCGCGGGCCACCGCGGTGGCCACCTGGGCGATGTTGCGGACCTGACTGGTCAGGTTGTCGGCCATCACGTTGACCGAGTCGGTCAGGTCCTTCCAGGTGCCGCTGACGCCGCGCACCAGCGCCTGCCCGCCCAGTTGACCCTCGGTGCCGACCTCCCGGGCCACCCGGGTCACCTCGTCGGCGAACGCAGACAGCCGGTCCACCATGGTGTTGATGGTGTTCTTGAGTTCCTGGATCTCCCCGCGGGCGTCGACGGTGATCTTCTGGGTCAGGTTGCCGCGGGCCACCGCGGTGGTGACCTGGGCGATGTTGCGGACCTGACTGGTCAGGTTCCCGGCCATCGAGTTGACCGAGTCGGTCAGGTCCCGCCAGGTCCCCGACACCCCCGGCACCAGCGCCTGCCCGCCCAGTCGCCCGTCGGTGCCGACCTCCCGGGCCACCCGGGTCACCTCCGAGGCGAACGCGGAGAGTTGGTCGACCATGGTGTTGACCGTGCTCTTGAGCTCCAGCAACTCACCCTTGACGTCCACGGTGATCTTCTGGGTCAGGTCGCCGCGGGCCACCGCGGTGGCCACCCGGGCGATGTCGCGGACCTGGGCGGTCAGGTTGCTGGCCATCGAGTTGACCGAGTCGGTCAGGTCCTTCCATGTGCCGCTGACCCCCCAGACCTGGGCCTGTCCGCCCAGGTTGCCCTCGGTGCCGACCTCGCGGGCCACCCGGGTCACCTCCGAGGCGAACGCGGAGAGTTGGTCGACCATGGTGTTGACCGTGCTCTTGAGCTCCAACATCTCCCCGGCCATCCGCACGGTGACCTTGCGGGACAGGTCACCGCGGGCCACCGCGGTGGTGACCTGGGCGATGTCGCGGACCTGGGCGGCCAGGTTGCTGGCCATGGAGTTGACCGAGTCGGCCAGGTCCTTCCACGATCCACTGACCCCGCGCACCCTGGCCTGCTCGCCCAGGTTGCCCTCGGTGCCGACCTCGCGGGCCACCCGGGTGACCTCGGTGGTGAACGCGGACAGCCGGTCCACCAGTCCGTTGACCGTGCGGGCGATCCGCAGGAACTCCCCACGCGGTGGCCGGTCCCCGGACTTCAGGTCGATCTTGTGCGACAGGTCACCACCGGCCACCGCGGACAACACCCTGCCGACCTCGATGGTGGGTCGCACCAGGTCGTCGAGCAGACTGTTGGCCGCGTCCACCGCGACCCGCCACGATCCGGTACCCGCTCCCGGGTCGAGCCGCTGGGACAGTCGACCGTCCCGGCCCACCACCCGCCGGACCCGTTCCAGCTCACCGGCCAGGTGTGCGTTGCGTTCCACCATCTCGTTGAAGGCGGTGGCTATCTGGGCCGTGACGCCCTCGCCGTCGACCCTCAGTCTGGTCCGGAAGTCGCCGTCACGGACCGCGCACAGTGCGTCCAACAGTGCGTGCGGGTCGAGATCGGCAGACGCGGACGACCCTGCCTCGCCACGGATGGCGGTAGTTTTGGACCCTGTCAGAACTGTCGACTTCACCGTGTCACCTCCTGGATCTGTCCGGTAGACGGCACCACCGGTCAGTCTGGACCGTACGCGTGGACTGGGAAGAAGGGGCGTGGCCGACAACAAAGCCAGGTCCGGAGCGACCGCCCTGCCGGCGCGTGCGGGATTCCCACCGCGGGCCGACTCGGTCGCCGCGGCCCGCCGTTTCGTGCGGCAGGCGCTGGTCGGGTTCGGTATGGAGTCGGTGGCCGACGACGCCGTCCTGGTCGCCAGCGAACTGGCCACCAACGCGGTGGTGCACGCCGGTACCGCCTTCGAGGTGACCTGTGTCGACCTGGGCTCGGCGGTGCGGATCGAGGTGCACGACCGGCACCCGACCAGACAGCTCCCGGCGACCATCCCGGACCTCGACCCCGGCCGGGAGGGCGGCCGGGGCCTGTTGGCCTGCGCGGCGTTGGCCTCGGCGTGGGGGGTGGAGCACACCCGGACCGGCAAGGCGGTGTGGTGCCGGCTGGACCTGACCGAACCGTCCGGACAGCACCCGGCGCGCGAGGCCCGCCCGGGCCTGGTCCCGCCGGTACCGGGCGGGGTCCTGGTCGGGGTGATCAGCGCCGACGCCGAGGACCGGGTGCGCGGATGGAACGCCGACGCCGAGCGCCTGCTCGGGTGGGCGGCCGAGCAGGTGGTGGGTGAGCCACTGGCCGCACTGCGTGACCACACCACCGACCTGGAGACCGTGCCCGAACTGGCGGCAGGCCGCTGGCAGGGGGAGGTGGACCTTCGACACCGGGACGGGCACTTCGTCCACGTCTTCGTCTCCCGGCTACCGCGTCCGGGCGGGCCGGTCGACCCGGGTGCCGGTGATGATCCCGGCGACGTCGGCACCCTCTGGTTGGTGGTGCCGGCCGCGCAGCGGGCCGTCCTGGAGGACCCCGGCGCCAGCGTGCGCCAGGCCGGTTCCCCCGACGCCCACTGGGCCGCGTTCAGCCGGTCGGAGCTGACCCGGCTGCCGCTGGAGGAGTTGCTCTCCCGCGCGGTGCAGCGGGCCTGCGACGTGATCGACGGCGACGCCGCACATCTCGTGCTGTTCGACGAGCACGACGGAGCCGCCTATGTCTCGGCCTCCACCGGGTTGGTACTGCCGCCGGGCACCCTGCTTCCGGTACCCGACGGCGAGGGATTGTCCGAACGAGGTCTGGTCGACCGCCTGCCCACGGTGCACGACGACCTGGCCGAGCAACCGTTGCTGCCGGCGCTGGTCGGCACCAGCATGCGCTCGGCGGTGTCGGTACCCCTGGTGGTGGAGAACCGGCTGATCGGCCGGTTGGTGGTCGCCTCCACCACGCCGGGTGGGTTCGGAAACCACGACGCGATCCGGATGCAACAGGCCGCCGAACACCTCGCCGTGTCGATCGAGACCTGCCGGATCGCCGAGTTGGCCCGCCGGCACCGGGGCTGGCTGGGCTACCTGGCCGACGCCAGCGACCTGCTCGCCGGCACGCTGGACCCGCGGATGACCCTGGCCGTGCTCGCCCAGTTGATGGTGCCCCGGTTGGCGTCCTGGTGCGCGGTGGCCACCGTCGACCCGCACGACCACGTCGAACTCCGCCACGTCTGGCACCAGGACGAGACCCGGATCGACCACCTGCGTGCGGTGTTGTCCCAGCCGGGGTCTGGCATGGTCGGGTTCGACCGCACGGCCACCCCGGGTGTTCCGGACGGGTCCGGGGCCGGGGCGGTCCGTGGCACCCTGCACGGCGAGGCCACCCTGCGGCTGCCGTTGCTGGCCAGAGGACGTGCCCTGGGCACCGTGTTGGTCGGTGACCCGGTCGGTGGTCGGTTCGACCAGGACGCCGTCGAACTCGCCGAGGAACTGAGTCGGCGGGCCGCGCTCACCCTGGACAACGCGTTGCTCTACCGGAGCCAACTGACCGCCAGTGAGGCACTGCAACGCAGCCTGTTGCCGGCCCGGCTCCCCGACGTGCCGCACCTGGAGGTCGGTGTCGCCTACCGGGCCGCCGGTGCGGGCCAGGAGGTGGGCGGCGACTTCTACGACGTGTTCACGGTGGGGCCGGACCGCTGGCGGTTCACCATCGGGGACGTGTGTGGCAACGGTGCGGAGGCGGCCGCGGTCACCGGCCAGGCCAGGCACGTCCTGCGGGTTCTCGGCCGCCAGCACCGCCCGGTGGCCGAGGCGGTCCGTCAACTCAACGACTCGGTCCGGGAGGAGGGTGGCCCGGCTCCGTTCCTGACCCTGCTACACGGGGAGATCACGCCGCGTGACGGCGGTGGCGTGCGGGTGGACCTGGTCGCGGCCGGCCACCCGCTGCCGTACCTGCTCGACCCGACCGGGGCGGTGCCGACCCGGCCGGTCGGGTCCAACCAACCGCTGCTGGGTGTGCTGCCCGACCGCCGGTACGTCCCGGACACCATCGAACTGTGCCCCGGCCAGTCGCTGCTGTGCGTCACCGACGGCGTGCTGGAACGGCGCCACGGCGGGCGGATGCTGGGCGAACAGGACATGGACGCCCTGCTGGCCGAGTGTCGGTGCCTGTCCGCGGCGGCGATGGCCACCGCGGTGCAGCGCGCCGCCGTGGAGTACG
>DATCWR010000417.1:0-3027 GCA_036566245.1 Mycobacteriales bacterium | reverse complement strand
GGTCCGGGTCCCAGCCCGGCCCCGACGTACAGGCCGGTCGCCACGCCGTTGAGCATGATCGCGGCGACCAGCAGGGTCACCTGGATCATGAGGTCGTGTGGCTGCGGTAGCACACCGAGCGTGGCGTCGGCGACCAGGCCGACCACGATCACGTTGGAGACGGTGCCCACGCCCAGGCGCTGCCGCAGCGGAAGCCACAGCAGCAGGACAAGTCCTCCTACGCCGTTGACGACCCAGCCGAACGGCAGGCCGGTGCGCCGGGCGAGGCCCTGGTGCAGGACGTCCCACGAGTCCAGGCCCAGGTCGGCGCGAACCATCAGCGCCACGCTGATGCCGAACAGGACCAGTCCCAGGTGCAGGTTGAGCAGACGGTGCAGCACCCGCAGCGGAACGGCCTGACTGGTTGACATGTCACCAACCTAGTGAAGCGATTGGTGACATGTCAACAACAGGTAGGGTGGGATGGTGGACGAACCACGATGGCTCAACCCGCGCGAGGCCCGTGCCTGGCGGGGATACCGCCGCATGCGCGCCCTGCTCGACCTGCAACTGGCCCGCGACCTCGCCCACGAGTCCGGACTGTCCGAGGCCGACTACGACGTGCTCTCCACCCTGTCGGAAACCGACGGGCACCGCCTACGCCTGACCGAGCTGGCCGCACACATGCTGTGGTCGAAAAGCCGGCTGTCCCACCACATCACCCGCATGCGGCAACGCGGACTGGTCACCCGACAGGAGTGCCCGGACGACGCCCGCGGCTCGGTCATCGTCCTGACCGAAGACGGCCTGAAGGCAATCGGGGAAGCCGCCCCGGGCCACGTGGCGGCCGTACGCCGACACATGATCGACCTGCTCACCGACGAGGAGATCGCGGCCCTGGACGCGCTGAGCCACCGGATCGTCGACCACCTGACCGGCCTGGGCGACCGACCCGACATCAACGACCCGCAGCCACGCACGCCCTGAGCTGTCTGCCCGGTCCTCCCGGTCCCCTGCCACGCTCTCCCGGCACCAGGCACACCAGCGTGTCGGTGTGTGGTTTCCCCGTTGCCGCCCCACGGAGCAGAGTGCAGGCTGGGGGCGTGCGCGTGGAACTGGTGGTGGTGCCCGGGTGCCCACACGAGGGCGTGGCCGCCGACGCGCTGCGGTCCGCCCTGGCCGACACCGGTCTTTCTGACGTGCCGGTCCACACCCGGGTCGTGCGCACCGACCGGGAGGCCGCGGACGTCGGGTTCACCGGGTCGCCGACCATCCTGCTCGACGGGGTAGACCCCTTCGCCCACCCCGGGGCCCGACCGGGACTGGCCTGCCGCCTCTACCCCACCGCGACCGGTCCGGCCGGTGTCCCCGACGCGGGACAGTTACGCATGGCCCTCACCCGGGCCGCCGCCGGACACCAGCCCTGACCCGGACTGGCAGCGGGCCGCGAGGTCTGGCGGTCAGTGCGCCGGCCAGACCGACACCACGTCGCGTGCGTCCCAGACCAGGCCAACCTCACCCAGGTCAAGGCCGGGGCTCGTTCCGGCCACGGAGACGACCACCAGACCTGTCTCGCCCGGAACGAATCCGGGTACCTGTGCTGAGTCATGCCGCAGCGCGGCCAGGTCGTGGTCGCCGAACGGGGTGTTCAGCCATTTGACCGATCCGACGAAGGAGAGTCGCCGTGCCACCGGTGCCCGGTGGGCTCCCACCAGGTCGAGTTTGGGATCGAAGCGCCGGTTCCACCAACCCCCCACCGCTTCCACCTCGGACCAGGGCAGCTCGCCGGAGAGCGCCGCCAGTTCCAGCGACTCTCGGACCAGTGGCTCGACCACACGCCCGCGCAGCGAGGGCCACCGTCGTTGGACGAGCCGGAACGCGGCATCCGGGCGTCCCCGGCGAGCCTGTTCCTGGGCGGCACGCAGGACCGCCAGATACAGCCGCAGGCTGCTGTCGGCGACCCGGTAGAGGGCCGGGCGCCCTGGCTTCGTCGACAACGGCTCATCGACGGCGAGTACACCCTTGTCCTCGACCAGACCGTGCAGCAGCGGGGACAGTGACCCGGAGGGAAGCGGTCGGGTGGTCCCACCGGCCGCCGCGGCGATGTTCGTGTGGGTGCGGTTGCCACCGCCGATCGCCTCCAGCACCCGGCGAGCCTGGTCCGGGGAGGGGAACTCGGCCAGCAGCGCGGACTCGGGAACGGTGAACACGGCAGCGGCAGGGTCGGCGCACTCCCGTTCCAGGAAGCCCATCGCGGGCATACCGTGTGGCCAACTGCGCAGGATGCCGGGCAGGCCGCCACAGACCAGGTGGGCGTCCACGGCGTCGGCCGCGTCCAGACCCAGAGCCCGGCCGGTTTCGGCCGGGTTGATCGGACCGAGAACAAGGTTGTCGGCCCGGCCGAAGAACGGTCGGTCGTAGGCGGTGAGTCGCCGCATCATGTGGCTGTCACTTCCCAGCAGCAGCAACAGCACCGGCCGGTGGGCCAACAGTCGATCCCACACGGTCTGCAACGCACCGTCGAACACCGTGTCCTGTTCGACGAGCCAGGGAACCTCGTCGAGCACCACGATCACGGGCGTGTCGGGCAACACCGAGGCAAGAGTGCGGAGCGCCTCGGGCCAACTCGCCGCGCTGGGCGTTGGTACCAGTTCGGGATCGGTCGGCACCGAGGAATCCCTCAGGTCCGCGTAGAACGTGGCCACCGACTCGACCGAGGAAGCCCCCTTGGTCGCGGTGAAGAACAGGTAGGGCACACCGGCCCGGTCGCAGAACTCCTGGACCAGGCGCGACTTACCCACCTGGCGCCGACCCCGGATCGCGACAGCGACCCCCGAACCTGACGACCTGACCCGGTCCAACCGCTTGTCCAGCAACTCGAGTTCGGTTGTGCGACCGACGAATCCCTGAGCCACGGGCACGTCCACTTTGTAGGCTGCATCTACGTAGATGGAGTCTACGTCCCCTCCGGGGGGCACCGTCTGTGACGGCCGTGTCAGGGCAGCCGGCGGCGGCCGGCGAAGCCCAGGTCACGGCGGTGGTACCAGG
>DATCWR010000414.1:0-2732 GCA_036566245.1 Mycobacteriales bacterium | reverse complement strand
CCGGTGGTGTCAAGGGTCTCCGCCTCCCGCGCCAGCCAGGACCGCGCGTTCTCGTAGGCATCGAGATGGTCGAGGCGCCACTGCCGCGACTCGACCTCGACCGTGTCACACTCGATTCGGCGCACCAGTTCGTCCCGACTGGAGTGCAGGACGACATGGCGCACCGGGATCCCCGCCTCGACAAGCCCTGCCCGTATCTCGTTCCAGTACTCACGCACCAGTACCGACTGCGGGACTACGAGCGTTCCGCCAACATGGCTGAGCACCTGTTCCGCGGTCGCCACCACCAACCTCCGCCACGACCGCCAGTCCTGAAAATCCCGACCTTCTCCGTGGCCAACACGTGGCGGAGCATGAACCCAACCTGTTCTGGGTCAAAAATTCGCGCATCCGGCAGCAGTGGGGTCAGTGCCCTCGCAGTCGTCGTCTTACCGGCGCCAAAGGTCCCGTTCAGCCAGACGATCACGCCGCGTAGGGTACCGATCCGATGGGATACACGGCGTCAACATGCCGCTCACATGACGTTCAGGGCGGCGGCCCGGCGAGACGCGGAGGTGAACATGCTCGAACTCCGCCGGCGTGTGTCAGACGACCTGGATGCCTGCGTCGGCGTTCTCGCCGAGGTGCACGAGGCAGATCACTATCCGGCGAACTGGCCAACGCATCCGAACCGGTGGCTGACCCCCGACGGCCTGCTCGAAGCATGGGTGGCCGTGTCGGGCAGTGCCATCGTGGGTCATGTGGTGCTTCAGGACGGTGCCGGTGTCGATCCCACCCTGACAAACACCATCGATGTGCCGCCGGACCGGCTGGCGTGCGTGTCACGGCTGTTCGTCGCTCCCGGCGCCCGAGGCCACAAGGTGGCCGGGCAACTGCTCGCCACGGTCGGCCGGTACGCCTCGGTCAGAGCACTACGTCTCACTCTCGACGTGGCTGACAACTGCACGGCGGCCATCCGCCTCTACGAGCAGGCCGGATGGACACGAATCGGGAGTACCCCGGTCGAGTGGCTGACAACGAATGGCGCACCAGGATCCGTCCATCACTACCTGGGCCCGACCGACTTGACAGCTTCCTCTCAGGATGGCCTCATCGACCTTCATGGTGGTTGACAGCCATCACCACACACACGATCGTGCGTCAGCGGTCTTCACAGACGTTCGGTGGTCGACAAGGTCGCGCGGTCCTATCAGGCAGGCCCGGACCGCGGCTAGTCTCCTGAGTGGCCCCAGAACGCGATCTCGGTGAGGTGGCCGTCCACGAAAAGCGGCATGCAGCAGGCACTCCACCGTGGAGTGAGGTCGGGCAGTGTCCTTTCTTCGACCGCGCGATCGAAATCTTCGGGGGTCGGCGTCTCGGAGCCGAAAAGCTGCTTCACGTCGGTCGGTCTCAGTGGGCGAACGGTGCCGTAGTCGTCCGGGTCTCCTGGTCCGATGATCCGGCACACGTCCATGATGGAGTGTGTGCCGCTTTCCTGTGTTGTCTCGTCCTGCCACAGTTCCTCGACCGACACGGGTCTGGGCTGGCGGGGCATACCGTCGTACTGCCCGTCGTAGGCCCAGAAGTAGTCACCGACAGCGAAGACTCTTGCCTGTAACGTTGTCAGGGCGGCCGCGATATCGCCGTCGAAGGCGGTGCGATAGTGCCAAGACGAAGCTCCCACTGACCTCTCTCCATCCTCAGCCTGGTGGAGCTCTGTGTCAGCGGCTCCGACGACACAACACATCGGCCGGCACGGTAGGGCACCCCGCCGACAGAATCCGCGGATGGCCCGTTGACCTCGGTAGGCCAGCCTCGGTCCTCAGGTAGGCGCGGCATGATGCGTGGGCTGACGGCATCTGGCTCCTGCCGGTCCACGGGATGGGACGACAGGGAATCGACGAGCGAGAGCCTTCGACACCTGGCTCATCTGTCGGTGGGTGGTCGCAGGATGGCAGGGTGCAGGGTGGTGGTCGTACCCGCGCGGTACAACTCGGCCCAGCCGCGTCCGGTGGCTCGTTCCCCACCGGTGGGCACGACGAATCCGGACGTGGAGCGCACCGTGCGGCGGAAGTTCGCCGCGTGCAGGGTCTGGCCCCAGAACGCCTCGTAGACCCGCCGCAGATCGGCGATGGTGAACGGCTCCTCCAGGAACGTGGTGGCCAGGCCCGATGACCGACCCACTGCCCACCCGGCCCCGGGTGGACCAACGCCGCGACTGGCCCGGCACCGGGCGTGTCCTGCTCGCCCATCACACCCGACCACGGTCGTGGTCTACCAGGCATACCGTCCGGAGATCGCCGAGCACGGGGTGCGGTACCAGCGGTTCGACGGCCCGTTCAGCCTCGACCGGATGAGATGGGTCAAGCCCGGATTTCTGTGGATGATGTACCGATCGGTTGGGCCAGCGAGCCCGGTCAGGAGCGCGTCCTGGCCGTCCGGCTGCCCCGGCCGGCATTCGAGTCGATCCTGTCCGCTGCCACCGTGGTAGCACGACGTCGAGGTGATCCAAACGCATGACCTAACGCACCAGGACGTCGAGGAGGTGGTCGAGTTCGGCGGCGGGGTCGTCGGTGAGGCCGGTGTGCACCGGGCCGGTCTGGATCACGGTGCTGCGAGGTGCGGTGAGCCAGCCGAACCGTTCGACCTGTCCCAGGTTGGTCGCGGCCGGCCCACCTGCCTGGTCTCCGGCGCAGGCGGCCTCCCAGGCCCGCAGTCCGGCCCGGAGCCGCCTCGACGTCCACACCGGGATC
>DATCWR010000410.1:0-2632 GCA_036566245.1 Mycobacteriales bacterium | reverse complement strand
CCGCAGCAACGGGCGGGGCATGCTGGGGAACAGGTGGTGTTCGATCTGGTAGTTCAGTCCACCCAGCAGCCAGTCGACCACCGGCCCGCCACGCACGTTGCGCGAGGTCAGCACCTGTCGGCGCAGGTGACTCCACCGGCTACCCGGTTCGGGCATCGGCATGCCCTTGTGGTTCGGCGCGAACGCGCATCCCAGGTGGACACCGAACAACGCCTGGTGCACCAGGACGAAGAGCACGGCCTTGACCGGGGACATCACCAAGAACAACGCGACCAGGTAGCAGGCCAGGTGTACGACCAGTGGAACGGCCTCGACGATCCGCTCGCGACCGCCGCGGCGGATCAGGTCCCGAAAACTGGCGACCTTGAGGTTGAGTCCCTCCAAGAGCAACAGTGGGAAGAACAGGTACGCCTGGTGACGGGTGAGCCAGCCCGCCACACCCCGCCGTCCGGCAGCCTGCTCCTCGGTCCAGGTCAGCACGCCGACACCGACGTCGGGGTCCCTGTCGACGTCGTTGGGGTTCGCATGGTGACGGTTGTGTTTGTCGGTCCACCAGGCGAAGCTCATGCCGATGAGCAGGTTGCCGTGCACCAGACCCAGGATCCGGTTGGTGCGGCGGGAACGCACGATCTGCTGGTGTCCGGCGTCATGTCCGACGAACCCGGAACGGGTGGTGAGCACGGCGACCGGAAGAGCCAGCAGCATCTGCCACCAGGAGTCACCGACCAGCACCACCGCTGTCCATGCCACGGCGAACAACAGCAGGTCGGGCACGACGATGCCCAGATAGCGGCTGGCCCGACGGTCCAGCAGTCCCCGCTCGCGGACCAGTCGCAGTAGCGGGGCGAAGTCGCTGCCGGTCGCACCGGCACGGTGGCTGGCAGGCTGCGGGACCGTAGGCGACGTGGTCGCGCCGGACGGGAACTGTTGGGGCATCCAGACCCTCCACTTGGGATCACCACGAGCTCGCCATCACAGCGTCGAGGGTTGAGTTGGAGGACCCACGGGCTGCCCCCCACAGGGCCAGGAGAGCGAACTCCGGCAGGAAGGCACTGTCCACACCGAAGGTTTGGTCACTCCTGACCATGACTCGGTTGCTCAGCGCTGTCGGCTGTACGCAGCCACCCCGAGTGGGCCGTCCGGGTCATCTGGCGGTCACCATCATGGTCTGATCGTGACCAGACCACAAGCCGACGGGTGACGCCGTCACGGTGTGTGTCGACCACGGGCACCGTGGGGCCTTTGTCCGGCGTGGCGGGGGCGTTCGACCCTGGTCATGACGGTGTGTCCGGGTGAGGCTGGATGTCACGATCCGAAGTGGTCAGTTCATGCTGCGTGTCCAGCCGATGTGGACACAAGGACCCAGGTGGCGGCGTCGGTGCGGACGTGCGCGGTGCCGTGCGGCGACAGACCGCGAACCGAAGGAGGCGACCGTGTCCACACCCGGCGACACCGTCCACCCGGTACGGGTCGACGCGAGGCTGGACCAGCCCCTGTCACGCTGGCTGTGGCTGGTCAAGTGGATCATCCTGCTGCCGCACTACGTGGTGCTGTTCTTCCTGTGGATCGCCTTCGCCGTGGTGACGGTGATCGCGTTCTTCGCGATCCTGATCAGCACCCGCTATCCACGCGCGCTCTTCGACTTCAACCTCGGCGTGCTGCGCTGGACCTGGCGGGTCGGGTACTACTCCTACGCCGGGCTGGGCACCGACCGGTACCCGCCGTTCAGCCTGGCCGAACACACCGACTACCCGGCCCTACTCCAGGTTCCCTACCCGGAGCACCTGTCCCGGGGACTGGTGCTGGTGAAGTGGTGGCTACTGGCGATACCGCACTACCTGGTCGTGTCCATCTTCGCCGGATGGAAGTCAGGCTGGGGTTGGGAGGGCGGCGGTCTGATCAGACTGCTGGTGCTGTTCGTGGCGGTCAGCCTGGCCGTTCTCGACCGGTACCCGCAGGGCCTGTACGACCTGATCGTCGGGTTGAACCGGTGGGTGCTGCGGGTGACCGCCTACGCCACCCTGATGACCGATGCCTACCCGCCGTTCCGACTTGACCAGGGCGGCACCGACCCGGCCAGCCGCATCGACGCGAAACCCTGAGCACGCTGGTCACTGCCCGACAGACCGAGCCCACCGCGGTTTTCTGTCGGTGCCCGGCCATAGGTTCCCGCCGGCGGTTGGGCGGAGTCGCGCAGGGGGCTGGTGGCGATGAGGTTACGGATGCAACGAGACGCGTTCGCCGACGCGGTGGCGTGGGTGGCCCGCGGGCTGCCCAGCCGGCCGGCGCTCCCGGTGCTGGCCGGTGTGCTGCTCGAGACCGACGGCAGGCGGGTGTCGCTGTCCAGTTTCGACCACGAGACGCTCAGCGAGGCCGACCTGGACGCGGCCGATGCCGTGGCCGGCCGGGTGTTGGTCAGTGGGCATCTGCTGGCGCCGATCGCCCGCACCCTGCCCGACGACCCGGTGGAGATCTCGGTGCGGGACAACCGGGCCCGGTTGTGCTGCGGCCCGGTGCGCTTCAACCTCCCGTTGATGCCCGTCGAGGACCGGCCGCCGTCCCCACCGATGCCGCCGGCGGCCGGCCGGGTGTCCGGGCCGCGACTCGCCGCGGCGGTCACCCAGGTCTCGGT
>DATCWR010000089.1:0-7460 GCA_036566245.1 Mycobacteriales bacterium | reverse complement strand
CACCGCTGCCGCCGGCGCGCCCACGGGCGCCAGCGAACTGGCCGTTCCGGTGGTACCCCACAACACCGCCGCGCCGAGGATGGACAGCCGACCAGCAACGCCACCGGCCCGGTGGTGCCGCGACCGGGCGGGGGCCGACCCGGTGGAGGTCAGCGCAGAGGTGCGGTTCGGCACGGTCACGAACTTCCTTCGGCAGGCAGGTCTGGAACCAGCCTGGCGTGGCGGCGCCAGGGCGCGTTCGGTGACCACCACAGAAGTCGGTGCGAAGGCCGTCAAACAACGAGCAACGCATCAAATGCTGCGATGATTGACCGCTTCTCTACCACTCTCTCGGATTCCGCTGCCGTCGGGACCCCTGCGACCAGGTCCTCGCGCTCGCCGATGACCTCATGGACGCGACGGTGAACGAGCGCTGGGACGGCCCCGGTCCCCTCTCTCCCCCGGAGCGCACGCATCATGCCATTGTCGCGCAGCCTGCTGATCAACCGCGACCACGCCCGGCTCTGGTATGGCCAGGCGGTGTCGACCGTCGGGGACTACGTGTTCGACACGACGCTGGTGTTGTGGGTGGCCACCGTGTTGGCCAGGGGCCGGTCCTGGGCGCCCGCCGCGGTGAGCGGGATCCTGCTGGCCGTCGGTGCCGCCGTGTTGTTGGTTGGCCCGGTTGCCGGGGTGTTCGTGGACCGCTGGAACCGTCGAGCGACGATGCTGCGTACCGAGGTGGTGCGGGCCGTTCTGGTGACCGTACTGCTGCTGCTGTCGCTGTTACCGACCGGAGCACTGCCGATCTGGTTGTGGTTGACCGTCATCTACCTGGTGGTGTTCGTACTCAACGCGGCCGGGCAGTTCTTCTCACCGGCCCGGTTCGCCACCGTCGGCGACGTGGTCGACGGTGAGGCGGACCGGGCCTGGGCTGCCGGCATCGGACAGGCCACCGCGGCCACCGCCTCGATCGTGGGGCCGCCACTGGCCGCGCCTCTGCTGTTCACCGTGGGCATCCAGTGGGCGCTACTCGCCAACGTGGTCACCTACGTGGTGTCCTACGTCGCGATCCGCTCGGTACGGGCTCCCCACGCCATGGTGGTCACTGGCGCGGCACAGGACCAGGCCGGGTCGACCATCCGTGCCGAGTTCGCGGCTGGACTGCGGTTTTTTCGGCGGAACCGGTTCCTGGTGGCGCTGGTGTCGATCACCGTGATCGCGGCGTGTGGGGACGGCGCCCTCAGCGCCCTGGACGTGTTCTTCGTGACCGACAATCTGCACGCCTCGTCCCGGCTGTACGGCCTCATGTCCATGGCCTTCGGGGTCGGGGCGATCCTGGGCAGCCTGTGGGCGGCTCGGGTGGTCCGCTGGTTCGGGACCCGCAGCACCACCTGGCTGGGCCTGGTCGTCGCCGGGGTCCTGGTGTTCGGGTACGCGCGGCAGACCGCGTTTCCCGCCGGCCTTGTTCTGCTCGCCCTGGTCTCGATCCCGGTCGCCATGCTCAACACCGCGATGACCCCGCTGCTACCGGACTCCACCCCGCCGCAGTACCTGGGTCGCATGATCGCCGTGTTCAACCCGATCAACCGGCTGGCCTCGATGCTGTCGGTCGTGGCCGCCGGATGGCTGGCCAGCACGGTCCTACACGGATTCACCGCCACCGTCGTCGGCACGCACATCGGCCCGATCGACACGATCTTCGCCACCGCCGGCATCCTGATCGTGCTGGCCGGCGTCTACGCATGTCTCGCACTGCCACGCCAGGCCCCCGGGCCGGCACCCACCACACCGGGCTGAGCACTCTGCGGCATCCGTCGGCAGCGGTTCGAAACCGACCATGAGTCGGCTCAGCGAGACAGACCGGATCGCGTCGTCAGAGTGGCTGGCACCGCCCGCAGCACTCGCAGCACGGTGGCACCGGCCAGGAAAGCGGCCAGGCCACCCACGGGCATGCCCACCAGATAGTGGCCGAATCTGGGGGCCCCGTTGTCGGTGAGCAGCCCGAGCACCACCGCCACGAAACTTCCGACGGTCAACAGCAGGCGCGGCACCGGGGCGGTCGACACCCGGATGACCACGCATGGGAGCCAACCGGGACGCTCGGGCGGACGGTGCCAACCTCGCGTCTCGATCCGACCGAACACGGCGACCAGTCCCACCAGGACCGCGACCAGCATGATCAGCCACGGCACACGCCAGAGCCACCAGGCGCGGGTGGCCACCGTCGGGGTGGGCAGCAGGTGGAGCCCGTCCAGCGCCCCGGCGAGCAGCAGCACCGCGCTCATGTGCCACAGAAAGATGGTCAGCACCACGGCGTTCACCCCGACCACCGCCCGCCAGGGCCGAGGCCGGTGCAGCCAACCCTCGACCGGGTTCCGCAGCATCAGTACCAGTCCAAGCTGGAACGCGGTGGTGGCGAGCAGGGCCAGCGTCGGCGGTGAGGCGTTGTGCGGCCGCTGTCCGGACACGTCGACCATGCTGACCGGGTAGGGACCCACCACCGTCAACAACAGCAACGCGACCAGGCCGCCCACCAGCAGTGGAGCCCACACCCCGGGCCGGAACGGGATCCGACCGTCTCGCCAGAAGAACCCGACCTGGTGGATGACCAGCCAGCCGAACACGAAGTTGCCGGCGCCCAGGACGCCCGGCCCGGCCAGCCTTGCCACATCCCCGAGAGCGACCAGAAGCACCAGTGCCCCCAGCACCCCGAGGCCGAAACGGCGGTGCAGGCGGTACATGACCGGGGTCAGCAGGATCACGACGAGGTACGCGGACAAAAACCACAGCGGAATCGACGCCGCCCAGACCGCGAAGCGCGCGAGGTCGGATCCGACATTCACCAGGTGAGCGAGAGACGCGCCGCCCGCAAGAACGGCCAGCAACGCCGTGGTGGGCCGGACAATGCGCCCACTGCGATCCTGGAGCCAGGTGACCGCGTCACCCCCACGGCGGCGATGCGAGGCCAGCGACGCGGCGTTGGCGAACCCACCGACAACAAAAAACATCGGCAGGATCTGGACAATCCACGTGATCGGGTACGCCCAGGGCAGTGACCCGAGCGCGGAGTGCCCGGTCAGCCGCCCGTGCGCGTCGTAGCCGATCACGCTGACCGTCCAGTGGCCGAGCACCACCAGGATGATCGCCAGCACACGGAGCAGGTCGACGAGCCGCTCCCGGGACGCCGGGGTTCGTTCGGCGAGCTCCCGCAGCCGATCCACGCCAGCAGGCTATTTCTCCCGAACGACCACCAAGCCGAGCCGCGCCGACGTCACCCCGGTGAACCGCCCTGGGCCGGCACAACGGCAGGTCAGTCAGTATCGCTGGCGGGCATGACAACCGTAGGGCGAATCACCATGATCACGGCGCGCATCATCGGACGGGGGAACCGAAGCGTTGCAGTACTTGCTTCCAAAGCTGGAGCACGGGTTGCCTCCTCCGCGTTGATGGTTGGCTATCAGGGGCCATCCCTGCATGCGCGGGGAGCACTGTCTCCAGTGAGAGCCGTCGGACCCAGCGTAGGGACCATCCCCGCGTGCGCGGGGAGCACCCCATGCATCTAAGCGAGGCTACCGGCACCGCGGGACCATCCCCACGCGCGGAGCACGCCGGTCGGTCTTGCTGGCCTTGGACCACCGGGGGACCATCCCCGCGTGCGCGGGGAGCACGCGGGCCAGGTAGCCGGCCAGGGAGAACCTCTCCGCCGCGGCGGCGCGCAGTCGCAGTGTGGTGCCGCCGAACTCGACGCTCTCGATCCGGCCGCCCAACAGGGCCACGACGAGGGCGGCACCACCGAAGGCCAGTAACACGCCGGTGCCGGTCCCGTTGGTGCTCACGAAGACCGCGAGCACCCCGGTCCCGAACGACCCCACACCCAGCGGCCCATCAGCACCCGCACGCCGAGACTGAAGGCAGACGACTCCCACCGAGATCTCATCACTGCTCCCAGCACGGGGGACGGAACGGGTGTGGCCCGTGCCCATCAGATCAGAGCGCTGTCTCAGCGCGAAGGCGTGGACATCGGTAGCAGATCGGTCCCGGCCAGGCGGGCCTGGCCGGGACCGACGAGTACCGCTGCTCAGATGTCCTGTGGCGGCGCGGCATCCCCGCCCATGCCCTGGATGACCTCGTTCACCTGATCGATCCGGCCGGAACCGTCCACGCGGATCACGGCACAGGGCTGTCCCTCGTGGCTCAGTAGGTTGGTGATCGCCATCTCGGCGGTGCAGTGCTGGGGTGGACAGATCTCCGCGCCGGTGGCCGTGATGTCCGCCCCCGGTGCCAGAGGCAACCGGTGCGTCGCGCGATCGGTCGGGTCAGGCTCGAAGTAGCTCGTGCTCAGGTGGCCGGTGCCGTCGTCTGTCTTCTCTCCCACGACCTTCCGGAACTCCACCATCTGGAGTGAACCGTCGTAGCCCACCAACTGCACCGCCAACGTGGTGTTGGGGAAACGCAGGTCCTGCTGCGTCGAGGGCGTGGTCTCCGGTGCGCCGGTCTGCCCTGCCCCGCCGGTGCCGCCCGCCTCGGAACTCGGAACAACTGTCGGACCCGGGCTCGCCGGCCGGTCGGCGGTCGGGGACGTGGATGACTGACACGCGGAGATGGTCATTACCGCGCCCAACAAAATGATCACACCGATCCGGTTTCGGAGTGCTGCCACAATGGCCTCCCGTTGTGTTGCGTGCCGTGCCCACTCACGGACACCAACAGGACGCACGAACTGCAATGCCACGATTACCCGATCAACAAATATGGCACGGTGGTCAGCCAATACCCCGTTTCGGTGATCCGCCAGGGCAGCCAACCCGAGGCACCGTGGCCAGCTTCACCCGCGCTGTTCGTGCCGCCTGCGCCGGCCGTACCGGGTCAGGCCGCCCGGCTTGTACATCGCCAGTGCGGTGGTCACCAGCAGGACGACCAGGGCGGCGACCGGGGCGATCACCAGTTGGGTGCGCGGCCAGGTGAGGTCACCATCGGACAGGGTGGTCTGTTGCACCGCCCGGGCCAGGCGGCCGATCGGCCGGGTGTGCACCAGCAGCACCACGGTGGCCGGGACGGTGAGCAGGAACTTGACCGACACCCAGTAGTGCCGGAACAGGCCCCAGGTGGTGCCCAGCGACTGGACGAGCCCGGTGAGCAGCGAGGCCAGACTCAACGGAACGATGACCCACCAGGTGACCAGTTCGGCGGCCAGGTAGGCCGAACGCACCGTCTGACCGTCCTGACTGGTCAGACCCGCCACGGCCAGGGCGAGGAAGGCCAGGACCGAGCCCACCCAGCCGACCGAGGCCGCGACATGCGCGGTGAGCGCCACCCTACGCAGGCCAGGCTTCATGGCCATCAGTGACCGCTCGGGCTGACGCCGGTCAGGTGCAGGACGACCAGCACCACCACCAGGGCGACCGCGATGATCCCGAACACCTTCACCCAGCGCGGGGCGCCCACGGACAACTCGCGGTCCGGCCCGTCGCCGGTGTCGGAATGGGGGGACGGTTCCGTCATCAGGCTTCTCCCGGGTCGGTGTGTGGACGGTGGACTGGTCAGGGGCCGTCCAGTTTTGCGAGACACTGTGTCGGTATCAGAGCGAAGTGTATCGGGTCCGTCATCGCGTATGCTGCGACGGTGCCGAAGATCTGGAACGAGACGATCGAGGCACATCGCCGCGCGGTGCGCGACGCCACCCTGGACACCACCGCGGCGCTGGTTGCCGAGCATGGGCTGGCGTCGGTGACGATGTCGCGGATCGCCGAGGAGACCGGCATCGGGCGCGCGACGCTGTACAAGTACTTCCCGGACGTCGAGGCGATCCTGGTTGCCTGGCACGAACGTCAGATCGCCGGCCACCTGCGTCACCTCGCCGAGGTCCGGGACCGGACCACCGGCGCGGACGAACGACTCAGGGCGGTGCTGGAGGCCTACGCGCTCATCTGCCACGAGCACCACGACACCGAACTGGCGACGCTCCTGCACCGAGGTGCGCATGTCGCCCATGCACGCCAACACCTGACGGGCTTCGTCCGGGACCTGCTCACCGAGGGCGCACGGGTCGGTGACCTGCGCGACGACGTGGACCCTGGGGAACTGGCGAACTTCTGCCTGCACGCGCTGACCGCGGCCGCCAGCCTGCCGTCCAGGGCCGCGGTTCATCGGCTCGTCGCCGTGGTCATGACCGGACTGCGCCCCCCACGCTGACACCTTCGGCGGTCGACAGGACCGCGGGCCTGTGCTCACACCACGGAAACGATCTCGACGGGAACGCATGCTGAACTGCGCCAGCGACAGGTTCGTGTGTGATGACGGAAGTCGGACGAGGTCTCGGCCGGGCCGTGTCACTCGGGATACCAGCGCCCGGCAGACGTGAGTTCCGACCCGGGTGGGAGATTGTCGTGAGGAAGCCGCTCTGGGTTGTCGTCGGAGTTGTGCTGATGCTGCTGGGTGTGTTGTTCGGCCTCCAGGGCCTGAACGTCGTCCATGGCAGCGGGATGAGCGGTAAAACGTTCTGGGCGGTGGCCGGGCCGGTCATCGCGCTGGTGGGTCTCGGGCTCGTCGGGGCTGGCGCGCGTCGTGCACCGCGCTGAGCGACCAGAGGCCGACTCACCCGAGAACGACTTCTCCGGTGCACCGGTGGGTCGTCGGATGACGCTGGGCCTGCTCGCTCTTGGTGCGGCAGGGGTGGTGACCGGACGGGCCGTCCAGGACGGTCTGGCCCGTGTCCTGGGACCGATCGAGAATCGCGACCCGACCGGGCTGGTGTCCCTCATTCCGCTGGTAGGCACTTTCCGGTTTTACTCGGTGACCGGGTCCGTCCCGGCGGCGACCGCATCCGACTACCGGCTGACGGTCTCCGGCCTGGTGGACAGGCGTTCGTCCTACACACTGGCCGATCTGCGAGCGATGCCGCAGACCACGCTGGTCCGCGACTTCCAGTGCGTGACCGGGTGGCGGGTGCCCGAGGTGCACTGGAGCGGCGTGCGACTGTCGGACCTGCTCGACGCGGCGGCGGTGTCGTCTGACGCCACCGCGGTCCGGTTCCGGTCCTTCGACGGCACCTACAGCGAGAGCCTCACCCTCGACCAGGCCCGGCGCGCCGACGTCATCGTGGCGCTGCGGATGCTGGGTCGCGACGTCACCCACGACCACGGCGGCCCGGTACGCCTGTACGTCGCCGGAATGTACGGCTACAAGAGCATCAAGTGGCTCTCCGACATCGAGGTCACCGCACGGGTGGAGCCCGGGTACTGGGAACACCTCGGATACGACGTTGACGGCTGGGTCGGCCGATCCAACGGGCGGGACGATGAGCCGACCACCTGACTCCGATGTCGCGGGCCCCACGGTGCACCGGTTCGGTCGGGCCGTGCGCCTGGTGCACTGGTCGGTGGCCGCGCTGATGATCGTGTGCATCGGCACGGCCGCGGTCCTGTACAACGGGTCGCTTGCCGTCTTGTTCGGGCACCGCCGGGTCGTCGAGCTTGTGC
>DATCWR010000398.1:0-4655 GCA_036566245.1 Mycobacteriales bacterium | reverse complement strand
GCGGTGTCCTTGTCCGCGACCAGGGTGACCAGCGACTCCTGGTATGCCTCCATCCGGGCCCGCAGCAGGCCGTCGGAGGCGGCCAGGATCCGCACCGCCAGCAGGCCGGCGTTGCGCGCGCCCCCCACCGACACGGTGGCCACCGGCACCCCGGCGGGCATCTGCACGATGGACAACAGCGAGTCCAACCCGGACAGGTGCGTCAACGGAACCGGTACGCCCACCACCGGCAACGGGGTGGCCGCGGCCACCATGCCGGGCAGGTGCGCGGCACCGCCGGCCCCCGCGATGATCACCCGCAGTCCCCGGTCGGCCGCGCCCTCAGCGTAGTCGAGCATCCCGCGCGGGGTGCGGTGCGCGGACACCACGTGTACCTCGTGCGGTACCCCGAACTCGGCCAACGCCTCGGCCGCACCCGACATCACCGGCCAGTCCGAGTCACTGCCCATGATGACGCCGACCAACGCCCCGTCGCTCACCGCGCGCCCTCCTGGTCGTCACACCCGTCGCGCAGGTACCGTGCCGCGGCCACGGCCCGGCGCCGCACCTCGGCCGGGTCCGAACCCAACGCCGTCACGTGACCGATCTTGCGCCCCGGGCGGAGTTTCTTGCCGTACAGGTGCACCTTCACGTCCGGCCAGCGAGCCATACAGTGGTGCAGCCGCTCGTCGGGGGACGGCCCACCCGGCCGGCCACCGAGCAGGTTGGCCATCACCACCGCCGGCGCGGTCAGTTCGGTGCTGCCCAGCGGATAGTCCAACACCGCCCGCAGGTGCTGCTCGAACTGGGACGTACGGGAGCCCTCGATGGTCCAGTGTCCGGAGTTGTGCGGACGCATGGCCAGTTCGTTGACGGCCAGACCCTGCTCGGTCTCGAACAGTTCCACCGCCAACACCCCGACCACACCCAGTTCGCCGGCGATCCGCAGCGCCAACGCCTGTGCCTCGGCCTGCACGTCGGCCGACATGGCCGGGGCCGGGGCGAGCACCTCCACACAGATCCCGTCGGTCTGTACGGTCTGCACCACCGGCCACGCCGCGCCCTGCCCGTAGGGGGAACGCGCCACCAGCGCGGCCAGTTCGCGGCGCAGCGGCACCTTCTCCTCGACGAGGAGACGGACCCCGGAACGGAGCAACGGTTCGACCCGTTCGGGTGACTTCACCACCCACACGCCCCTGCCGTCGTACCCGCCACGGGCCGCCTTGACCACCACCGGCCATCCCACCCGGTCGGCGAACGACACCACGTCGGCCACGTCGTTGACCGGTGCCCAGCGGGGCATGGGCACGCCAAGGTCGGCCAGCCGCTCACGCATCACCCGCTTGTCCTGGGCGTGCAGCAGGGCGTCGGCGTCGGGCCGGACAACGTGTCCTGCCGCGGCGAGTGCGCGCAGGTGGTCGTTGGGCACGTGCTCGTGATCGAAGGTGACCACGTCGCAGTCCTTGGCGAACGCCTGTAGGTCCTGGTAACTGGTGTGTTCACCGAGGATGACGTCGTGCGCCACCAGCGCCGCACCGTCCTCCGGGGTGGCTGCCATCACCCGCAGTGACTGTCCGAGCGCGATGGCAGCCTGGTGGGTCATTCTGGCGAGCTGACCGCCGCCCACCATTCCCACCACGGGCAGGCCGGTTCGCAGATCCACGGTCGCCAGGGTACTGGCCAGCGGCCAGCGCCCGACCCGCGCACCGACCGCACCAGGGGCACGGGGTGCACCATGGTGCAGATCCGGCGCACCCGACCGCGGCAACCTGATCGGTACGGGGCCGGCCAGTACAGTGGGCCGGTGAAGATGCTCAACCACGCTGGCACCCCGTGGCAGGTTCTGGCCAAGGAACTGTCCGCGTTCGGTGTGGTCGGCGCGGTCAACGTGGTCGTGGACACCGGGTTGTTCAACGCCGGTCACTTCTGGCTCGGCCTGGGCCCGACCACCTCGAACGTGCTCTCGACCGGCATCGCGACCACGCTGTCCTACTTCGCGAACCGGCACTGGTCGTTCTCGCACCGGGCCCGCACCGGGCTGCGCCGCGAGTACACCCTGTTCTTCCTGCTCAACGCCGTGGCGCTGGGCATGTCGGTGGTGTGTGTCGACGTCACGTTCTACCTGCTGGGGCTGACCAGCGCCCTGGCGGTCAACGTGGCCAAGTTCGTCGGCCTGGGCCTGGGCACGATCTTCCGATTCTGGTCGTACAAACGGTGGGTGTTCCTGCCCGCCGAACCGGCCTCGGAAACCGAGGCGGCGGCAGCGTAGACCGCACCTCCGCCGTGGGGGGAGCCTCGCTCCATCCACCTACCTGGCAGGCCAGACACCAGAGGTGATCTGGCGGCGGACCGGCCTGGTGCACGGTGCGCAGATCCGGCGAGGGCCGGGTCAGTCGGGGACTCGGGGTCGAAGGGAGGACAGCTTCCCGGCCACGGGAAGGAACACCGCGAACACCGGTGGTTGCGGTCGGCGCAGTTCCAGCCGGCCGCCGTCGGCCTCCACCAGGGCCCGGGCCAACGCCAACCCCAGACCGGTGCCGCCACTGCCGCTCACGCCCCGCTGGAACAGGCGCGGGAGCAGATCCGGCGACACTCCCTCGCCCAGGTCGGTGACCTCCACCATCACGTGTTGGTTGGCCACCCGGGCCGACAGGGTGACCGTGCCCCGCCCGTGTTCGAGTGCGTTGTCCACCAACACCCCGACCACCTGCTGGAACCGGCCGATGGTGGCGTTGGCCAACAGCCCCGGCTCGGCGTCGACCACCACCCGGCGACCCAGCCGCTTGATCGCCGGTGCCCGTTCGTCCACCACGGTGGCCAGCGCCGCCGCCACGTCGATCTCCTCGGCGTCGGAGGCACGCTTCTGCCGAGCCTGTGCGAGCAGGTCGTCGATCACCCCGGACAACCGTTCCACCTGTTCGAGCGCCTCGTGGGCCTCGGCGCGTACGCCCGCGTCGTCGGCCATGGCGATCTCCTCCAACCGCATCTGCAGGGCGGTGAGCCTGGTGCGCAACTGGTGCGAGACGTCGCTGGCGAACTCCCGCTCCCGGCGCAGCAGGTCGGCGATCTGCTGCGCACTGCGGTCCAGTACGTCCGAGACCCGGTCCAGTTCCGGGATGCCGTGTCGCTCCGGTGCCGGCCGAAAGTCACCGGCGCCCAGCCGGGCGGCCCGGCTTGCCACGCCGAGCAGCGGGCCGGTGAGCCGCCGCGCCGACAACACCGACACCCCGGCGGCCACCAGTGCCGACACGAGTACCAGCCCACCGACCAGCATCCCGGCCCGGACCTGTTGGGAACGCACCTCACGGGCGGACCGGATCACGCTGACCCGGCCGCCACCGCGTAACTGTTCGGTCGCCTCGAAGGTGTGGTCGGTCAGTTCCGGCCCGGCAGCCAACACGGTGCCGTCGGCGGTGACCACCTGCACCTCCTCACCGGCCGGCACCAGTCGCTCCAACCTGGCGGCCGCAAGGTCGCCGGTGTCCACCTGCTCGTCGAGGTAGGCCGACACCGTCTGGACCTCGCGCAGCAGGTCGTTGTGCGCGATGTCGTCGATGAGCCGGACGGTGACCACGAGCAGCGGCAGACCGAGGACCAGCACGGCCACGATCACGATGCCGAAGCTCGACAACAGCAGTCGGCGACGCACGTGTGCTCAGCCGGTCTCGAAGCGGAAGCCGACACCTCGCACCGTGGTGATCAGCCGGGAGTTCTGCGGCTCGTCGCCCAGCTTCCGGCGTAACCAGGAGATATGCATGTCCAGGGTCTTCGACGCGGTGCCCTCGGAGTCGTCCCACACGTCACGCATGATCGCCTCACGGGTGACCACGCTGCCGGCCCGGTCGAGCAGGACCCGCAGGAGTTCGAACTCCTTGTTGGCCAACTGGAGTTCCGTCTCGTCCTGCCACACCCGGCGGGAGGAGATCTCCATCCGTACCCCGTTGGCCTCCAACACGTCCACACTGCGGCGGCGCAACAGGGCTCGCACCCGAGCCAACAGTTCGGCCAGCCGGAACGGCTTCCCGACGTAGTCGTCGGCACCGGCGTCCAGGCCGACCACGAAGTCCACCTCGTCGGTGCGGGCGGTCAGTACCAGCACCGGCACGGTGGAACGAGCCGTCCTGATCTGCCGGCAGACCTCCAACCCGTCCATCCCCGGCAGGCCCAGGTCGAGCAGTACCAGGGCCACCGAACCGGACAGTGCACACTCGAGGGTGCCAGGGCCGTCACGGCACACCACCACGTCGTAGCCCTCCCGCTGTAGGGCTCGGGAGAGTGGGTCCGAGATGGCGGCATCGTCCTCGGCGAGCAGCACAGTGGGCACGGCGACACCCTAAGCAGAAAGGGAACAGATATGGCGAGAGTAGGCCCCATCCGCCAGATCAACCCGTGCCGCCCACCATTCGATGATGGGTTCCGGGACCGTCCGCCCGGTGTTCTGGTGGGCCGGGGGTCTGCGCCGGGCGTGGGGCGGAGCGAAGCTGCCCACCGACGGCACCGCGCCATGCCCGGTTCGGTGTGACTCCGAACCCGAGGTTCCAGCCCGGTGAGGGCCCGTAGTCGACCGTCTCAGGGAAGGGCGACCAGCGGCACCGGGCCACCGGAGTAGTCCGCCGGCACGGCGGCCAGCAGGTCCGCGCCGGCCGGCAGCCGTCCGGCCCGCATCGGCGGCCCCT
>DATCWR010000087.1:0-4708 GCA_036566245.1 Mycobacteriales bacterium | reverse complement strand
CCGACCAGGCGCGCGCCCGCGCACCCACGGGTGTAGACGGGCAGGCCGGGTGGACGCGACGGCGGTCGGCGCCGGTTGGGGTGGGCATGGCCTGTTCTGGCCGTTCGGGTGCCGGCCGCGTTGCTCATGTCGGCGGTTCATCGCTAGGTTCCCAACCAGCACTGTCAGGGAGTTCGGCCGTCGGCGTGAACAGTCAGCGAGGTGACCGTGGTGGCACTGCCACCCTTGACCCCGGAGCAGCGTTCGGCTGCTCTGGCGAAGGCTGCCGCGGCGCGCAGGGAACGCGCCGAACTCAAGGAGCGCCTCAAGCGCAGCGGCGCGTCCCTGGTCGAGGTGCTGGCCCGGGCGGACACCGACAGCGTGGTGGGCAAGATGCGCGTGTCGGCGGTACTGGAGGCCATGCCAGGGGTTGGCAAGGCACGCGCCCAGAAGATCATGGAGAGGCTGGAGATCTCTCCCAGTCGCCGGGTGCGCGGTCTGGGAGCCAAGCAGCGCAGCGCACTGGTCCGCGAGTTCAACCGCGGCGTGGTGGGCCTCGGCCAGGGCAACGGCGAGGCGTGAACGCGCGGCTGACCGTCCTGTCGGGCCCGTCCGGGGTGGGGAAGGGCACCGTGGTCGAGGCGGTGCGGCGCGGGTACCCCGATGTCTGGGTGTCGGTGTCGGTCACCACCCGCCGTCCCCGGCCCGGGGAGACCGACGGTGTCGAGTATCACTTCGTCGACCGCGCCCGGTTCCTGCGCATGGTCGCCGACGGTGAACTGCTGGAGTGGGCCGAGTACGCGGGCAACCTGTACGGCACCCCTCGCACCCCGGTGCAGGAAGAGTTGGCCTCCGGCCGGCCGGCCCTGCTCGAGATCGATCTTCAGGGGGCCCGCCAGGTACGTGTGCAGATGCCCGAGGCATGGCTGGTCTTCCTGGCCCCACCCTCGTGGGAGGAACTGGAGCGACGGCTGGTCGGCCGCGGCACCGAGCCGACCGAGGTGATCGGCCGCCGGTTGGCCCAGGCCAAAGTTGAACTCGGCGCCGAGTCGGAGTTCGACGCGGTGGTGGTCAACGACGATGTCGAACGCGCCGCCAGCGAGTTGGTACAGTTGATCCGTTCTCCGTATCCCAATCGTGATGAGGTCTGACTGCCCGTGTCCGGAGTGCTTCCCGCCCCTGAGGGCATCACCAACCCGCCGATCGATGAGCTGCTGGAGAAGACCGACTCCAAGTACGCCCTGGTGATCTACGCCGCCAAGCGGGCCCGACAGATCAACGCCTACTACAGCCAGCTCGGCGAGGGCCTGCTCGAGTACGTCGGACCCCTGGTCGAACCCACCCCCCAGGAGAAGCCGCTGTCCATCGCGCTCCGCGAGATCAACGCGGGCCTGCTCAGGGCCGAACAGCTCGAGGCCTGAGCAGGACAGCCGGGTGGCACGCGTCGTCCTGGGCGTCTCCGGTGGAATCGCGGCCTACAAGGCTGCCGAGGTGCTCCGCCGGTTGACCGAGTCCGGCCATCATGTCCAGGTCGTCCCCACCGACGGTGCCCTGCACTTCGTGGGCGCCGCGACGTGGGCGGCGCTGTCCGGACATCCGGTACATGACGACGTGTGGAGCGGTGCCGACCAGGTCGAGCACGTGCGGGTCGGTCAGCAGGCCGACCTGGTCGTGGTCGCGCCGGCCACCGCCGACCTGCTGGCCCGGGCCGCCGCCGGCCGGGCCGACGACCTGCTCACCGCGACCCTGCTGACCGCGCGCTGTCCGGTGTTGTTCGCCCCGGCCATGCACACCGAGATGTGGGAGCACCCGGCCACCCGGGCCAACGTCGCCACCCTGCGGGAGCGCGGTGTGGTGGTGGTCGAACCGGCGGTGGGGCGGCTCACCGGCCCGGACACCGGCAAGGGTCGGCTACCCGATCCGGCCGAGATCGTCGCGGTGGCCGCGCGACTGCTCGCCCACGGCCTGGCCGAGCCGGACCTGGTCGGCCGGCACGTGGTGGTGACGGCCGGAGGCACCCGGGAGTACCTGGACCCGGTGCGCTTCCTCGGCAACTCCTCGTCCGGCAAGCAGGGATACGCCTTCGCCCGCACGGCAGTGGCCCGGGGCGCCCGGGTGACGCTGGTCGCCGCGAACACCGCCCTGGCCGACCCGGCCGGGGCCAGGGTGGTGCGGGTGGTCAGCACCGAGGACCTGCGGACAGCGGTGCTCAGCGCGGCGGTCGATGCCGACGCGGTGGTGATGGCCGCCGCACCGGCCGACTTCCGTCCGGCCGAGTACGTCCCCACCAAGATCAAGAAATCTGACGGTGCGGCCAGGATGACGGTGGAACTGGTACGCAACCCGGACGTGGCCGCCGAACTGGGCGAGGTCCGGCGCGCCGGCCAGGTCCTGGTCGCCTTCGCCGCCGAGACCGACAACGCCATCGCCAACGCCAGGGCCAAACTGGACCGCAAACGCGCGGACCTGATCGTGGTGAACGAGGTCGGCCGGAACATGACCTTCGGTTCGGACCGCAACGCGGCCACCGTGCTGGGCGCGGACGGGTCGACCACGGTGATACCCGAGTGCGCCAAGGAGGATCTGGCCGACGCGGTGTGGGACCTGGTGGTCGCCCGGCTCCGCTGAGACGGAGGGCTACCAGAACCAGACGGGCGTCGTGGGTGCGACAGCGGCCGGTCGGGTAGGTGTCCGGTGTGGCCAGCGTGCGCGGTGACCCAGGGTGCGGAATGGTTGCGGCGTTTGGCACAACCTGGGTCGGGTCGTATCCGGCCGACGCGGGTAGAATCCCATCGATCCGAGCCGTCCGACCATCAGGAGTGCTGTGTCCCGGCGCCTTTTTACCTCTGAGTCCGTCACAGAGGGTCACCCTGACAAGATCGCCGATGCGATCAGTGACTCCATCCTCGATGCCCTCATCGCCCAGGACCCCCGAAGTCGGGTCGCGGTGGAAACCCTCATCACGACCGGCCAGGTACACGTGGCGGGAGAGGTCACCACGGCCGGATACGTCGACATCCCCACCATCGTTCGGGAGAAGATCCTGGAGATCGGTTACGACTCGTCGAAGAAGGGCTTCGACGGCGGGTCGTGCGGGGTGAGCGTGTCCATAGGTTCGCAGTCCCCGGACATCGCCCAGGGCGTGGACGCCGCCTACGAGAGCCGGGTCGAGGGTGTCCTGGACGAGATCGCCCGGCAGGGTGCGGGCGACCAGGGCATGATGTTCGGCTACGCCTGCGACGAGACCCCGGAACTGATGCCGCTGCCCATCGCGTTGGCGCACCGGCTGGCCCGTCGACTGTCCACGGTGCGTAAGGATGGGACGATCCCGTACCTGCGGCCTGACGGCAAGACCCAGGTCAGCATCGAGTATGTCGACGGCAGGCCGCGTCGGCTCGACACCGTGGTCGTGTCCAGTCAGCACGCCGAGGACATCGCCCTGGACACGCTACTCAAGCCAGACATCAAGGACCACGTGGTCGATCCGGAACTCGCCGCCCTCGGGCTGGAGAGCGACGGGTACCGCCTGCTGGTCAACCCGACCGGCAAGTTCGTCGTCGGCGGCCCGATGGGCGACGCCGGACTCACCGGCCGGAAGATCATCGTGGACACCTACGGAGGTTCCGCCCGACACGGTGGCGGCGCGTTCTCCGGCAAGGACCCGTCCAAGGTGGACCGTTCGGCGGCCTACGCGACCCGATGGGTGGCCAAGAACGTGGTGGCCGCCGGGCTTGCCACCCGCTGCGAGGTACAGGTGGCCTACGCCATCGGCAAGGCCGAGCCGGTGGGCCTGTTCATCGAGACGTTCGGCACCGAGGTGGTTGCGCCCGAGCGCATCCAGGCTGCGCTCACCGAGGTGTTCGACCTGCGTCCGGCCGCGATCATCCGTGACCTGGACCTGCTGCGCCCCATCTACGCCAAGACCTCGGCCTACGGCCACTTCGGCCGTGAACTGCCCGAGTTCACCTGGGAGCGCACCGACCGCGCCCAGGAACTCAAGAACCTCGCTCTCGACTAGCCGGTTCGTCCCAGGCCCTCGCAACGTCCCTTCAGGTCCCACGACCAGAAGGGACGTTGTGGCGACCCCGTGGGCGAAACGGTCGTGGTGGATCGTGGCGCCGCCACAGCAGGAACGGGAGTCGGCATGGGGGTCGGCCCGGACCAACACCGGGGCCGAATCTGGTCACGGGTCACCTGGCATGCTGACCGGTCATGAGCACCCGCCGCCCGGAGGTGCGGGAGCCGGCCGCGCGTGATCCGGTGGCGCGGCTGGTCGTGGACGTGCCGTTGGCGCACCTGGACCGGCCGTTCGACTATCTCGTGCCGGCCTCGCTGGACGGCGAGGCGGTGCCCGGGGTACGGGTTCGGGTGCGGTTCGCCGGACAACTCGTTGACGCGGTGCTCCTGGAACGGGTCACGCACAGCGACCACACCGGTCGACTGTCCTTCCTGGAGCGCGTGGTCTCCGCCGAGCCGGTACTGAGTCCCCAGATCGCCCGGCTGGCGCGCGCGGTCGCCGACCGCTGGGCCGGTTCGATGCCCGACGTGCTGCGACTGGCCCTGCCGCCCCGACATGCCCGCACCGAGTCCGGTGCCGGCGTGGCCGGTCCCGCCACGGTCCCCGACCCACCCGACCCGTCCGGATGGTCGCGGTACCTGGCTGGTGGTGCGTGGCTGCGTGCGGTCGCCGCCGGTCGTCCCGCCCGGGCGGTCTGGTCGGCGCTGCCCG
>DATCWR010000379.1:0-2420 GCA_036566245.1 Mycobacteriales bacterium | reverse complement strand
CCGGTGTTGGTCGAACGCGGCGGGCGGGCTGATCCTTCCGCCGGGGCGCGCGACACCCACCCGCCGTCACCGGTCGGCCCGGCCAGGAGTTTCGCGTGATCGGCCCGGCCGGTGCCGGTCACTCGCCGATGCCGGCGAGGTCGTGTAGCCGGCGTACCTGGGCGGCTCGCTCGAGTTCCTCCTGCTCGGCCGGATTCCTTCCGATCGCCGCCCGCAGCAGCGCCTTGGTCTCGGTGACCGCCGCACGGGGCGGGCTCAGCAGTGCGGCGACCAGGTCGTCGGTGGCCGAGTCGAGTTCGGCCCGGGGCACCACGGCGGTGGCCAGGCCCAGTCGTTCCGCCTCGGCGGCGTTCAGCCGCCGACCGGTGACGCACAGTTCCAGTGCCCGGGCGTAGCCGACCTGTTCGACCAGCGGCAGGGTACCGCCCAGGTCCGGGACGAGGCCCAGGCCGGTCTCGGCCATGCACAACTGTGCGTCATCGGCCAACACCCGCAGGTCACAGGCCAGTGCCAGTTGGAAACCGGCGCCGATGGCGTGGCCGGGCACCGCCGCCACCGACACCAGGTCGGTCCGACGCAGCCACCCGAAGGCCTCCTGGTAACCGGCGATGGTCTCCTCGGCCTGGTCGCGGGGCAGACGAGCCAGGTCGAGGAGGCCAGGTGCGCCGGTGATGCCGTCGGGGGTGAACGCGGCACGGTCGAGTCCGGCCGAGAACGCACGCCCCTGTGCCCTGACCACGACCACCCGGACCGTGCCGGGCAACGCACGACCGATGTCGCGCAGCGCGGACCACATGTGCGGGGTCTGGGCGTTCAGGCGTTCGGGTCGGGCCAGGGTGATCGTGGCAACGACGTCGGCATCGTGAGAGGCGAGTTCGAGGATCAACCCCGCCTCGGTGAGTCGGTCAGTGGGAATCAGGACGACTTCTTCTTTCTGCGGGTCGCTCCGCCGCGGCCACGCAGCGTCGCTCCCGACTCGGTGAGGATGCGGTGCACAAAGCCGTAGGACCTGCCGTGAGCCTCGGCGAGAGCTCGGATGCTCTGGCCGGCATCGTACTTCTTCCGTAGGTCCGCGGCGAGCTTGTCGCGCGCTGCACCCGTGATGCGGGCGCCCTTCTTCAGGTCAGCCACCTAGCCCCTCCGTCGACGTGTGTCAGCACCAGAAACGGACAAACCCATGATCACGCAGTAGCAGCGTCTCGGCTACTCCATACGCCGTATTAGTCGCTCTAGCTGGGCTACATCACCCGTTCGTACGCATCTCAACGCACCTCATGACGTCCACTTTCGGGCTAAGGACCACCCGTACGCTCCACACATGCTCGACAGTGCGGTACCCAGGTCTTCGGTCAGCGACCATGCGGCATCCGGCGAGGCGGCCGACCTGGTCCGGTGGGTGGTGACGGTCGGCGCCGGTCTGACGTTGACCTGGATCGCGGTGCGGACACATGCCCGACTCGGCACCGCCAGCGCACCGTTCATCGGTTCCTACCGACTGAAGATCGAACTGGGCACGCTGCTGGCGCCGGCGGTGGCAGCGGTGGTGCTGACGGCGGTACGTCGTGGTGTACACCGCCGGATGCGGTGGCGCCGGCTGCTGGTGGTGTCCTATCTGGCCGCCGCCGGATGGGCGCTTGCCCTGGCCCTGGTGGACGGGGGGAACGGGTTGGCCCGGCCGGTGACCAACCCGGCCGAGTACCTGGCCGACGTGGATGCCGTCGGCGCGGACCCGCTGCGCTTCCTGCGGGACTTCGTCACCGACGCACCGGAGTTGTCGGTGGCCACCCGTCAGCATCCGCCGCTACCGTTGCTCCTGCTGTGGCTGTCGGTTCGGTTGGGGGTGGACCGTCCCGCCGTGCTGGGTTGCCTGATCACCCTGGTGGGCACGCTGGTGGTGCCGCTGGTCGCGGTGGCCACCCGCTCGCTGGCCGGTGAGCGCGCCGGGCGGGAGTTGCTGGCACCGCTGGTGCTGGCCCCCTACGCGATCTGGGTCGCGGTGAGCATGGACGCGGTGACCTCCGCGTTGGGCGCCGGACTGGTCACCGCGGGGGTACTGGCCAGCGAACGGGGTCGGTCCTGGTGTTGGCGGACCGGCTGGGCGGCCGGCTGCGGCCTGCTACTGGGGGTTGGCGCGTTGTTCTCCTACTCGGTGGCCTGGCTGGGTGTGAGCGTGATCTGCGTGTACTTCGTCCGTCGCCGACCGTTGCTCAACGCGGTCAGTGGTGGATGCGCCCTGCTGCCGTTGGCCGCCGCGCGGGCAGCCGGGTTCGGGTGGACCGACGGACTGACCAGCGCCCAGCGCGACTTCTCCGAACGGGTCGGCCCGGACCGCTCGGCGGCCGTGTGGAGCCTGCTGGGGGTGGTGGTGCTGGTGGTCGCCTGCGGGCGGACGATCGCCGCGTCGGCCCGCAAGATCCGCC
>DATCWR010000378.1:0-3525 GCA_036566245.1 Mycobacteriales bacterium | reverse complement strand
CCGGGCGCCCGGCTGGTCGCCGACGCCGACGCCCGCGCCGAGGTCGAGCGTGCGTGGGGGGTGTCGCTGCCCACCGAACCTGGTCGGGACACCAACGGCATCCTGGCCGCGGTACGGGACCGGGCCCTGGCCGGACTGCTGGTCGGCGGGGTGGACCCCAACGACCTGCCCGACCCGGCGTTGGCCCGGGTCGCGCTGGACGCGGCCCGGTTCGTGGTCAGTCTGGAGTTGCGGCCGTCGGTGGTCACCGAGTACGCCGACGTGGTTCTGCCGATCGCCCCGGCGGCGGAGAAGGCCGGCACCTACCTGGACTGGGAGGGCCGGTCCCGCCCGTTCGACCTGACCCTGCGGGGTACCGGCGCGCTGCCCGACTGCCGGGTGCTGCACACACTGGCCGAGGAGATGGACGCCGATCTGGATCTGCCGTCGGTGGACGCGGTCCGGGCCGAGATGTCCAGGTTGGGCACTGGTACCGGTGTGCGTCCGGCCGACCCGAACCACCCGGGGCCGGGTGGTCCCGGTGTGCCCGGGCGGCCGGTACCCGAGGCAGGCCAGGCGGTCCTGGCCACCTGGCGCATGCTGCTCGACGCCGGTTCGCTCCAGGAGGACGAGCCCTACCTCGCCGGCACCCGCAAGCCGTCGGTACTGCACCTGTCCCGGGCGACCGCGGCAGAGATCGGGGCGGCCGACGGCGATCAGGTGACGGTGCGCACCGAACGGGGTGAGCTCACCCTGCCGCTCGTGGTGGCCGAACTGCCCGACCGGGTGGTGTGGGTGCCCACGAACTCACCCGGGTCCGCGGTGCGGCGTAGCCTCGGCGTCGGTGTCGGCGCCCTCGTCACGCTCGCAGCCGGAGGTGCGGCATGACAACCAGTGTGGTGGCCGCGGGGACGACCCGGTTGCAGGACTTCGGCACCGAACCGATCTGGCTGATCATCCTCAAGACGGTCGCCATCTTCGCGTTCCTCGTGGTCATGACGCTCTTCGCGATCGTGTTCGAGCGCAAGGTCGTGGGCCGGATGCAGAACCGGATCGGCCCCAACCGAGTCGGTCCGTGGGGCCTGTTGCAGAGCCTGGCCGACGGGCTCAAACTGGCCTTCAAAGAAGACATCATGCCGGTGCTGGCCGACAAACCGGTGTACTTCCTCGCCCCGGTGCTGTCCGCGGTACCGGCGTTTCTGGCTTTCTCCGTCATCCCGTTCGGTCCGACGGTGAGCATCTTCGGCCACCAGACCCCGCTGCAACTGACCGACCTGCCGGTCGGGGTGCTGGTGGTGTTCGCCTGTTCGTCCCTGGGCGTGTACGGAATCGTGCTGTCCGGCTGGGCGTCGGGTTCCACCTACCCGCTGCTGGGTGGTCTGCGCAGCGCGGCGCAGATGATCAGCTACGAGGTGGCGATGGGGCTGTCCATCGTCGGGGTGTTCCTCTACTCCGAGTCGATGTCGACCAGCGAGATCGTCACCTCGCAGGAACGGCTGTGGCACGGCATTCCACTGTTCGTGTCGTTCGCGATCTACGCGGTGGCCACGGTCGGCGAGACCAACCGGGCGCCGTTCGACCTGCCCGAGGCCGAGTCGGAACTGGTCGGTGGTTTCCACACGGAGTACTCGTCACTGAAGTTCGCACTGTTCTTTCTGGCCGAGTACATCAACATGGTCACCGTCTCCGCACTGGCCACCACGCTGTTCCTGGGTGGCTGGCGGGCACCGTGGCCGATCTCGTGGTGGGATGGCGCGAACTCCGGTTGGTGGCCGGTGCTCTGGTTCGTGGGCAAGGTCGTGCTGGGCATCTTCGTGTTCGTCTGGCTGCGCGGCACCCTGCCCCGGTTGCGCTACGACCAGTTCATGCAGTTCGGCTGGAAGATCCTGATTCCCGCGAACCTGGTGTGGATCATGGTCATCGCCACCTTCCGGGTGCTGCGGGACCGCGACTGGGCCACCCCGAGCATGCTGGCGGTGGTCGGGATTCCACTGGTCGTCCTGCTGCTGCTGGTCGCGTTCTGGCCGTCCACCAGACGGGAGCCCGAGCCTGAGCCCCCGGCCACACCGGCGTTCCCGATCCCGCCGATGGACCTGGTCGTCCCGCCGTCGCCGCGGATCGCGGTCACCGTGGGCAGGCCGGTCACCGTGGGGCCGTCGATCACCGGTGCGCCACCGGTCCCGACCGGCACCGGTGGCTCCCCCGAACCGGTCGAGCGTGTCGAGTCATCCGAGGGGAAGTCCGATGTTTGATTCGGTGAAGGGGTTCGGTCTGACCTTCGGGCAGATGTTCCGGAAGGTCTTCACCGAGCAGTACCCCTACCAGGTCAAGAAGACCGCGCCGCGCTACCACGGCCGGCACGTGTTGAACCGGCACCCCGACGGGCTGGAGAAGTGCATCGGCTGTGAGCTGTGCGCCTGGGCCTGCCCGGCCGACGCCATCTACGTCGAGGGCGGGGACAACACCGAGACCGAGCGGTACTCGCCCGGCGAACGGTACAGCCGGATCTACCAGATCAACTACCTGCGCTGCATCTTCTGCGGGCTGTGCGTGGAGGCCTGCCCGACCCGCTCGTTGACCATGTCGAACGAGTACGAGCTGGCCGACGACAACCGGCAGAACCTGATCTACACCAAGGAGCAGTTGCTCGCCCCGCTGCTGCCGGGGATGGAGGCGCCACCGCACCCGATGCGGCTCGGTGACGACGAGCAGGACTACTACGTGCGGGTGCCCGACCAGCCGTCGACCTCCGACGACGGGTCGAGCGACCCACAAGCCGCGACGGGAGGTACCCGGTGACCCTGCTGGCCGTCGCCAACCACGTGTCGACCGGCGAGGCGGTGGCGTTCTGGATCCTCGGTCCGGTCGCGCTGATCGGCGCCGTCGGCATGGTGTTGGCCCGCAACGCCATCCACTCCGCACTGTTCCTGGTGCTGACCATGGGCTCGCTGGGCGTGTTGTACTTCGTCCAGCAGGGACCGTTCCTCGGCGCGGTGCAGATCATCGTCTACACCGGCGCCATCATGATCCTGTTCCTGTTCGTCCTGATGTTGGTCGGACGGGACACCAGCGACTCGATCGTGGAGACGCTGCGCGGACAACGGGTGGCCGCGGCCCTGTTCGGCATCGCCTTCGCCGTGCTGGTCGGTACCGCGGTCGGCCGGTCGCTGGACAGCGTCACGCCAAAGAACCCGCCTGACACGATGACCACGGTGTCGGGGATCGCGGCCAAGCTCTTCCACGACTACCTGTTCGCCTTCGAACTGACCAGCGCGCTGCTGATCGTGGCCGCGGTCGGCGCGATGGTGCTGGCCCACGTGGAACGGCCGGCGGGCACCCGGCGCGGCCAGCGGGAGCTGTACCGGGAACGGTTCAGCCGGCCCAACCCGCAGCCCGAGCCCGGGCCGGGGGTGTTCGCCACCTCCGACTCGATCGCCACCCCGGCGATGCTGCCGGACGGTTCGCTGTCCGAGGCGAGCCTCTCCCGGCTGGTGGAACCCAACCTGACCGGCGCACACCGGCTGGTCGGCGCAGCGCTGGAGGACG
>DATCWR010000084.1:0-15510 GCA_036566245.1 Mycobacteriales bacterium | reverse complement strand
CGCCCCGCCCGCGCTCCACGGGCCACAGGCGGTGACACAGCATGGCCCGCACCCGCATCCCACCCGTTCTCGTCGTTCTCGCGGCGGTGTTCGGGTGGTTCCTCGCGTTCGCGCCGGCGGCCTACGCCCATGCCGAACTGGAGGCGACCACCCCGACCAACGGCCAGCACCTGGCCGCCGCGCCGCAGCAGGTCACGATGAGGTTCAGCGAACGGGTGAACCTGATCCGCAACGGCATCCAGGTGCTCGACCGTTCCGGGCAGCGGCGCAACAAGGCCGATCCCAGAACTGACGGGGGCACCGTGGTCATCCCGTTGGACTCGGGCCTCACCGACGGTGTCTACACGGTGAACTGGCGGGTGGTCTCGGCCGACTCACACCCGATCAACGGTGCGTTCGTGTTCAGTGTCGGTACCGCCACGGCCGCGCCGCTGACCGGGCCGGCGGAGAGTTCGGGCGCGGCCGGTGCGGTGGCCGGGGCGTTCTGGGTGTTCCGGTGGGGCGCCTACACGGGCCTGGCCCTACTGGTCGGCGGCGTGTTCTTCCGGGTCGTGTGCTGGCCGGCCGCCCGGCGCGACCGGCGGGCCAGGCGGATCGTGTGGGGCGGCTGGATCGCCTCGCTGGTCAGCGCGGTCGGCTCGTTGCTGTTGCAGGGGCCCAACTCGGCCGGGTCGTCACTGGGCAACGCGTTCAGCCCCTCCCTGTTGGGTTCCACCGTGGGCACCGACTTCGGTGTCGCGGTGCTGGTGCGGATCGGCCTGCTCGTCGTGGCCGGCCTGGCGTTGCGGTGGTTGTTCGCCGCCGGCACAGACGATGTCACGGCCACCCGACCGGCGGTGGCATCATCCGGTTCGGCGAAGTCTGGCCGGGCCGCACAGGCCAAGAACACGAAGCCCGCGAAGGCCACGAAGGCCACGAGGGCGGCGAAGGCTGGAAAGCCGGCCGCGGGCACGGTGTCGGCCGATGCCACCTCGGCCGGCAGTGCCGAGGATTCTGACCGCACCGAGGTGGCGGCCGGCCGGATCGGCCGCGGGCAACTGGGCGCGCTGACCGCCCTGGCCGTGTTGCTGGTGGGTACCTGGTCGTGGACCGGGCACGCGCACGTGGGTGACCAGGTGCCGTTGGCGGTGCTGGC
This sequence comes from Mycobacteriales bacterium, assembly GCA_036566245.1. Taxonomy (GTDB): domain Bacteria; phylum Actinomycetota; class Actinomycetes; order Mycobacteriales; family DASULA01; genus DASULA01. Next base: position 14,375 of record DATCWR010000084.1, on the reverse strand, counting down.
CGACGTGGTGCACCTGTCCGCGATGTCGGTGTGGGTGGGTGGTCTGGTCCTGCTCATCGCCTGTGTGTTACCGCGTCAACGGGCCGTGTTGAGTGAGGCCGCCCGGGCCCTTCCACGGTTCTCCCTGTCCGCGTTGGTCGCGGTGGCGCTGTTGGTGAGCACCGGTACCTACGCGGCGTGGCGGGAGGTCCGTAGCCTGTCGGCGCTGTCGGGCACCGAGTACGGGAAGCTGCTCATCTTCAAGCTGGCCGCCTTCGGCGTGCTGATGGCCCTGGCGGTGATGTCCCGGTCGACGGTGCAACGGCGTTACGTGGTGCCGGTGACCAGAGCGGCAGCCGCACAGGCCCCGCCGCGGCCCGGGCCGGCCGGTGGTGTCTCCAGAAAGGCCCAGCGTGAGCAGGAGGAACAGGAACGCAGCGCGTTGGGTGCGCTGCGCCAGTCGGTACGGCTGGAGGCCGGGATCGTGGCCGGGGTGCTCGCGGTGACCGCACTGCTGGTGGCCACCCCGCCCGGCCAGGTCGCCGGCGCGTTCGCGGCGGCACCCACCGCCGGTCAGGCCCCGTCCGGGTTGCCGTTCGCCAGGAAGATCCCGATCACCGGTGTGGCCGGGGTGTCGGTGCAGGTCAACCTGCAACCGGCCCGGACCGGGGACAACACGTTGGTGCTCAAGATCGTCAACGACGACGGGACACTGCACGACGTGCGCGACATCACCGCCGAGTTCACCCTGCCCGAACAGAACCTGGGCCCACTGCCGGTCAAACTGGAACGCTTCGGGGTGGCGCAGTACACCACGCGTGCGGTGACCCTGCCCTCGCCGGGCAACTGGCACCTCAAGGTCGGCGTGCGTGTGTCGGAGTTCGACCAGGAGTCGGTCTCGGTCGACATCCCGGTGGCCTGACCCGATTACCCGGTGTTTGTTGGGCTCCCCGGGTGAATCATGGTCAGGTGTCCGAGGCAACCGCCGCACCGGGCCCCGGCGTTCGTTACCTTTCGGATGTGGCGGTGGATGCCGAACGACCAATCCGGTCACTGTCCGGTGCTCTGTCCGGTGCGCGCGACGATGCCGAACGGGTTGCCGTGGCCGCGTCGCTGGCGGAGCACCGTTCGGCGGTCGGGCTGCTGCCCGGTGCCCGCGAGGCGGCCGAGGCAGCGGTCCGGTTCGCCGAACTCGCCGGTGACGAGCACAGTCTGGCCCTGGCGCTGTGTGCGTCGGGGGTGGTGTGGCATCGGTGCGATGACTACCCAACTGCGTTGGAGCAGCTCACCACCGCGTTGCAGCATGCCGAACAGGCCGGCGATCCACGGCTCCGGGCGTTGATCCTGGTGCGGATCGGTGTGGTGTTGACCCACCTGGCCAGACCTCTCGGTGCGATCGAACAGATGACCCGGGCGCTTCGACTCACCGCCGGTGTCGGTGGGGACGGCAGGGTCGAGTGCGAGGCCTACCTGGGGCTGTCCCGGTTGTATGCCCGGCTGGACGAACCAGACCGGGCAGCCAACTTCGCCCGCCGGGCGTTGGACAGCGCCCGGCAGCGCCATGACGAACCGGCCGAGGCCGCTGCCCTGCGCAACCTGGGCAACGTGCACGCCAGCGAGATCGAACGGCGTGGGTCACTGGGTCTGTCCGGTGAGGAGGATGGCCACCGGGCGCTCGACTGGTACGCGCAGGCCCGGGTGGTGGCCCGACGTCTCGGTGACCGGATCACCGAGGTGACCCTGGTCAACAACACCGCGCACGTGCTGCGGTTTCTCGGCGGGTCAGCCAGGGCGGTGGGCCTGATCGAGGAGGTGCTGGCCGACGGCACCGACGACCTGAGCCCGGTGTTGGTCGGACTGCTCTACTACAACCTCGGCGACTCCTGGTTGCGGCTGGGTGACGCCCAGGCTGCGGTGCACCGGTTACGCGAGGCACTTGGGCTCGTCCTGGACAACCAGTCCTACGAGCACGTGCCGAAGATGCACCTGGCTTTGGCCGATGCCTACGAGCGGCTCGGGGACACACCGCGGGCGTTGGAGCACCACAAGGCCTACCACGAGGTCGAACGCAGGATGCGGGGAACGGAGATCCGCACCAGGGCGCTGCTCGCCGCGATGACGTTGGAACGGACCCAGGTGGTCCAGGAGTCGGTTCGGATCCGTCAGGAACGCAACGACCTGGCGCGGGAGTTGGACTCGCTGACCGGCCGGGCGGTGCTGCTCAGTGAGCAGGTTCGACGCGACGCGTTGACCGGCTTGCCCAACCGACGGGCCTTCGACGAGTGGCTGGCCCAGATCGTGGACGGCCAGGACCCGGCCGACCCGGCCGACGCGGGCGACGCGGGGCGCGGTGACACCGGGCATGGTTCGGATCCTGACCTCGGCCCGGACGCCGCGCGGAAACCGGGAGCCAATCCGGTCAGCGTCGCGCTGCTCGACCTGGACCGGTTCAAGTCCATCAACGATGGTTTCTCGCACCTGGTCGGTGACGAGGTGTTGCGCCGGGTCGGTCGGCTGCTGGAGGCGGTGGTCCGCCAGGGCGACCTGGTCGCCCGCTACGGCGGCGAGGAGTTCGGGATGGTGCTGCCGGCGACCTCGTTGGAGGAGGCCGAGGCGGTCTGTGACCGGGTGCGTCTGGCGGTGGCCGACACCGACTGGTCCGCGGTTCGGGCCGGCCTGTGCGTGACCGTCAGCGGCGGCGTGGCCGAGGAGTCCACTGCCGAACGTGCCCTGGCCGTGGCCGACCGCCGGTTGTATGTGGCCAAACGCTCCGGGCGAAACCGGATCGTGGCGCACTGAGGTTCTCCGTCTCGGTGGTTTCGGCCCCGGACGGCTCAGGTGAGTTGGGCGTAGACCTGGTTGGTGTGTAGGTCGGTGGCGTAGACCGGGGTGCCCGGTTGGTGCTTGCGGCCTCCCTCGGCCAGCGTGCCGGCGTCCACGGCGTCGAACCCGATCTCGTCGACGAGCGTGGAGACCACCTGCTTGGCGCCGGGGTCGTCACCGGAGATGGGCACACCCAGCCGGGCCGGGTCACCGTTGGGCCGGGCCAGGTCGCGCAGGTGGTTCCAGTAGATGGTGTTGAACGCCTTGACCACCCGGGCGTCGCGCAGGTGCGCCTGGATGAGTTCGCTGGAGGTGGTGCGGTCGCTGTCCAGGTCGGGGAAGTGGCCGTCCCGGTCCGGGTAGTAGTTGGTGGTGTCGATCACGACCTTGCTCTCCAGCCCCTCGGTGGGCAGGTCGCGGTAGGCGCCGAACGGGATCGCGACGATGACCACGACGCCGAACCGGGCTGCCTCGGTCGGGGTGGTGGCCCTGGCCGAGGGGCCCAGTTCGGCGACCAGGTCGCGCAGGGTTTCGGGCCCGTGGGAGTGGCTGACCGCCACGGTGTGTCCGGCCGCGACACAGTGCCGGGCCAGGGTGCTGCCGATGCGCCCTGTACCGATGATCCCGATTTGCATGTCAGCCCTGCTTTCGTCCCCCGTTGGTGGCGTCGGTCAGGCGATGACCCCGCACCGGTCATGCCTGACCTATTGCCCCCGGGCCGACGGCGAAACCCGCGAGCGTTATCGGATGGCGCTGTGCGCCGGCAGGTCGGCGACGGTGAACGGCAGCGCCGGAGTGCCACCGCGCTGGTCGAACTGCGAGTTGGCCACCAGCAGCCGCCCGTGGCTCACCGCCACCGTGGTCGGGAAGGCCAGCGCGGGACTGGTGAACTGCCCGGTGACCTCGGCGGAGCCGTGGTGCAGCTTCACCGACACGATCGCCCCGAGTTGGTTACGCACCACCAGCAGTCGGCCATGGGCCACCAGCATCCCGTCACCGGCGGTCAGCGGCCCACCGGTGACCGGCAGTTCGGTGACCCGACCGGTGAGCGTGTCGATGGCGAACAGCCCGCCGGTGTTGGAGGCCACCGACACCAGGGTCCGGCCACCGTCGGTGGCCACGATCCCGTTGAGGTTCAACCCGGGCTGGTATGCCGCCGGAGTGCCGGTGAGGTCGACGAACGCCTCCGGTGTGCCGACCGGCAGGCCCGAACGGACCGCGGTGGCCGGAATCCGCCACAGCACCGGCACGGTGGAGTCGGTGACGTACGCGGCGCCCGACCGGTCGAAGGCGATGTCGTTGAGGAAGCCGTCGCGGTGACCGGTGTCGAAGCGGCGGACCAGCGTGCCGGTGGTCAGGTCGTAGACGAAGATCTGGCCGGTGGCGGCCCCGGCCACGTACAGCAGGCCCTCGTGAACCTTCATGCCGGTCACCGAGGTGCGACCGTCGACACCACCGGGCAGGAACACCGACGCGGGTCCGGCCTGGCCGACCCGGCCGCGGTAGATGGTGCCGTCGGCGTTGCTGCCGACGTAGAAGCGGTCAGAGCGTGGGTCGGTGGCAACTCCCTCGGGGAAGACCGCGTCGCCGGGCAGTGCGTGGGCGACCACGCCGGGGGAGTGGCCTGGTTGTGCCGAGGCGGGGACGGCGCCGGTCAGGCCGAGGGTGAGACCGGCCACGGCCACCACGATGGTGCGTAACGACATGTCCGGGCCCTTTCACGCGGAAGTGCGAAACAGGTCGCGGCATATGTTGATACGTCCGCCCATCTTGCCGGGGCATCCGGGGGATGTCGAGTAGCCCGACCGCCCGACGCGGCGGGGTGGACCGACCGTGGCCACCGTCCCGACGCATCGAACCCGTCAGCGGTGTCCGTCCCGGTGCGGCTGGGTGACATGGTCGGCTCACCAACAAGATGATCATAAGATTGGATACGTACCGGTCCGGTCTGCGACGGGAGAACCATGACGCTGCGCTGTGCGGTGCTGGACGACTACCAGGGCGTCGCGCTGTCCATGGCGGACTGGTCGTCGCTGTCCGACGCGGTGCGGGTGACCGCGATCGAACGGCATTTCGACAACCAGGACGACCTGGTCGCCGCCATCGCGGACTGCCAGATCGTGGTGGCCATGCGGGAGCGCACGCCGTTCGACGCGGCGCTGTTCGACCGGTTGCCCGAACTCCGGTTGCTGGTCACCACCGGCAGGGGCAACGCCTCGATCGACCTGGTCGCCGCGGCCGCGCACGGCGTGACGGTCTGCGGCACGACCGCGATCGCGCAGCCGACGGTCGAACTGACCTGGGCGCTGGTGCTGGGACTGGCCCGCCACCTGGTGGCGGAGAACACCGCGCTCCGCACCGGCGGGCCGTGGCAGAGCACGATCGGGACGGACCTGTCCGGGCGACGGCTCGGCCTGCTCGGACTGGGACGGATCGGCAGCCGGGTGGCCCGGGTCGGCCTGGCGTTCGGGATGGACGTGGTGGCCTGGAGCGCCAACCTCACCGCGGAGCGGGCCGAGGCCGAACACGTCACGCTGGCCGGGTCGAAGGCCGAGCTGCTGGAGACCAGCGACTTCGTGTCGATCCACCTACGGCTCAGCGAGCGCACCCGCGACCTGGTCGGCGCGGCCGAGTTGGCCCTGATGAAGCCCACCGCGTACCTGGTCAACACCTCCCGGGCCGCCATCGTCAACCAGGACGCCCTGGTGGACGCCCTGCGTGCCGGCCGGATCGCGGGGGCCGGCCTGGACGTCTTCGAGGTCGAACCGCTGCCCGCCGACCACCCGCTCCGTTCTCTGCCCACCGTGCTGGCCACCCCGCACCTGGGCTACGTGTCCGAGCGCAACTACGGCGAGAACTACTTCCCACTGGTGGTCGAGGACATCACCGCCTACCTCGCCGGCTCCCCGATCCGGGTCCTGGGTTCCTGACCGCGTCCGGGGCATCCAGGTCCTGACCGGACCGGGCTCACCATGTCCTCAGCCGGTCGACGGCCGTTTGCCACTCGGGTTGGGACTCGCGCGGACCCGTTTGACCGTGGCAAATGTGTGGAATCGTCGGGGTGGGGGTAAGGGGAACGGGCACCGGTCCCGGTCGGACGGTGTCGGGGACGGCGCGGACCTGGATCAGGTGGTCGTTGATGGGGGGCAGCGATGCGGCATGTGCGGCGCTGGGGCGCGGTGTACGTGCTGGCCGGCCTCTTCCTGGGCTCGTGGATCGGCCAGTTCTTCACCCAGATGGTGGAGTTCACCAACGAACAGGAGCAGCAGGGTTCGTCGTTCACCTGGTCGGAGTTCCTGCCGACGTTCTTCGCCTCGACCCTGGAGAACTGGCAGAGCGAGTGGCTGCAACTGGTCTTCCAGGCGATCCTGCTGCTCGGCGCCAAACACCTGATCTTCAAGGTGGATGCCGAGGACATGGAACGCATCGAGAAGAAGATCGACCTGCTGTCCGCCAGACTGGACGGTTCGCAGTAGGACCGATTTGAGCGATTGATAGTGATTTGGGTTGCTCGGTAGGCGTGCCGGGCCAGGGATAGGCGCGGATCTGCCGGGTAGGGGTCAGCCGACCGGTCCGGTTCGGCGGCGGGCCGCCGAGAACGTCGGGTGTGCGCCATGGCTGTGCGGTACCAGCACTTCCTCGAAGCGATCTCGCGGATGACCGACTTGGACTTCGACGATGCCCGTGCGGTGGGCCGGGCCGCGCTGGTCACGTTGGCCGGCCAACTCCCCGGCGACGAACGGCGTCGCCTGCTCGACGCCCTGTCGGCCGACCTGCGGCACGGTATGGCGGTCTCTGGCGCTCCCACCCAACTCGACGACGTCGGTTTCGTACAGACCGTGTCGCGGCTCAGCAGCCGCCCACCCGAGGAGGCCTGGCTGCTCACCCACGCGGCGTTCGCCGCGCTGGCCGAAGAGGATCCCGGTCTGGTTCGCGGGCTCAGCCTGTCGGAATCACTCCGGGAACTGTTCACCCAGCCCCATCCCGGTGGAGGACTCACCGGCGTGGGTGGTGGCCAGGCACCCCTGACCGACGAGGAGGTCCGCGCGGCCCTGGACCAACTCCCGTACTGGTCCGGAGACACCAACGCGCTGGTGCGAACGGTGGAGCTGCCCGAGGAGAACCTGGAACGGGTGCTGGACCGGATCCGCCTGATGCATCAGAACCTGGGCCGAGGGCCGACCGTGCGTCGCCTGGACGGCGCCGCCGACCTGGTGGTGAACACGACCTCGATCGGTGCGGTGACCGCCGACGACGTGAAACTGGCACACCAGGTGGACCGGACCATCGACGAGGCCGGCGCCGGCATCGCGTTCGGCTGAGACGCAGGAAGCGAACACGGCCCGCGGTGGCCATGGGTGTCGCCCGTGGCCACCGGGGCCGTGCCCTCGATACCGCTGTGCTGGCGGACCGCCTACCTGGTCAGCGGGGTCCGCCGGGTCACCCGGTCGGTCGGGTCACCCGGTCGACTGGTCCAGGGAAACCGGCCCGGTCGACCCGTCGCCTCCCTCACTGCTGGTGGCCTGCTGACCGAACGGCGAGGGCAACACCCGGAAGATGCCCCACAACCCGGCCTCCATGAACGGGCCACGGCCGTCGCCGTACTTGAAGTCACCGACGGCGTGCACCGGACCCCCGGCGCCACCCACCAGCTCGGCATCCATGGTCTCCCCCGCGGTCATCGCCCTGCCGGTGAGCAACTGCGACCGGTGGTCGGTCGCGTCGTCCCACATGTAGGGCTCGAAGGGGAACTCGTGACCCTGGATGTTGAACACGTGGAACTGGTTGCTGGCACCGATGCCGACCCGGAACACCACCGGATCACCCGGGTAGGACCGGAACAGCGGGGTCTCCGGGATGCCGTGGACGTTGTTCAACGCCAGGCCCAGTTCCTCACTGCCGTCCCCGCCGAACCGCAGCGGGCCGATCCGTTGCACCGTGGGTGCGCTGTGGTAGTTGATGTGGTTGAACCCTGGTTGCAGGTCCTCACCCGGCGGGATTCCCGGCGGCAGCGGAGGCTCCGGCTCGTCGGTCTCCGGCCCCTCGGGAACGTCCTCGTCGTCGGTGGTACCGGCGACCTGCTCCCAGTAGGGGATGATGCCGCGACCCATGTGCTGGTCGGTGGTCTCCATGGTGACCGCGAACTCCCGGAAACTCTTTCCGAACGGGACAATGATCGCGGCGGCGGTGCTGGTCGCGTTGGCGCCCAGGAACGTTCCGGTCTCGTTGTCCAGCCAGAAGGAGTTGGCGGGCTCGGTGATGAACAGGCCGTAGGCACCGTGCAGCAGGGACATCTCGCTGCCCAGGTTCTGGAAGATCGAGGTGCCCAACTGCCGGTCGGCGTAGAAGGTGTAGGTGTACTGGCCGCCGATCGGCACGGTGGTGTCGGGGTTGAACCCGACGGCCGCGCCGCCGGACTGCTGTGGATCGCTGAGCAGCTTGGCCAGGCTGAAGCCGGCCCTGGTACCGCCGAATGTCGAACCGGCGGTGATCTCGTTGTGCAGGGTGACGTGCACGCAGTCACCCACGTTCGCCCGCAACACCAGCGGTTCCAACCGCATGGTGCCGGCCCTGATCGCGGCCACGTCCGAGGTCAGCGCGTACACGATCCCGTTGGGGTCGTCCATCGGGTACGGGAGTTGGTTCGGGCTGGTCGGCGCCGAGTCCAGCGTGGTGTCGAAGATGGACACGTCGTAGCTCCGGTTCGGAACTGACGACGGACACACCGCCCGGGCCTGTGCCGGGTCCGGGGGAGCCGGAGCCTGACCGGTCCAGGTCTGGGTCGGGAACCCTTCTCCGGTCGGCGGCGGGGTGCGGTCCGGCAGCGGTTGCAGGCTGTCCTGTCTCGTGTCGTGCACCCGGAAGATGCCCCACGCCCCACTCTCGAAGGCGAAGTTGCGGGTGCTGTAGTACAGGTAGTCGCCGGGCATGTGTTTCGGCCCGCCTGCTCCACCGTCGAGGATGTAGTCGAACCGTTCGGACACCCCGGTGGTCATGGTGTCCATCACGTCACCGTCCACGTTGAACCGTTCTCGTTGGAACCGGTGACCCTGCATCCGCAGCGCCTCGACCCGCTCGGCCGTGCCGATGGTGCGGATCACCACCGGGTCACCGGCGTAGGCGCGGAGCAGCGGTGTTCTTGGGTCGCCGTACTTCACCGACGAGAACACGTACGGATCGGCGGTCTGGATGCTGAACGGGGTGGACAGCAGATCTCCGGTGTCGTCGTCGACGAAGTCGTTCCGACAGATGCCGCCGTTCCACTCGTCGTGCTGGAGGGCTCTGGGTATCCGTTCACCGATCGGTTCGGCCCGCAGGTTGATGTTGCCTTCCTCGCACTCCGAACCGAAGTTCAGCGACATCCCCAGCGGCGGTGGACTCTGGGTGAGTTCGGGTCTGCCGCGTCTGCCGTTGCTCAGGAACAGCATGAACTCGCGGAAGCTGCCCTGTTCGCCGACCCCGACCGAGCCGGTGGTGTGGATGTCGGCAATCGCACCGCTGCGGATCTCCTCGCCGGTGACCGGGTCGTGGTAGGTGGAACCGGCCGGCTCGATGATGTGCGCGCCGAACAGGCCGTGCGCCCACGAGGTGATCGCGTCGACGTGGTCGTGCCAGAACACCGTGCCGGAGTCCACATCGGAGTACCACCGGTACTGCACGAATTCGGTACCGGTCGGCTCACCGGCCACGTGGGCCTGGCTGAGGGGGTTGTCGAGGGTCAGCACCTTCGCCGTGGTGTCGATGGCGGTGATGGTGCGGATCTCGATGTTGGCCCTGCCCTCGCCGACGGCCACCGAGATCCCCGGTCGCAGCCGGTCGGTACCGGCGACCGGGACGGTGGTCGCTCCGGCCGGGACCGCGGCGGTCAGTGTGGTGTTACCGGGCCCCTGGTCGTCACCGACCGACTGTTCGAACGACATTCCGGTGATGACGCCGTCGGACGCCTGCGGGTCGAACTGCACGAAGTGGGTGTGCATGTTGACCTTGTACTGCGCCTTGAGCGTCAGCGTGGACCCGTCGTCGAGACGCAGCGGCTCGGTCTTGTGCATCTCGTTGCTCAACGTGATGGCAACGCAGTCACCGACGTTCGACCTGATGGTCAGCGGTTCGGCCTTGGTCGAGTTGGCGAGGACCGCGTCCTTGTTCTCGTTGAGAACGTAGATCCGACCGTTGCGGTCGGTCTCCTCGTCGGTCTCGGCGATCCCGACGTTGATCGCGGTGATGTTGTAGGTACGCACCGGCGCGTTGGCCGGACACAGACCGTCGGGTCGTTCCGCCGATCCGGTGTTGCCCAGCCACGGGGCGCCGCCGTGCCCGTTCGGCGCGAACGGTGGACGCATGCCCAGGTGCGGGGCCATCAGTGGCCAGGAGTACCGGCCGTTGGCCGGGTCGAACATGATCGAATCACGCTGCCCGGGATGTGGCGGCGTGTAGTTCGCCCAGGAGACCGTGGACTCCGGTTCGGTCAGGTACACCGGCGCGGTGGGCGTGCCGCCGACCGCCCAGTCCCACACCGTCGAGTCGTTGTGGTCGATCCGGACGCCCGGTGGAGGAAGTTGTCCCTCCACCCAGTCCTTCAGGGTGACCTCGCCCGGTCCGGGGTCGGCCAGCACGATCGTCTTACCGTTGAACGTCCTGCCCAGTAGCTGGTCGGAGGTCACCGCGGCCGGTGGCAGGACCCGGTCGGGCAACGGGGCCAGGTCGGGTTGTTCGGTGTCGAACACCCGCCAGAAACTCCACATGCCGGCGATGTAGTGCTCGGCGATGTGGCAGTGGAACAGGAAGTCGCCGGCCGCCTGTTGGCAACCGCCGGCTCCGCACTCGTGTTCCAGGGTGTAGGACTCGTCCGGTCCGACCGTCTGTGAGTCCAGCCGGATCGACTTGGCGTTCTGGATCGGGTTCTTCTCCAGGCCGCCGGCCATGTCGGTGTCGTCGGCGTTGGGGTTGGCCCGCCACCGGTCACCGCCGCCGTGCAGGTGGTGTACGTGCAACTGCTCCGACCCCGGGTGCATGACCCGGGTCTTGGTCGGTTCACCCAGGTAGGACCGGGGCATCGGGGTGGCCGGGTCGCCGAAGGTGTACGAGGAGTACCCGACCGCGATCCGGTCCTTGATCAGCGGGTCGAGTTCGCTGATCGGCATGGTCGGGAAGGCGGTGTTACCCAGCCCCTGCAACCGCCGCCAGAACGGTTCGCTGCGGTAGTTGATGGCCCGACCGTCGGGCCGGTAGGTCTGGGTGCCCGACCCGTCGTCGTTGTTGAAGTCGACCTCGCCGATCTCCTCGGGCAGTGGAGCCTGGTGCGGCAACTTGGCGTCGATCATGGGGATCAGGCCACCCAGGCCCTCCGGTCCGGGACCCTCGGACAGTGGACGGTTCAGGTGCGCGTCCTCGTCACCCTGCTCGTGGTACATGATGGAGAACTCGCGGAAGGCGAAGCCGGTGCCCGGCTGGATCATCGCCTCCCAGTTGCTCCAGGTGGGGTCATCAGTCTTGTCCTCACCGGTCATCGGGTCGAACCAGTGGGAACCCGCCGGCTCGGCGATGAGTGCACCGAACAGGCCGCGCGCGGTGACCTGCCGGGAGTCCCCACCGCTGTGGAAGACCTTGGCGCCCTCGCCGGACAGCGGATCGAGGTAGAACCGGTAGACGTTGGTCCCGTTCTCCGGGGTCATCCGACTGGTCGGGTTCTGCCCGACCGCCGAGCCACCGTCGGCGATCTGGTACGACGCGCCCTGCACGTCGATGGAGACCCGCGGGATGCCGCCGACCGGTTGGTCGTTGCCGGCGTGCGGGGCCAGGTCGATCTTGTTGGTGAAGTTGATGACCACGCACTCGCCCAGTCGGGCACGCAGCACCAGCGGCTGGATCGGGTCCTCACGCAGTCCGACCGACACCTTGGCGGTCGGGTTGGGCCCGGTGGTCGCCGCGGAGAACGCACGCACCGCCGCCTCGTTCGCGGCGAGCGTGTACATGTACCCGTACGGGTCGTGGTCCCCGAACCGATTGAGTGGGATGTCGATGTGCAGGGCCACCACGTCGTAGGTCCGCCTGGGCACGGCGGGGTCGTCGCATCCCAGACTGGTACTGACGCTCGTGGTGCTGTTGGTCGTCTCGCTGGTCGGGGCGGCCGCCGCGGGGATCGAGGCGAGCGTCCCGGCGGTCGCGGTGACCAGGCCGATCATCGCGGTGCGGGCGAGCAACCGGCGGATCCGCGGCCAGCGGGGCAGGGCCAACGACATGGCCACGGTGACCAGGGCCACCACGAGCAGTACCGGCCAGGTGATGACCGCGTATCGCAGCCCCTGGCCGATCCAGCCGTCGAGCCCGAGTAACGTCGAGTCGTGCCAGACGGACGGGTGTTCGGTGCCGGACCGGAGCATGGCCAGCACCATGCCGCGCAACGGCACCAGGGGCACCAGTAGCGCGGTCAGGCCGGCGGCGGTGGACAGGGCGAAGCCGACGGGTCGGTGCGACGGTTCGAACCGGCCAGCGATCCGGGTCGCCAGCCCAACTGCGGCCATGGCGAGTGGCAGTACCAGCATGGTGTCGAGCAGCAGGTACTCGACACCACCCTGGTCGGTGGCCAGCCGGTCGAACAGCGACGACTCGACCAGCCGCAGCCATCCGGCCACTGCGAGGGACAGTGCGACGGAAAGCACCAGTCGGTGGGTGAGGGTACCCAGGTCATGCTGGGTCGGGGCGCCGCGCGGAGGACCGGCGGCATTGTCTCGGTACGTGGAAACGCACGGCATTGCGGCTCCCTGGAGATCTGCTGCGGCAGGGGCGGATCTGCCATACAGATGACCTGATCGGTGTTGAGGAGGCCGGCACACTGGCGCGCCGGCCGAAGGACGCCGCCTACCTTCCACATGTCGATCATGACGACCACAGCACAAGGTCAGGTTTCAGTCATTTTTCGCCCGAACCGGCCAGAGCCGGTGGGTCGGACGGCAACCGAGTTCTTGTGGTCTGCGGACGCCGGGTCTCGATCCACGCGGCGATGGCGGGTAGAAAGACGACACCGGACGCCCGGAGGTGCCTGTGACCTTCTCGATTGTCGGCTTTGACGAAGCCACGCGCTCCTGGGGCGTGGCGGTGGCCTCGAAGTTTCTCGCGGTGGGCGCGGTGGTGCCCTGGGGTCGGGCCGAGGTCGGTGCCATCGCCACCCAGGCGGCGGCGAACGTGGCCTACGGACCCGCCGGCCTGGCCCTGCTGGAGGCCGGGGCGAGCGCCGAGATGGTGGTGTCCCGGATAACCCAGGCCGACACCGGCCGGGCGCACCGGCAGGTCGGCGTGGTGGACTCCCACGGCCGGGCCGCGACCTTCACCGGCTCGGCCTGCCTGGACTGGGCCGGTGGGGTGGCCATGCCCGGACTGGCCGTGCAGGGAAACATCCTCACCGGACCCCAGGTGGTCACCGCCGCCGTGGACGGGTACCGGACCGCGTCCGGTCCGCTGGCGCGCCGACTGGTCACCGCTCTGGCGGCGGGCGACCGGGCCGGTGGTGACGCCCGTGGCCGGCAGTCCGCGGTGGTACGGGTGTGGCGTCCGGGCGGGTCCTACGGGGGCTCCCTTGACGTCGCGGTGGACCTGCGGGTGGACGACCACGTCGACCCGGTCGGTGAACTGGCCCGGCTGTTGGACCTGCACGACCTGTACTTCACCCGGCCCGACCCGGCCTCGCTGCTGCCACTGGTTGGTGCGCTGGCCACCGAGGTCACCGCCGCGCTGGAGCAGGTGGGTCACCATCCGACCGGACCGGACGGACTGGACGCGGCCCTGGCCCGATGGGCCGGCGTGGAAAACCTGGAGGAACGACTGGCCGCCGGCCACATCGACCCGCAGGTGTTGCGGATACTGCGTGCGAAGGCCGACCCGGCCGACTGACGCTGTCCGGGGTCGGTCGAACCAGGCGGTTCGATCGGCCAGAGCCAACCACACAACGCGCCGTGGGTGTTCCGTCCGGACAAAAGGATGGCTGTCACCCGGCGATTGTCGGTGCCTGGGAATTCCTGGTTCGCATTTCCCCGCACTCTGGGTTTTTGTTGAATTCACTCGTACGGGTGATCAAGTACCGGGATAGTAAAGATAGAATTGTGGCATGGAAACCCTGGCCGATGCGATTCCCTGCGACATCGATTACGGTGTTGTTGGGGAATCGGATGGCGGGTTTCCGATGACCGGATTCGACCCCGAGATGGTCGCCGAATTCCTCGCAGGTGTCGATCTGTCTGGTTTGGACGCCGAGTCGTTGTTGGCCGTGCTCGGCGGGATGGAACGGGTCATCGCGGCCGCGCATGCGGTGCAGGCCAGGGTGATGGCCGAGTTCACCCGACGCCGGCCTGCTACCCCGGGTTGTCCGTTCGGGGAGTTCGTGGCCGACGAGGTCGGTCTGGTGCTGTCGGTGTCTCGGCGGGTGGCGGAGAACCGGGTTGCCCAGGCCGTGGAGATGACCACCCGTACCCCGGCGGTCCTGCATGCCCTACAAACGGGCACCCTGGACCTGTACCGGGCGAAGGTGATCACTGACGCCACGTACCGGTTGGACGATCAGGCCGCGGCGCGGGTCGCCG